>JAEDGJ010000050.1 GCA_016297585.1 Clostridiaceae bacterium
CGAAGAAAGACCCCGTCATCGCCCTGCGAACCGAATAAACCCGCAAAAACCGGGGAGCGGCATCTTTTCCGCTCCCCGTTTTTCGTCCCATACGAAAAAAAGCACGGATTCGCTCCCCGCAGCGCAAAAAAGTACCGTTCTTTCCGCCTCGCGCCGATTGACGAAACCGCGCCGGATGTGATATAATTTTTTCGCCGCAGCCCCCGTTTTTTCATGCTTTCTCGGCGCGGCAATCGCCGGAACGATGCCATGACCGGCCAATGAAAGGAACTGTCCCATGATGCGATACGATACCGTTCTGATCGGCGCGACGATGCTGTCTTTGGGGTACGCCGTGCGCGCCGGAAAAGAGGGCAAAACCTGCGCCGTCATCGAGGCGGGCTGTCTCTGCGCCCCCGAGTTTGCGGGCGCATGGTCGGGCAGCGCGCAGCGGGAAGGCGTCGATTACGCCGCGGAAACCCGCGAAAAGCTGCGTGAAATGCGCGAACGCGGCATCTCGCAGGGCTGCGCGATGCACGCACCTTCCTTGGGCCCTCTTGCCGCCAAATGGTTTGACGAAAGCGGCGCGGACGTCCTGTTTTTGTCCCGGGTAACGGATGTCACACGGGACGGGGACGGGCTGCTGCTGACCGTCCACAGCACCGGCGGCAGCTTTCCGATCCGGGCCGGGCGCGTCATCGACACTACGGCGGATTTCGACCTGCACATCTTCCTCGGCGAACCCGCGCCCGCAGGAGACGCCTTCCTCACCGCCGCGCTGGAGAGCGGATTTGTCTCCCTTCCCGTGCGGAACGGCACCTCCATGGCCGAAGCGCGCCTTGCGGCGGCGGAGAGCTGGGAAGGGGAGAAGCTCCTCGCGTTCGCCCCGCAGCTCGGGATTCTGCCCGCCGGGAGCGGACACGGCATCTGGCAGCCCTCCGCGTGGCACCGCACCGCCGCCGACGCGTTCGAGGCCGGACTGCGCCTGCGCGCGCCGGAGCTTCCGGGCAGCATCGTGCGCCCGGCAGTGACCGAGGAAACCTGCGACATCGCCGTCGCGGGACTCGGCGTCGCGGGTTCCGCCGCGGCTCTGCGGGCGGCGCGCGACGGTCTGCGCGTCATCGCGGTCGAGCAGCTCGGCTTCCCCGGCGGATCGAATACGGCGGGCGCCGTCCAGAGCTACTACGCCGGCGTCCGGGGCGGCGTATACCGCGATTTCGACGCGCAGGCGGAGGCGTTCGGCGAAAAATTCCTGCCCTGCAGCGTTTCTTTTGGGAAATCGGCCGCGATTCAGCAGCTTTTGCAGCAATATGGCGCGGACACGCGCTACGATGCCTGCGTATACGGCGTGACCGGCGAGGAAAACACGGTCACGGGGCTTTTATACCGCGACCGGGAGGGACTGCACCGCATCCGGGCGAAATTCGTGCTCGACTGCACGGCGGAAGGGGAGGTCTGCCGCATGGCCGGGTGCGCCATGCTGCCCGGGCGCGAGACCAGCGGGAGCTTTACGAACTTTTCAAACGTTCTGCAGTATTTCGACCGGACGAACAGAAGGGTCTGGTGGGAATACCGCGACAACGGCGTCGTCAACCAGTACGACCCACTCGAGCTCGGACACGAGATCCTGCGCTCCTCGTGGGAGGATAACCAGCTTCCGGAGCATCCGGACGACTCCCGGCTCTATCTGGGCATCGCGCCGCTGATCGGCATCCGGCAGGGGCTGCGCATCGAAGGGGAGGAGACGCTGCGCTTCTCCGACTATATGGACGGCCGCGTCACGGATGCTCCCGTGTTCTGGTGCCGCACGAATCTCGATACGCACAGCAAGGAGTTCGGCACGGAAGACCGGATCATGCAGGACTGGATGACGATCGCCGGGATGTGGGGCTGGAATCTCGGCATACCCGTTCCCGCCGGCGCGCTGATCCCGAAGGGGAAAGAGGGGCTCCTCGCCGCGGGCAGAATTTTTGCCTGCGACCACAACTTTGCGCAGGGGCTGCGGATGATGGACGACTGCGCCAAGTCCGGAGAGGCCGCCGCCGTGCTCGCCGCGCACGCCATCCGTCTCGGCGTACCCGCCGTGAAGGTGCCCTATCCGGCGCTGCAGGCCGGTCTGCGTGAGACCGGCTGCTTAAAAGACGGGGACGGCTTCGTCCTCGAGCGTCAGGGCAATCCCCCGCGGCGGCGCTGTGCGGACAGCGTCGGCGGGCTCTGGCTCGAAGAAGAGGAGATCCCCGGAGAGCTTGCGACGGACTGCCCGGGACTTGCGATCTGGTCGGCGCGGATGCGCGGGGAGGCCGCCGCGGCTCCTTTGATCGCCGCGCTCGATTCCGGCGACACGCGGCTTCGGCGGAACGCGGCGCTGGCGCTGAGCCTTTTGGGACATGCGGAAGCCGTTCCGGTGCTGCTCGAGATGCTCGAGGATACCGGCGGCTATACGCCCCAAACCAGCTATACCTATGTCCTGCCGCACGCGGTCGCCGCGATCTCCGCGCTCGGAAGGCTGCACTGCGCCGAAGCTGCGGAGAAGCTGACAGAAATCGTCGAATCCCACGGCGCAGGCTACCGCTTCCAGCCGAATTACATCCTGCTCGATGAAGCGGACGCCCGGTTCCAGTATGTGTCGCACGCCCTGTTCGCGCTGTGCGAGATCGGGAAGGCGCATCCCGGCGCCGTCTGCGCGGAACGGCTGCGCCGCTGCCTTGAGCGCCCCGATTTTCCCGCCTGCGTCAGCATGATGGGCTCATGGCGCCGGATCTCGTTCCGGAAAGCGATGGAAAACGAATTGGCGGCGCTTCCCGATCGGTAAAGACGCGGCAAAAGAGACGAAAAAGAGGGGAGGGGGATTCGGATGCTGCCGTATCAGGAGCTGAAGGCGGAACAGCTCCGTCCCGATCAGGTGTCGGTGTTCGTCAATTACCGCCGGGAAGCGGGACTGATGGTCCACGAGCACTGGCACTGCTGTGCGGAGCTGCTGTTCGTATTCGACGGCTGCGCGGAGCAGACCCTCAACGGCGAGCGCTTTACGTTTCACGCCGGCGATACGCTCTACATCGCGCCGGGCGCCGTTCATGCCACGGTGTCCGTGGAGGACCGGTGCTATATCGGGGTCGCGCAGTTCCATTGCAGCGGGCTTCCCTCCCTTTTCCTGCCGTCCGGACAGGCGTCGCAGGAGATGGCGCCGCTTTTCAGCCGGCTTCAGGAGGAGTTTACGCTGCGGCGTCCCGGATATGCCTCCATTTCGCAGGGGCTGACCCTGCAGGCGCTGGGGCTTCTCGAGCGCAGCGGGACGGAGGTCGGGCAGATGCCGCCGAGCACGGGGGAAGCGCAGAAAATCTCCGCCTACCTGCGCAGCCATCTGACGGAACGCATCACGCTGGAGACCGCCGCCCGTGCCGCCGGGTACTCTCCCGCGTATTTTTCCCGGCTGTTCCGTCAGTGGATGGGGATGCCCTTCAAGGCCTATCTCGACGAGCTGATGGTGCAGGCCGCCAAGGGGATGCTGGAGGACGGTCTGTCCGCCGCCGCGGTATCGGAGGTGCTGCGCTATGATACCCCGTCCTCCTTCGGCAGAGCCTTCAAGCGCATCGCGGGGGAGACGCCGTCCGGATTTCAGGAACGGCTGCGAAAGCAAAAAATGGACAGGAATCCGTAAAAACTGCGCTGGTTTTGTTCCGTATTTTTTCGTATACTGAAACAAAACTAAGAGCGAAAGGACGTTTTTCCATGGAATACGGAACCCGGCGCGAACCCGATTTCAACAATATCCTGCAGGTGCTGCAGGGCAAAAAGCCTTCGCGGCCGACGCTGTTCGAGTTCTTTATGAATATGGATGTCTACCGTCTGGTCGCGGGGGATCCGCCGTCCGGCGACGATCCGGTGCAGATGATTGCGTATCTCGCGCGGGCATTCGCTGCCTGCGGCTATGACTATGTCACCACCGGCGGCAGCGACCTTCTGTTCCCGACGGGGGACACCGAGTACCGAGAGACGAAGTCCCTCAACGCCCACGCCTGCATCAAAAACCGCGAGGACTTTGAACGCTACCCTTGGCCGGATCCGGACAAGGCCGACTACTCCCGTCTGGAAAAGGTCGCGCCCTATCTGCCCGGCAATATGAAGATCATGGCCTCGAGCCCCGACGGCCTGCTGGAAAACGTCATCAACATCGTAGGCTACGACAACCTCTGCCTGATGCTCTACGACGATCCCGAGCTCGTCCGGGACATCTTCGACCGCGTCGGCTCCATTCTGCTGCGCCACTATGAGATCTCCGCCTCGTTCGACACCGTCGGCATCCTGATGATCAACGACGACTGGGGCTTTAACTCCCAGCCGATGCTCTCTCCCGCGCAGATGCGCGAGTACGCGTTCCCGTGGCACAAGAAGATGGTCGAGGTCGCGCACAAGCACGGCAAGCCCGCGGTGCTGCATTCCTGCGGCCAGCTCGAATCGGTGATGGAGGACATCATCGAGGACATGAAATTCGACGGCAAGCACTCCTATCAGGACAACATCCTGCCCGTGGAGGACGCCTACCGCCGCTGGGGCGGACGCATCGCCATTCTCGGCGGTCTGGACGTCGACTTCCTCGTGCGCTCCGAGCCGGAGGAGATCACGGCGCGTGCCCGCCGGATGCTCGAGATGGCGGAGGAGAAGGGCGGCTACGCGCTCGGCTCCGGCAACAGCATTCCGTCCTATATCCCGCCGGAGCACTACTTTGCGATGCTCCGCGCGGCGTTCTGATCCTGTTTTTTCGCAGCGCGCCGCATCCGATAACGCAAAAAAGAGCCTTTCACGGTCAAAAAAACGGGAAGGCTCTTTTCGGCATATCCGAAATTATCATATATCAATCGAAGGGGGCAGTTTTTCATGGACAACGAATACAGAAAGCCGTATCTCGCCGCGCTGACCCATACGGCGCCGCAGACGCGGTATTATGTGTATCCGCGCGAAGCGTTGAAAAAGGAACCGATTTTTCCGTATCTTGTCCTCGACGGCGGCGCGTTTCTCTTTGCCGCGGAGCACTTCGGCGACGCGTCCTCCGATACGCTGCTGGAAAAGACCCTCTCGGGCGAGCTTTTCGAGCTTTTCCGGGATGAAAACGGGGAAATGGACTGGGGACGCTCCTACCATCTTGCCGCCGCCTCCGGCATGCCGAAGCAGCACGAATGGCAGTCCTGGCCGCAGCGGCTGTACATGCTGCTGCCGCTGGCGCAGGCGTATCTGCGCACGTCCGACCGAAAATACGCCGCGGCATGGCTGCGTATCCTGAAAAACTGGGCGGATTTTGCCCCTTACGAGCCGCTGCAAAGGGACGTTTCCCATGTGAACACCTCGATGCGCTGGCGCGATATGCAGGTCAGCTGGCGCACGATGACGCTCCTGCACAGCCTGTACATGCTCGGCACCCATGACGACGCCTTCACAGAGGACGAATGGCGGGAGATTTACGCCTTTCTCGAGCTGAACCTCGACCATCTCGCGGAGGAAGCGCAGTTTGTCGGGGAAAAGGGGCGGCTCGGGAACCACACGCTGCAGATGGCAAGCGTCCTCGTAACCGCGGGCATCGTTTTTGCCGAGCTGCCGCGGGCGCGCGCGTATTTCGACTGCGGCAAGGCCGTCATGACCGCCTGCTTCGCCTTCAACGTGATGCCGGACGGCGGCACGAAGGAGGTCGGCCCCAGCTATAACCACTTCATCGCGCGGCTGTATCTGGAAGCGCAGAAAAACTGCGAACTCAACGGCTATCCGGAGATCGAAGGCCTTCACGACTCCGTCATCCGGCAGTACCAGTGGCTTGCCTCCGTCGCGACAAAGGACGGCCGCGCCCTGCGCCTCAGCGACGCCTACGGCATGGACGCGCACGCCGACGTGCGGCGCATGGGGGAAATTTTCCCCTTTCAGGCGGATTTTTCAAAGCCCTCCATCCGGATGCCGGATTCCGAATACATTATCCTCCGCAATTCCCGCTGGGAGCTGGCGCTCGATGCGATGGCGTTTTTCGGCGGACACCAGCACTACGGACGCGTGCAGCCCCTGCTTTGGGCGGACGGCGAGGAGATCCTCACGGATACCGGCTGCTGCAACTACGACCGCAACGATCTGTACGTCTGGGGGAAGACCGCCGAGGCGCACAGCGTCGTCACCTGCGCCGCCCTCCCGTTCTATGCGTCCCGGTACGACGTCGAGGTGCTCGAGGCCGACCTCTCCGCGAATACCGTCCGTGCCCGCGTCACGGTGCAGTACGAGGAGCGTTCCTATGTCTGGACGCGCAGCGTGCGCCTGACGGAGGACGGCGCGTGGTTTTCGGACCGCGTACAGTCCTCGGAGCCGCTCGAATTTCAGGGGCGCTGGTACCTTGCCGGCCGTCCCACGGCGCTCGAGGAAAGCGAATGCGCGGAGGATCCCATCGTGCACCACGCGCCGTATCTGGAGCTGGGGCATGTCGCCCGTCAGCGGCTCTCCCGCGGGCCGATGACGCTTCGCTCCTCGGCGCTGCTGCATCTCGACCACACGCCCGCGATGGGGGAAGATAACCGGGTGACCTATCTCGACCGGCTGACGTGGACGAAAACCGGAACGGATTTCACCGTGGAGACGCGGATCCTGTACCGGTAAGCGGCGGCACATCCCGGCATCCCCGTACTCCGTCAGCGCGTATCGAATATCGGACACGAACGGCAAATCCTCCGTAGGATCAACCCATACGGAGGATTTGCCGTTTTTGCACTGCCCCGGATAGCCGTCCGGGGCACCCTTATTCGTCGTCTCCGAGCCCGATGACGCTCTCCACCGGCAGCGACGCGACAATGCCTTTCGCCTCGCTGCGCATCCCGCATTTTTCGCCGATCGCCTGCATGATCTTCCTCTTGCTTGCGGCGTCCGTCACGATCAGCACGACTTCTTTTTCATCGTGGACGCTGAGCCCCCAGAAGTTCATCGCCTGCTCGTCTCCGGCACGGCGTCCGTGCAGCACGGTGCCGCCCCTCGCGCCGGCGGCTCTCGCCACGCTCGCGACCTCGTCGCTGAAGCCCTGATTGACCACTACGGCAATCATCGCATATTCCATCTCAGTCATAGCCGGTTCATCCTTTCTTTCCGGGGGTTCCTCGCCGTCGAGCTGCTGCAGCATCCGCAGTATCAGATTGTTCGCGCCGGAAACCGGAATGCAGAAGGCGATTCCGTGGTTTACGGCGCCAAGCTTCAGCTCTTTCTTCAATTTATGCAGCATCGCGTTTGCAAAACGCGTCGGCATCATGCTCACGAGCATGACACGGTCGCTGCTGCCAAGCCCTAAAATATCCATCATCTCGCTGGACGCCGTGCCCCGCGCCATCAGGCGGTAATGCGTCGGTACGGCGCCGATGCGGAACATCTCCGCCGCCCGTTCGGCGGGCTTTGGATTCGTTATCAAGATCAGCATCCGAAAGGACAGATTTTTTTCGTCCATATTCATCCGCTCATTCCTCCCCAATTTCCACGATATCGTCGCTGTCCTCCGGAAGCGGTACCTCCGGCCCGTTCTGCAGCTTCCGCCGGTTCAGCTTGAAGCGATACTGCAGTCCCATAATCTGTATCGCGATCAGCGGGGTCAGCGCCACGAGCGCCACGACGCCGAACGCGTCCGTCATCACATTGCCGCCCAGCATCTCACAGGCTCCGATGCACAGCGGCAGCAAAAAAGTCGAGGTCATCGGGCCGCTCGCGACGCCGCCCGAGTCAAACGCGATACCGACGAAGATCTTCGGCACAAGCCGCGACATCACCAGCGCGATCACATAGCCGGGAATGACGATCCACTGGAGCGAGATCCCCGTCAGCACGCGCAGCATCGCGAGTCCTACGCTCACCGATACGCCGATGGAGAGGCAGAGATTCATCGCTTTGGCGGAAACGGCGCCGTCGGTGACGCCTTCCACCTGGTGGTTCAATATCTGAATCGCGGGCTCCGCCTTGACGATGAAGTATCCGATCAGCATACCGACGGGAACCAGCAGCCAGCACTGCGTCGTCGCCGCCAGCTCGCGCCCGAGCATCGTGCCCACCGGCGCAAAGCCGACGTTGACGCCGCACAGGAACAGCACGAGCCCTATGTAGGTGTAGCCGAAGCCCACCAGAATGCGCAGCCGCTGCCGGCGCTGATACCGGTGGCTGAGCGCCTGAAAAACGAGATACATCAGGAAAATCGGCACGATGGAGATAAAGACGTCTTTCGCATAGTGCGGAAGCTGCACCGCAAAGGCGCGTGCCACATCCCGCATGGTCTCGACGGAGACCAGTGCCGCCGCCCCGTAGGACGCGCCCTCGGTGCTGTAGAACCAGCCGAGCAGCATGACGGCAAGGATCGGTCCGACGCTCGACAGCGCCACGAGCCCGAAGCTGTCGTTCGTCGCGTTTTTATCCGCGCGGACGGATGACAGACCGACGCCGAGCGCCATGATGAACGGTACCGTGATCGGCCCCGTCGTAACGCCGCCGGAATCGAAGGCGACGGCGAGAAAGTCCTTTGGTACAAAGAAGGAGAGGACGAGCAGCACGGCATACAGCAGGATCAGCAGCACCGACAGGTCGATTTTCAGCACGATCCGCAGGACCGCGATCGCAAGAAAGATGCCGACGCCGACCGCAACCGTCAGAATCAGCGTCATATTCGGAATTCCCGGCACCTGATTGGACAGCACCTGCAGATCGGGCTCCGCGACGGTGATGATAATCCCCATCACAAGCCCCGTCAGCGCGATCAGCGCAAGCTTCCCGGATTTCGAAATCTGCACGCCGATGCCTTCGCCGATCGGCGTCATCGAAATCTCCGCACCGAGCTGAAACATGCCCATGCCGAGAATCAGCATCACCGCGCCCGCAAAGAACATCATCATCGTCCCGGTATTCAGCGGCACAAAAAAGATGCTCAGCACCAGCACGATGCCGGTAATCGGCAGTACAGCCAGGAGAGATTCCTGCAGCTTGACTTTCAGTTTCGAATTCATAGGAAACCTCCCGCTTTCTTTTTAGAATAAATGGATGCCTTCTTTACTCCGTTTTTTCATTCATCACGCTCATATAGGCCGGGCGGATGATCTTATCCATGCAGATCAGCTCTTCCAGCCGGTGCGCGCTCCAGCCGACGATCCGCGCGATCGCGAAGACGGCCGTGTACATCTCGCGCGGAATGCCCAGCATATCGTAGACAAAGCCGCTGTAGAAGTCCACATTCGGGCTGACCCCTTTGAAAATGCGCCTTTTCTGCGCGATCAGCACCGGCGCCAGCTCCTCTACGTTCCGGTACAGCTCGAAATCGGCCGTGCGGTGCTTTTCCTCCGCGAGCTGCTCGACGTAGCGCTTGAAGATCCGTTCGCGCGGGTCGGAAAGGGAATAGACGGCATGCCCCATACCGTATACGAGTCCCTTTTTGTCAAACGCCTCCCGGTCGATGATTTTGCCGAGATAGTCCGCCACCGCGTCTTTGTCCGCACAGTCCCCGACGTGCGCGCGGATGTCCTCCATCATATCCATGACCTTGATGTTCGCGCCGCCGTGCTTCGGGCCTTTGAGAGAGGACATCGCCGCCGCAACGGTGGAATAGGTATCGGAGCCGGATGCACTGCCGCAGCGAGTTGCTGACGCTCGTATCCGCCGCGCGTTCGTCCGCATCCGGCAGCTCTCCCATCAGCAGCAGATAGGCGGTCTTTTCAAAGCCCATCTCGTGCCCGCCGAGTCCGCCGATCAGCTCCTCCACGCGGTAGCCTCTATACCACAGCTCACCGTCGCAGGGCGTCTTTTTGCCGTCGACGATCTTGGAAGAGACGATTTTTGAAATATTGGTCAGTCCCGCCAGCACACCGTTGCCGTTTTCGTCGCGAAGTCCCTTGTTGACGCCGTATTCCTCGTAAAGCCGCGGTGCGATGTAGTCGTTTTTCCGGCAGACCTGTTCCTTTTCCAGAAAATACTCATTCATTCTCTCCGTCAGCATCCGCATCCACCTCCGTTTCCTTCCATTCGTCCCGCATGACGTCCTCCAGCCGCTTCATCATGTCGAGCAGCCGGATCATCTCGTCGCGGCCGTATTGTTCAATGACGCGGCCGTAATACGCCCGGAAGCGTTTCTCCTGATTCTCCATCAGCCGCAGCCCGGCGTCCGTAATCACGACATAGGTGCCCTCGTCTCCGTCGCCGTCGTGCAGCCAGCGGACAAGTCCCCGGTCGGGCAGGGAAGTTCGGATTTATGCGTTCTGACGGCCGCCCGTTCCGGCTCTGGCGTGCTCCAGATAGGCGTTGGCGTTCTCCGTGATACGCCCGATGAGCCGGACGAGGGTTTCCCGTTCCTCCGGAGACAGTCCTTCCTCCATGACGGCGTGGATCTGCTGCTGCACGGCTCTGCTCTCGGCAATGACGTCCGCCGCGCGCTCGCAGACATGCAGGTGGATCAGACGGCGGTCGTTTCCCTCGCAGCCGCCTTTCACATAGCCGCGTTCCTCCAGATCCCTGACCGATACGGAGACATGGGACTTCGCAATACCCAGCCTGCGGACGATGTCCTTCGCGGTATCGCCTCCGCCGCCGTTCGACAGGGACAGCAGTACGAGGATCTCCGTCAGCGTGACGCCGTATTTCACGCAGACGGGCGCAAAGAGGAGGGAATACAGCTCCCTGCTGACATATATATTTTCAATCATGCTGTCCATAGCATTTTCTCCTGTTTTTTCACTGTTCGTTTCCGAACATATTTATTGTATGGGCTTTTTCCCCCGAAGTCAAGCGGACTCCCGCAAAACTGGCTGAAACTTAGCACCGCATTTCATTGTATGCTGCGCGGCCTTTTTCCTGTCCTCCCGTACACGCCGCGCGAGGAAATTCTAATTTTTACCATCTTTTTGGTGAGACCGGACGCTTTATTTCATTTTTTTGTCCGAAGGTGATGACTTTTGCGGAAAAGTATGATATGATAAGGGACGTCGCCGGGCGTGGCGGTGCAAATCCCGTTCTCCGTCCGGTAAAAAAGAGGAGAGGTGTTTTCTATGGACAGGTTCTTTCATCTGAAAGAAAACGGTACCAAGGTCTCAACGGAGATCATCGCAGGTCTGACGACATTCTTCGCGATGTCGTACATCATCGTCGTGAACCCCAGCATTCTTTCGCAGTCCGGCATGGAATGGGGCGCGGTATTCCTCGCCACCATCATCGCCTCGATCATCGGCACGCTCATCATGGGGCTTGTCGCAAACGTTCCGTATGCGCAGGCGCCCGGCATGGGTCTGAACGCGTTCTTCGTCTATACCGTCTGCTTCACGCTCGGCTTTACCTGGCAGCAGGCGCTCTCGATGGTCTTCATCTGCGGCGTCGTGAACATCCTCATCACCGTAACGAAGGTCCGCAAATACATCATCAAGTCCATCCCGCTGAGCCTCCAGAACGCCATCGGCGGCGGCATCGGCATCTTTGTCGCCTATATCGGCCTATTAAACGTCGGCATCATCGACTTCGGCGCCGGTGTTCCGGCTCTGGCCACGCTGAATCAGCCCCAGTTCTGGGTCTTCCTGATCGGCCTGCTGATCACCGTCGTTCTGCTCGTGCTCAAGGTCAAGGGCGCGATCCTGATCTCCATCATCCTCACCACGCTGATCGGCATTCCCTTCGGCGTCACCTCTCCGCAGGAAACCACGAGTTTTGCGGAGGCCTGCCGCGCGCTTCCGACGACCTTCCTCGCCATTTTCAAGGCGGGCGGCATCGGCAGCCTGTTTTCTGACGCCGCAAAGCTGCCCCTTGTGCTGATCACCATCTTCTCCTTCAGCATCACCGATACCTTTGACACCATCGGCACCTTCATCGGCACCGGACGCCGCAGCGGCATCTTCAGCGCCGAGGACGAGCAGATGATGGAAAGCGGCTCCGGCTTCAAGTCCAAGCTCGACCGCGCGCTCTTTGCCGACGCCACCGCCACCTCCATCGGCTCCCTGTTCGGCACCTCGAACACGACCACGTTCGTGGAAAGCGCCGCGGGCATCGGCGTGGGCGGCCGCACCGGTCTGACCTCCGTCGTCGTCGCCATTTGCTTTGCGCTGTCCGCGTTCTGCGCCACCTTTGTCAGCGCCGTTCCCTTCGCCGCCACCGCGCCCGCGCTCGTCGTCGTCGGCATCATGATGATGTCCTCCTTCCGGGACATCGACTGGGGCGATTTCGAGGAAGCCGTTCCCGCCTTCTTCGCCGGCATCTTCATGGCGCTGTGCTACAGCATCTCCTACGGCATCGCCGCGGGCTTCATCTTCTATGCCCTCGTCAAGGTCATCAAGGGCCGCATCAAGGAAATCCATCCCATCCTGTGGGTCTGCACCGGTCTGTTCATTCTGAACTTCATCCTGCTCGCGATCCTGTAACGTGCAGGCTCCGGTAAAATCCGTTTTATGAAACCCTCCCGGTTTTTCCGGGAGGGTTTTTTTTACATCAGGCCTCAGATACGGAAAGGTGAATCTCATGCTGCAGGTAATCCGCCACGCGGTCCCGGGCGCTTCCGCCGTCGCCGCAGGTGATACCGCTGCGCACAATGATCTGCTTTTCCTCATCATCGATGAGCAGCGGGATGAATTTCAGCTCTTTTCCGGTCTTTTTCCGGTACATGGCGCCCAGCGTCACGAAGCCGCGGTAGATTCCGCTGTCTCCCTCGGACGCGGTATAGTCGATGTCGGGGAAGACGATCACGGACTCGCCCTTCAGAAGATAGCGGCACGCCTGACGCAGCGTGGAGATCGCACGGTTATCGTGGTACGTGGGAACGGCCTGCACGGAGCGCATGAACGGCACGATAATCCAGGAGGAGATCACCGCCAGCGGTTTCGCGAGCCACCGCTTCATGCCGAAGCGCTTGGTATAGGTCCGTTCCGTGAGCTGCTCGACGCAGTCGTGATAGTTCAGATAGCAGCCGAGCACCATCGGATGCAGTTCCTCCGGGTAGTTCATCAGCGTGATGACGGGGCCGTGCATATTGCCGTGACGGCAGACATAGACGACCGCTTCCTCCGTCTCCGGCGCGTCAACGCGGTAGCGTCCGAAGAAAACAGGGGAGAGCATACGGCCAAAATAGGGGTAGCGGCCCCAGAATGCCTTTTCGCCGTGCGTCCAGCGGAAAAAGACGGCGTCGCCTGCCAGCCCGATGATCAGATCGCCGGTCGGCTTGAGCCAGAACACCAGTCCCATATTCACAAATCCCCACAGGCAGGCGTTTCCGCAGGAAGCGCTCATGTAGAACAGCCACATCACAAAGCGCTGTTTTGCGTGCTCGACGCGTTTTTGTCCCTTTGCCGCGTTGTAGACGCACTCCGCAATCAGCCGTGCCATCACCGTGGATACCAAGATCCTGTACAGCATCGCCTGCTCACGGAACACGCACAGCAGCAGTTCAAAGGCAACCACATCCGTCACATAGGCCGCCCGGCGTCCTCTCTTTTCCAGCTGCGTTTTCTTTGTCATGATATACACCCCTCTCAATGCTATCATTTCTGAGTCTAGTATAGCGCATCCGGCCGTTTTTTTCTCCCCGCAGATATTAAAAAGCGTTGACAAGATGACAAACAAAAAGTTCGTTTTTTGACTGTTTATAATACAACAATCACAAGTTTTCCCTTTTACAGAAAATACCTTGACAAAATATCCGGGATTGTGGTATACTAAAACGGTATCTGGGGGCGTACCGGTTTCGACGGGGACGACGAGATATGCATAGCGGGCAGAGGCGTACGACCTCTTTCAAAACGTACACTTATAAATCAAACAACAACTATTCAGAACCTCTCGCTGCGTAACTAACGCAGCCGTCCGGCCGGGAAGGGCGACGAGCCCGGTTTTGCAGGCAGTCTGACGGACCTATTTACTCCGTCAGCCCTCAGGGCGTGACCTAAGCCGCGAACGTGAACGCGCAAAGCTTTGAGCGCGTCATGCATCATGAAGCTACCCGATCACAGAGCCTGACGACCGGCGCTGTCGTGAAGGGAATTTCAATTGATCGTCTGCGCCCGGAGAAGTGCCTATGGAATTGTTTTCGGACGGGAGTTCAACTCTCCCCGCCTCCACCACAGGAGAGCTGTACGAACACCATACGGAGAGGGAGAAATCCAAATCACTGAGGTTAGTATCGTATTGCTTTGTCCGCTGACAAACGGACACAAGAAGGCAGCCGAATAATCGGCTGCCTTCTTGTTATCTATGAGCGGAAACAAAAAATGACGTAAAAATACGTATTTTTATATGAAACCTATTGACATACGTATAAATACGTGATATAATGTAATCAGCACGAGGGAGGTGAACAAATGAAGCTAAGCGAACTGCTAAAGCTATTCAGTCAAAACAACATACAGCTTTTGCAGCACGGAAAAAGGCATGACATCTACTATAGCCCAATCACGGGCAAGACATTCCCGGTACCACGACATGCAAAAGAGATCGCAACGGGAACACTGAAGAGCATCAGGAGAGACGCGGGGCTTGAATAAAGCCCCCGGCTCCCATCATATAATTAACGTAGCAAGGAGGTTTTATCGTGGCAAAATATATATATCCTGCAATCTTTAAGGATGAAGGAGAAGTCTGTACCGTCCGCTTTCCGGATTTTGAGAGCTGCTATACGCAGGGGGATGATTTGCAGGACGCTTATGATATGGCAGAGGACGTGCTTTGTCTGACGCTGTACAATATGGAGGAACAAGAACAGGCCATTCCGCCGGCTTCGGATATTCGAGAAGTTCGGATGGAAGATGGCGAATTCGCAACCCTAATCTCCTGTGATACATTGGAGTACAGGAAATTTTACGATAACAGAGCAGTCAAAAAGACGTTGTCAATTCCGGCGTGGCTGAACACGATGGCCGAAAGAGAGGACATAAACTTCTCGGCGGTCCTGCAGGATGCGCTGAAGAAAAT
>JAEDGJ010000051.1 GCA_016297585.1 Clostridiaceae bacterium
CGTCCTCGAGGGCGGCGGCGTGCTGACCATCTGACGGGAGGAAAGGCTGCTCATGACACTGGAAAAGCTGCTCGATGCGCTCAAAATCGACGCGCATCCTGCGTATTGGGACGAAATCTATCCCGAAGCCGCGCTCGAGTACGCGGCCGAGGGCTGCGTAACTGTACAGACCGGCTTTCTCGACGCGCTCGACGCCGAGCTCCGCGCGTTTCCGCACCACCGGGACGCCGTGTACCGCGCCGCGGCGGCGATCCGGGAAAACGACGCGCTCGCGCGCTATACCGTGCTGCTCGCGCACGCGATGCGGCGGGTGCGGGCGTTCTTCGCGGAGTTTTCCGCGCTGCGCCTGCCGGAGCCGCCCGAGGGGGAGGACCCGCTGCCCTACGAGATGACGGGCTTTTTCGCCCTCTGCGCGTCGGCGTGGGACGAGGCGCGCGCGCTGCGGAAGAGAAACGTGCCCGAGGACGTCATCCGCGCGACGGTGCAGGGCTTTGACATCTCCGTCGGCATCTTCGCGCGCCGGCACGGACGCGAGGGCTTTGACACCGGGCGCATGAACTGGTGCACGAACTTCCTGCCGCCGTCGAATACGCTGACGATCGGCCGCTTCAACTTCGCGCCGGGGAAGTTCGACTACCCCGCCGTCGTGCTGCGCAATACCGCGGGCGAGTACCGCATCCTGATGCACGGCACGCGCATCCACCGCTCGGGGCTGCTTTTAGGCTCCCCCGGCGCCCAGGATGAGGAGGGCGCGTTCGACGCGGACTTCATCGAGACGGACGGCTATTTCGAGGGTTACTGCCCCGCGCCGACCGTTCCGGGCAAGCCCGCCGTCGTGCAGAAGACGCGCGTGCGGCTCGAAAAGCCCGGCTGGCAGGCCGTGCTGCGTCCCGGCGACGGCTATCTCGTCACGCATATCCCCGAGGCCGAGGACTTTTCGCACGAGTACCAGCTCGCGTCCTACCGCCGCGCGCGGGAGATTTACGCGGCGTGCTACCCCGACCTCGGCATCCGCGCGCTCCACTGCCGGAGCTGGCTGCTTGCACCCCAGATGCAGGGCTTTTTATCCCCGACGTCGAACCTCGTGCAGTTCCAGCGCGACCATCTGCTCTATCCCTGCCCCTGCAACGGTCAGGGCGTCTTCTCGCATCTCTTCCTGCAGCCTGTCGAACGCTACGAGGACCTGCCCGAGCGCACCTCGCTCGAGCGCGGCGTGAAGGCGATCTACCTCGCGGGCGGCGTGCTGTACGAGACGGCGGGCTTCAATATCACGGAGTAAGGTCTCTAAAAAGAGCGAAAAGGACGCGTCCCTTTGCACGGGGAGGCGTCCTTTAGCGTCTATCAGGCGCGGAATACCCTACGGGCGTCTTACGGGCGCGGGCGGCTTATAGACGCGGGCGGCTGACGGCGTTCAGCGTGCTTTCTCCCAGCCCTTCGGCGGCGAAGTCCGCGAGGGCGAGCATCCCGACGAGCCTGCCGTGCGACACGACGGGCAGGCGGCGCACCTGACGCGCGGCCATCTGCGCCGCGGCTTCGTCGAGCGTGTCGTCCGGGGAGACCGTCGTCACGCGGCGCGTCATCAGCTCGCGCAGCGGGGTCGTGACGGGGTCGGACTCGGTCGCGACGCAGCGGGTGACGATATCGCGGTCGGTGACGATGCCGCGCAGCGCGCCCTGCGTGTCGACGACGGGCAGCGCGCCGATGTTGTGGACGTGGAGCAGGCGGGACGCCTCCGCCGCCGAGCAGGAGGCCGACGCCGTGACGACGTTTTTCGTCATGAGATCCGAAACGAGCATGGGACTCTTTCATCCTTTCCGCCAAAAAAAACGGTGTGTTTCCCCCGGGGGCGGGGGAGCCTTTGTCGGGACTCAGTATGCCCGGGAAAGAAAAAAATATGCCCGCTGCACGGATTTTTCATAAAAAAAGAGGATGTTACCATACAAACGGCGAAAAATGCGGTATGATAGGGGCACAGCAAAAAAAGGAGGCTTTTCCCCCGTGAATATGACAAAATGGTTTTCCGATATGATCGCGTCCCCCACGAAAAAGGCGATGCCGATCCTCTCGTTCCCGTCGATCTCGCTGATGGGCATCACCGTGCGCGACCTGATCGGCGACGGCGAGCGGCAGGCGGAGGGCATGGCGCTCGTCGCCGCGAGAACGAACGCCGCGGCGTCCGTCAGCATGATGGATCTGTCGGTCGAGGCCGAGTGCTTCGGCTCGACGGTGCGCGTGTCCGAGGACGAGGTGCCGACCGTGACCGGCAGAGTTGTCGATACGCCCGAGGACGCCGACGCGCTGCGCGTGCCGTCCGTCGGAGAGGGACGCACCGGCCGCTACATCGACGCGCTGCGCCGCGCCAAGGAACGGATCACCGACCGCCCCGTCTTCGCCGGCGTCATCGGCCCGTTCTCCCTCGCCGGTCGCCTGATGGACGTCTCGGAGATCATGGTCAACTGCTATGACGAGCCGGAGATGGTGCACACGGTGCTCGAGAAGGTCTCGGGCTTCCTCATCGACTACGCCAACGCCTATAAGGCCGTCGGCGCGGACGGCATCGTGATGGCCGAGCCGCTCGCGGGACTGCTGTCGCCCTCGCTCGCGCAGGAGTTCTCCGCCGACTACGTCCGCCGCATCGTCGACGCCGTGCGCACCGACGACTTCGCCGTCGTCTACCACAACTGCGGCAACACGACGATCCTCACGATCGACTCCATCCTCAGCACCGGCGCGACGGCCTACCACTTCGGCGACGCGATCGACATGCGCGAGATGCTGCCGCATATCCCGCAGGACACCGTCGTCATGGGCAACGTCTCGCCCGTCCGCGGCTTCCGCAACGGCACCCCCGAGAGCATCGCCGCCGACACGACCGCGCTGCTGCGCGACTGCTCGAAGTACCCGAACTTCGTCATCTCCTCCGGCTGCGACATCCCGCCGCTTTCCCCGTGGGAGAACATCGACGCCTTCTTCCGCGCCGTCGACGAATTCTACGGCCGCGCCTGAGCCGCGTTTTCCCCCCCCTTTTTTTGACCGATAAAGAGCGTCCCGGGACGGCAAAAACGCCTCCGGGACGCTCCTTTTCGCGCGTGCGGCCGTTTTTTCCCTCCGGGACGCGTTTTTTTCGCCCGGGCACAGCAAAACCCCGCCGGAAAGCCTTGCGAAAAGGCGCCCGGCGGGGCTTTCATTGCTGTTTTTGATGCGTTAGACGGCGCGCTGGACCTTGCCCGAGCGCAGGCAGCGGGAACACACGTACACATGGCACGGCGTACCGTTGACCAGCGCCTTCACACGGCGCACATTCGGCTTGAACATTCTGTTCGTGCGGATGTGGGAGTGGGACATGTTGATACCGAATTCGACGCCCTTGCCGCAAACCTGACACTTTGCCATTATGAAGCAACTCCTTTGGGTTGTAGTTTACCAATATCTGGCTTGTGACCGGGGTCATATCCGGTCAGCCTTTTTACTATAGCACAGATTCCCGCAATTTGCAAGGGGTATTTTACTGTTTTTTTGCGTTTTTTTGCGAAATTGCGGGAGAGCCGGAAGCGCAGGGCGCTTTAGAGCCCGTGCTCGGTCCGCAGGAGAAGCTCCTGCTGCATACTGGGGGACAATTTTACGAAATAGTCGCTGTAGCCGCCGATGCGGACGACCAGATCCCGGTACAGCTCCGGCTCCCGTACCGCGGCTTCGAGCGTTTCCCGGTCGACGACGTTGATCTGCAGCTCAAAGCCGCCGCGCGCAAGATACACCCGGATCAGGCTTTTCATGATCGGGAGCGCGCTTTCGCCGGCGGAGCTCTTGGGGAATTTGATATTCACGGCGACGCCGCCGAGGAACGGCTGATGATCCCATTTGGTCGAGGACAGGATGGAGGCGGTCGGGCCGTGCGTCTCCCGGCCCTGACAGGGGCCGGAGCCGTCGCCGAGCGGGAAGCCGGCGACCCGGCCGTCCGGCGTCGCGCCCGTCCTCTGGCCGAAGTAATCGTGCATGATCCAGCAGAAGACGCTGGGGATGAGGCGGCCGTTTTGGAACATACAGGTGTATTTTGCGCACTCCGCCGCGATATGCTCCGTCAGCCGGGACATATATGCGTCCACCTCGTCGAGGTCGTTGCCGTATTTCGGGAGCTTCTCCGCGATGCGGCGGCGCAGCGCCTCGTGCCCCTCGAAGTTTTCGTCGAGGATCGCCTTGAATTCCCGGACGGAGAGCTCGTGCCCGTCGAAGACGAGCGTCTTGAGGACGTACAGGGAATCGACCAGATTGGCCATGCCGACGAAGCTCGGCATGATCCAGTTGTACCTTGCGCCGCCCTGCTCGATGTCCGTTCCCCGCTCCAGACAGTCGTGCACGAAGCAGGAGAGCAGCGGGTTCATCGAATGCGCGCAGCGGTGCCGGCGCAGGGCGTTCTGCTCCTCGAAATTCCGCCGGATGCTGTCGTCGAGCCGATCAAACAGCGCGCCGAGCAGCGCGTCGAGGCTGGAGTACTCCCGGTCCATCACGTCGAGCAGGAGCTGCGGCATGTTGGTATACGGGCTTGCGACCCAGGCGTTCGACGAGCCGACCGGCGTGATCTCCACGCAGGTGCTGTGGATATAGCTGCAGGCCTCGTCCGCCGGCACGCCGTAGGCGATAAGCGACCGGGTGATGAGGTCGTCGTTGAAGAGCGCCGGATGGGAGCGGCCGTGGGACAGGATCCGGCAGGCACAGTCGAGGAGCCGCTCGTCCATCCCCTCGGTGCAGCACAGGCCGACCGCCGGGTACACCAGCCGGATGTCGTCGATCACCTGCATACACATGAGGGTCAGCTCGTTCTGCACGATCTCCCCCGACGCGTCGCGCCCGCCGACCATATAGCCGCTGGAAAGCCCGTTGCAGACGCGGTTGTTGATCTGGATGCCGAGGCAGTCGAGCAGGAGCTGCGCCTCCTCCGGCGTGATGCGGCCGCGCTGCAGATCCTGCCGGTAATAGGGCAGCAGATACCGGTCGGGACGCCCGAGCTGGAACTGCTGGAAGCCGTAGACGCGGAACGGGTTCATCGAGAGGCAGTAGGTGAGAAAATGCACCGACTGCACCGCCTCGTAAAAGCTCTCCGCCGGGTATGCCGGGACCCGTCCGCAGACGGCAGCGATCCGCTCCAGCTCCTTTTTCCGGTCGGGCTCCTCCGTCCGCGCCGCCAGCTCCGCCGCCGCGCGCGCATACGCCTCCGCGTGTACGAGGACCGCCTCGAGGCAGGTCCGGCAGGCGGTGTAAAACGGACGACAGGCGTCCTCACAGCCGTCAAGAAGGCCGTCGATGCGCGCGATGAGCCCGCGTACCCCGCAGCGCAGCAGGAGGTCATAGTCGACCGCCATATGCGAATCCTGTCCCCAGCCGGCCTCGTTCTGCGCGTTCTGCGCCGTCTCGCGGTACGAGGCCTCCCAGTCCGCCTGCTCCTCCGGCGGGAGAGGCGCGCATTTTCCGACGATCAGCTCGCCGTCGGAAATGCACGGCGCAAGGGAGCGGAGCGCGTCGTAAAACGCCTGCGCGTACCGCGTCTCGCGGGGCAGGGCTTCACGGAGGGCATAGGAACGGAAGAAGCCGTAGAAAAACGCGTCGTAGCTGACCGTGCGGTTCAGGGCTTCGGCACGAAGGGCGTCGATCCGGTTCATAGGCGGGACTCCTTATCGATGGATTTTGGAAAAAAACGCGCCCCCGGGTTTGGGCGGGGGCATAATTTTCAGAGATATTTTTCGACGGAGCGGACGACCTGCGCGGCGCAGGCGCGCTTTCCCGAGTCGCTTAGATGCACGTTGTCGGCGCAGATGAGATTCGGGATGTCCGCCGCGACGGTGCTCCAGAGGTCGTCGATGTCGACGCCCTCACGGCGCATCAGGGCGAGCGCCTCGTGGTTGTACCACGCGATGCGGCGGCTGTCCAGATCCCGATGCGGGTCGCGGCAGGGGGTGCTCGTCGCGAAGACGACCTGCGCGCCGGTCTTCCGCAGCTCGCGCAGGATGCGCGAGAGCGTGCGGACGTACTCGTCCACGGGCGTGAACGGTCCGTCCTCGACGAAGCGCACGCAGGTGTCCCAGATGCCGTTGTTCCAGTGGACGACGTCCGGCGTGCCGAGCTCCCCGAGCCACGAGGAGAGGCAGCACAGCGTGTACGAGGCAAACGCGCAGTTCGGCGTCGGATGCACGACCTCCGCGCGTCCGGCGAGCGCCGCCGTGACGGCGTCCTGATAGTTTTCGCGGATGGAATCTCCGAGAAGCAGCAGCTTTTTCATACGTCCGCTTTCCTTTCTATGTTTTTTCGGCTCGGAACAAAGTATATGTGCACGGCGCCGGGAGCTTTGGGTCCACTCGCGGCGCCGGCACGGTTTTTTCAGAGATATTTTTCGATGGAGCGGACGACCTGCGCGGCGCAGACGCGCTTTCCGGCGTCGCTTAGGTGGAGGCCGTCGCCGCAGAGGAGGTTCGGGATGTCCGCCGCGACGGTGCTCCAGAGGTCGTCGATGTCGACGCCCTCGCGGCGCATCAGGGCGAGCGCCTCGTGGTTGTACCACGCGATGCGGCGGTTGTCCAGATCCGGATGCGGATCGCGGCAGGGGGTGGTCGTCGCAAAGATGACCTGCGCGCCGACACGGCGCAGCTCACGCAGGATGCGCGAGAGCGTGCGGACGTACTCGTCCACGGGTGTGAACGGCCCGTCCTCGGTGTAGCGCAGGAAGGTGTCCCAGATGCCGTTGTTCCAGTGGACGATGTCCGGCGTGCCGAGCTCCGCGAGCCACACGCGCAGCAGGCACAGCGTGTACGAGGCGAACGCGCCGTTGGGCGCCGGATGCACGACCTCCGCGCGTCCGGCCAGCGCCGCCGTGACGGCGTCCTGGTAGTTTTCGCGGATGGAATCTCCGAGAAGCAGAACCTTTTTCATGGCTCCCCTTTTTTTTCGGCTCAGAACAGGTCGTAGTGCACGGCGTCGAGGCTGTAGCGGGACTTCGGGTCGGCGGCGCGGTCGAGCCACAGGCCGTTCGTGAAGTCCGGCACCGGCACGGGCAGGCTGCCCATCGCGACGCTCTGCTCGGACAGCGTCGTGATGCTCATCCAGGACGCGGTGTCATAGGCGTCGATCGGCGTGCCGGTCCCGGCCTTGACCGACTCGAAGAACGCGCGCTGCACGAGGAAGTCCATGCCGCCGTGGCCGCCCTTGACGCCCGCCGACTGGAACCACTTCCACAGCGGATGCTCGTATTTCGGCAGCTCCTCGGTGAACTTCATCCACTCCGGCTCCCACGCGCCCTCGGGCTTCTTGTTGAGGCCCTCGATCATCAGGCGGTCGCCGTCCTCGCCGTACATGCCGCGCGTGCCGCGCACGGTCAGCTCACGCGAGTAGATGCGCGCGAGGCAGTCGTCGTGCTCGAGGCGGATCGTCTCGCCGTTGGCGCACTTGATGAGCGTCGTGCAGATGTCGCCCTCGTTCCAGTGGATCTTCGCGTACTCGTGATCCGCGCCGTACTTCTGGACGGCGAAGTCGTGCAGGCCGCGGGACTTCGAGGACATGCTCGTCAGCGACACGAAGCGGTTGCCGCGGTTGATCGAGAGCATGTTCGCGATCGGGCCGAGCGCATGGGTCGGATACAGGTCGCCGTTGCGGCGCTGGAAGTTGCGGAAGCGGTAGTGACGGCGGATGAGGCCGCCCGTGATCTCGTCGCGCAGGTCGTGGGCATACGCGCCGTCGAGGTGGATGAGCTCGCCGAAGATGTTACGCTTGACCATGTTCAGAAGCGCCATCTCGTTGCGGCCGTAGCAGCAGTTTTCGAGCATCATCAGCGGCATGCCGGTCTCCTCATACGCGCGGACGAGCCGCCAGCACTCCTCGAGGCTCGACGCGCCGCCGACCTCGATCGCCGCGTACTTGCCGGCACGCATGGCGGCCTCCGCGATGCGCGCGTGCGTCTGCCACGACGACGTGACGACGACGGCGTCCAGGTCGGGGCGGGCGACGAGCTTGCGGTAATCGGTATAGCCCTGAGCGGTCAGCTCCGGGCGCTTCTCATGGATGGTCTGCAGCGCTTCCTGTACGCGGTCCTCATAGACGTCGCAGACGGCGACGACCTCAACGTCCTCCATCTCGAGCGTCAGGCCCATCTGGCCCTGTCCTCTGCCGCCGAGACCGACGTAACCGACTCTGATCTTCTCTTTCATAACGTTCCTCCTGTGTCTTCATTGTCCTGACTGTCTGTGAGGCGTCCCGCCTCATCTATTTCATAGCGCGCGCCGGGGACGTTTTGCGCCGTCCACAGCGCGTCCGCATATGCAAGAAGGGTCTCCGTCTGCACGCCGCCCGCGTCGGGCGCGAGCATCAGACCGAGCGTGCGGCTGCCGAGCATGCCCCGGAGGCTGCGCACGAGCTCCTCCAGCGCCTCCGACGCGTCCTCAGCGCCCTCGGGCAGCCAGCAGCCGTCCAGCAGGATGCCGTCGAAGCCGATGGACGCCGCCTCGGTCACGATCGTGCCGAGATAGCTGCGCACGGCGGACTGCGACGGGTCGAGCAGCGGCACCCCGGCGGCGTTTTCGACCGATTTCCCGTCCGCGCCGAGAAGCCGCAGCGACTCGTCCGCGTCGGCAAGCTGCGCGTCGGCGAGCGTGCCGATGCGCGCGATGACCGTGATGCCCTGGTCCCGCAGCGCCGTGACGGCGGCGCGCAGGTAGAAGTCCTGCGTCGCGGATGCGTTCGCGCGCGCACGGGACGCAAGCGACGAGGAGGACTGGTAGCCGAGCTGTCCTGCGGGGCCGCGCAGCTCGATGACCGCGACGGTCTCGCCGGACGCCGCGAGCAGCCGCGCCGTGGACGCAAAATCCGACGCCGCGAGCGCCTGCGCGGAAAGCAGCCGTCCGCAGGCATTTTCCGTGCCGTCCGGCGGGGGCAGCGCCGTGTCCTCGACGGAGAGCTCCGCGTCGGAGGCGGGTGCGAAGTCCGAAAGCTCCGCCGACAGGGTCACGGCCGTCGTCGCGGGCGGCAGCGTGACCGCCTGTGCGCCGCCGTCCTCCTGCGATTCGCCGAAAAACAGCTCCGGCACGAAGCGCATGCCGTCCGCCGTGAAGACGATGGCGTCCTGAATGGCGATCCAGCCGGCGGCGAGCAGGACGATCAGCAGGCCGCCGATGATATACCCGGCGATCCTGCCGGCGCTTTTTTTCCCGGGTCTGTTGTCCTGACGGGGCATCCGTTTTATCTCCTAATCTTCAAAAAACACAAAAAGGGACAAAAAAGAACAAAAACGCGGCGATCCGGCGCTTCGGGAGCGCCTTATGAAGGGAAATCAGTCGGCGGACGCCGCGGGAGGATTGACGAAATGGATGATGCGGCGCGGGCAGACGTCGATGCAGGCGCCGCAGCCGGTGCACAGCGCGCTGTCGATGCGCGCGAGGTTGTCGGACACGCGGATCGCGCCCGAGGGGCATTTTTTCATGCACAGCCCGCAGCCGATGCAGCCGGCGTTGCAGAGCGTGCGGACGACGCCGCCGCGGTCGCGCGACGAGCAGCCGACGTAGCGCACGTCATTGCGTGCGGGGGCGAGGACGATCAGCTTGCGCGGACAGGCCGCCTCGCATTTGCCGCAGCCGACGCAGTTTTCGTGATGGACGACGGCGACGCGGTTTTCGAAGCGGATGCCGCCGAACGCGCAGGCCTTCGCGCAGTCGCCGAAGCCGAGGCAGGCGAACGCGCACTCCGTCGGGCCGCCCGCGATGCGCGACGCGGCGAAGCAGGACTGGATGCCGACGTAGTCGAAGCGGCGCAGGATATGCGTGCCGCCGCTGCACTGGATGACCGCGACGCGCGGCTCGGGCGGTTCCGCGGGCGCGGTGCCGAGCACCTCCGCGATCTGCGGCGCATAGCGGCGCCCGCCGGCGACGCAGCGCGTCGGGGATGCCTCTCCGCGCACGACCGCGCTCGCAAACGCCGCGCATCCGGCGAATCCGCAGCCGCCGCAGTTCGCGCCCGGCAGCAGGGCCGCGATCTTTTCCTCCCGCTCGTCGCGCCGGACCGCGAACGCCTTCGACGCGGCGGCGAGCAGCGCGCCCAGCACAAGCCCCAGCGCGCCCAGCACCAGCGCCGCGAGCAGGATGCCTTTCAGTATCTCCATTATTATAACGCCTCCTTACCAGACTTTCAAGCCCTGGAAGCCCATAAATGCTATTGATAATAAAGCCGCCGTCACGAGCGCGATCGGGAAGCCCTCAAACGCCGCCGGATAGTCCGCGTATTCGAGCCTTTCCCGCAGCGATGCGAAGATCACGATCGCGATCAGGAAGCCGATGCCCGCCGTCACGGCGTATACGACGCTCTCGATGAAGCCGTATCCCCGCTCCACGTTCAGGAGCGCGACGCCCAGCACCGCGCAGTTCGTCGTGATCAGCGGCAGGTAGATGCCGAGCGCCTGGTAGAGCGCGGGCAGCGCCTTCTGCAGGAACATCTCGACGACCTGCACGAGCGCCGCGATCACGAGGATGAACGCCAGCGTGCGCATATAGGTCAGATTCAGCGGCATGAGCAGGTAGTGGTCGACGCACCAGGTACACGCCGACGCCACGCCCATGACGAACGTCACGGCAAGCCCCATGCCCGTCGCCGTCGACGTCTGCTTCGAGACGCCGAGGAAGGGGCAGATGCCCAAAAACTTTACGAGGACGAAGTTTTCCACGAGGATCGCGGAAAGGGAGATCGAAAGAAGCGACGACAGCGTCATGAGGCGTCTCCTCCCGTCTTTTCGGATTTTTTCGCGGTTTTATGCCGGTTTTTCAGCGCCGAGACCGCCGCGATGACGAATCCCAGCACGAGAAAGCCTCCCGGCGGCAGCAGGAAGAACGCCGCGCCCGGATAGACCGCGCCGAGCACCCGTGCCCCGAAGAGCGTGCCGGAGCCGAGAAGCTCGCGGATGCCGCCGAGCACGCAGAGCGCCAGCGCAAACCCCAGTCCCATCGAAAGCCCGTCCAGCGCCGACGGCCCCGGCGCGTTTTTCGACGCGAACGACTCCGCGCGCGCGAGGATGATGCAGTTGACGACGATCAGGGGGATGTAGATGCCGAGCTTGTCCGACAGCGCGGGGAAAAACGCCTGCAGCAGCAGGTCGACGATCGTGACAAAGCCCGCGATGATGACGACGTACGCCGCGATGCGCACGCGCGGCGGGATCAGCCGGCGCAGCAGCGAGATGACGACGTTCGAGCAGATGAGCACCGCCGTCGCCGCGAGCCCCATGCCGAGGGCGTTGGCGGCCGATGTGGACACCGCCATCGTCGAGCACATCCCGAGAAGCTGCACGAGCGTCGGGTTGTTGTCGATCAGCCCCGAGAGAAATTCGCGAAACGCGCTCTTTTTCATGAAAGCCCTCCCATCTGTGCCGCCGCGCCGATCGCCGCGTTCACCGCGCCCGCGACCGCCTTCGACGTCACCGTCGCGCCGGAGATCGCGTCGATCGCATTGCCCGACGCGCCCGTTTTCGACACGCCGAACCCCGCGGAAAGCCCCGCAAACTGCGAAAGAAACCCGTTTTCCGTGCAGCGCGCGCCGAGTCCGGCCGTCTCCGCGTGGGACGTGATCTCCACGCCCGCGACCGTGCCGTCCGGCAGCACGCCGACGGTCACGGCGATCTCGCCGCCGAAGCCCGGCGCCGCCGTCTCGACGACATAGCCGCAGAGCGTGCCCCCCGACCGCGCGGCATAGACCGCACGCACGGCATCGGGCGCGCCGGAGAGCGGCTCGAAGTCCCGGGCGTCCGGCAGCACCGCCTGCATCGCCGCCTGACGCGCTTCCTCCTGCCGCTGCGCGATCCGGTCCGCCGTGACCGCGTTCGCCGCGCCCAGAAGCAGCGCCGTTGCCGCCGTGACGGCCGTCAGCGCCAGCGTCAGCCGCAAAAATTCGCGTTTCATGCCGCGCCGCCCCCTTTCGTTTCGTCATCCGGCTCCGCGTCCCATTTGGCGAACGCCGCGCGGAACGTGTCGCGGACGCGCACCCAGCGGGAGGGCGTGCCGTAGCGCTTGGGCTTGAAGTTCGAGTCGATGAGCCATACGAGCGCGTTCATCATCAGGATGGAGAAGCTGACGCCCTCCGCGTACGCGCCGAAATAGCGGATGAAGACCGTGAGAAGCCCGCAGCCCGCGCCGAAGATGAGCTGTCCCTCGGGCGTGACGGGCGAGCTTGCGTAATCCGTCGCCATGAACAGCGCGCCGAGCAGCAGGCCGCCGGACGTGAGCGCGACGGCGGTGTATTCGAGCGCGCCGAGCCCGCCCTGCGGGAAAAGCAGCGCCGCGAGCGCGGTTACGGCGAGATAGGACGCGGGGATGCGCCAGGAGATGACCCGCCGCGCAAGCAGATAGACGCCGCCCGCCGCGAGCGCCAGCGCCGACGTCTCGCCGAGGCAGCCGCCCACCTGTCCGAGGAGCATGCCGGCAAAGCCGGGAGACGAAAAGCCGCCCTCCCGCAGCGCGGTCAGCGGCGTCGCGCAGGACACCGCGTCCACGGCGGAAAGCCATGGCAGCGCGGTGTGCGGCGCCGTGAAGCGGGTCATGTACTTAGGCCACGACAGCATCAGGAAGACGCGCGCGGCGAGAGCGGGGTTGAAGATGTTTTTGCCGAGCCCGCCGTAGAGCTGCTTGACGATGAGGATCGCGAACGCCGCGCCGACGACGGGGATCCACAGCGGCACGGACACCGGCAGGTTGAACGCGAGGAGCACGCCCGTGACGGCCGCGGAAAGGTCGCCTGCGGACTGCGGCTTTTTCATCAGCCGGCACCAGAGCCACTCGAAAAAGACGCAGGACGCAACGGAGAGCGCCGTGAGCACCAGCGCGCGGCCGCCGAAGGTGAAGACGGCGACGGCGAGGGACGGCACGAGCGCGATGAGCACGTCGAGCATGATCGTGCGCGTCGAATCCGCGCTTCTGACATGCGGGGAGGAGGTGACGATGAATCTCGGGCTGTCCATTATTTTTTCCTCCGTTCGATGACGCGCGCCTTGGCGACGCGGAAGGTCTGCGTCAGATGCAGGCTGCCGGGGCATTCGTAGGTGCACGCGCCGCACTCCATGCAGTCCATGACGTTTAAGGCCTCGCATTCGCCCCAGCGGCCGCGCATCGCGTTCATATACATATAAGTAGGCAGCAGCCGCATCGGGCAGACCGAGATGCAGCGGCCGCAGCGGATGCAGACCGGCGTGCGCACGCGGCGATCCTCGTTTTCCGAGAAAAAGAGCACCGCGTTCGTGGCCTTCAAGACCGGCACGTCGAGCGAGAACTGCGCGCTGCCCATCATCGGGCCGCCCATGATGAACTTCTGCGGCGGCACGGCGAATCCCCCCGCCGCCGCGACGAGCGCCGATACCGGCGTGCCGACGCGCACGAGCAGGTTCTTCGGCACCGCGATCGCCGAGCCGGAGATCGTCACGATCCGCTCGGTATCCGGCACGCCCTCCGCCACCGCGCGCCAGACCGCGGCGGAGGTGTCCACGTTCATCACGCAGCAGCCCGCCTCCGACGGCAGCTTGCCGGGCGGCACCTCTCTGCCCGTGATCGCGCGGATGATCTGCTTTTCGCCGCCCTGCGGGTACTTCGTCTCGAGCTCCACGACCTCGAAGCCCGGGTCGTTTTTCATCGCGCGGCGCATCAGGGCGATCGCGTCGGGCTTGTTCTTCTCGATGGCGAGGCAGACGCGCACCTGCCCGAAGATGCGCCGGAGGACGCGCATCCCGCCGACGATCTCGGCGGAGCGCTCCAGCAGCGCGCGGTGGTCGGCGGTGATGTACGGCTCGCACTCCGCGGCGTTGATGATCAGCGTATCGACCGGGCCGACGGCCGAGCGGAGCTTCGCGTGGGTCGGGAACGCCGCGCCGCCGTGGCCGACGATGCCGCACTCGCGGATGGCGGCGATCAGCGCGTCCGGTCCGGCGTTTTCCCAGTCGGGCACGCCCGAGACGGGCGCGGGCGTGTCGAGCCCGTCGTTTTCGACGACGACCGACAACAGCTTCGCGCCGGACGAGTGGAGCCGCTTCTCCACCGCCGTGACGACGCCGGAGACGCTTGCGTGCACCGGCGCGGAGATGAACGCGGCGGAGTCGCCGAGCTTCTGGCCGCGCAGCACGCGGTCGCCCTTCTGTACCGCCGGCTCGCAGGGCACGCCGATATGCATGGACATCGGGAAGATCAGCTCGCGCGGCGGGGGGAGCACCTCGACGCGCTTGCGGCTTGTGGATTCCTTATGCGGCTCGGGATGGATCCCGCCGCGAAAGGATGCGCTCATAAAAGCACCTCGCTTGCAAGAATGGGTTGTGTGAAAAATAACAACCGAATAGAGGAAGGTTTAACACTATTATACCGGCAAGGTGCGCCTGATTCTAATACACCACGGAAATTCGAGTATATTTTTCGCTTTTTTCAGGGAAACGCGGCATCCGCGCGCTTTTGTGCGATTTTTTGGCGGGGAGGCGGCAAAATTCCCGCTCTGGGGGGCTTTACAAGACGGGGTTTCTTTTGTATAATAGAATGGATAATCTGATTGCGGAGACGAAAATACAGCCTATGGAAATGGAATATAAATACCGCGTTCCGGATATCGATACCTTCCGCGCGCTCACGGACGCGATTTTTTCCCTCGGGACGCCGGAGCGCATCGGGATGGACGCCGAATACTTCGACACCCCCGACCGGCGCCTGCGCGCGGCATCCGTGACGCTCCGCCTGCGCCGGGAAACCCGCG
>JAEDGJ010000211.1 GCA_016297585.1 Clostridiaceae bacterium
CTATGTCGCGCAGACGGAGCGCGAGAGCATCCGGCGGCGTCAGGCCGAGGGGATTGCCGCGGCCAAGCTGCGCGGCGTGCGCTTCGGCAGGCCGCGGCTCGCGCTGGGAGAGCGGTATCCGGAGCTGCGCGACGCGTATCTGCGGGGAGAGGTGACGGCCGTTTCCGCGGCGCGGGAGCTGAACGTATCGAATCATACCTTCGTCCGGCGCGTGCTGGAGGAACGGGGGACGGCAGGACGCGACGCGTAAGGGAACGCCGCCGGACAGCCTGTACGTCTCCGGCGGCGTCTTTTCGGGGCTCTGGGGGAAAACCGACAAAAGCATCCGCAAAAAAAGTCATACTTTGTCAAAAGCGGATATTGATAAATGAAAGGGCTTGCTCTATACTTTACAATAGCGGAGAATGGGGTATGGAAGTAAGCCGGAAAGCTCTGCTTTTGCGGTGAAAACGAAAGCAATTGTGCCTTGTTTAACCGAAAAAGAGGGTATTTCCTGCGTTTTATGCTAATTTTCCGCCAAGAATCATTTATATCATTACAAGGAGGCCCACGCGTCATGCCACTGTTAATTGGCCTTGTCATCATGGCCGCTCTCCTCGCGCTTGCCTATGCAGCGTTCAACTTCTTCGGCGTGAAGAAGATGGACGAAGGCAATCCCCGCATGAAGGAAATCGCCGCCGCGATCCGTCTCGGCGCCGATACCTTTATCCGCTATGAATACCGCATTGTTGCCATTATTGCGGCTATCATCGCTGTTGTCCTGGTTGTGCTGATCTCCTGGCAGACCGCCGTCGCGTTTGTCCTCGGCGCGGTCATGTCCGCTTCCGCCGGCTTTGTCGGCATGAAGATCGCCACCTACGCCAACGTGCGCGTTTCCAACCGCGCCCGTGAGACGAAGAGCCTCGGAGAGACGCTGAAGGTTGCCTTCCGCGGCGGCTCCGTCATGGGTCTGTGCGTCGGCGGCTTTGCCCTCCTCGGCATCTTCATCGTCTACATCGTCTTCGGCTATGCGCTCGGACAGCTCAACGACATCGCCAACGGCGTGTATGCGGTCAACTGGATCGGGCTCGAGGTTCCGTTCACGATGACGCTCTCCGGCTACGCGCTCGGCTGCTCCATTATCGCTATGTTCAACCGTGTCGGCGGCGGTATCTATACGAAGGCTGCCGATATGGGCGCCGACCTCGTCGGCAAGACCGAGGCCCACATCCCCGAGGATGACCCCCGCAACCCCGCCACCATCGCCGACAACGTCGGTGACAACGTCGGCGACGTCGCCGGTCTCGGCGCGGACCTGCTCGAAAGCTATGTCGGCGCGATCATGTCCGGCGCGATCCTCGCCATGGAGCTGTTCCGCTCCCACGGCACCGAAATCGCGGCCGGTCTCCTTCCCAACATGGTTCTGTATCCGATCGTCTTTGCCGGCTGCGGCCTGATCGCCTGCGTGCTCGGCATCGCCTCCCTGCTCCTCAAACGTAAGCTCTCCGAGAATCCGCATATGGAGCTCAATCTCGCGACTTGGATCTCCGCGGGCCTGACCCTTGTGTTCGGCCTGATCCTGACGCTCGCCCTCTTCGGCAAGACCGACGCCGCCTCCCTGAAGGCCGCCGGCTTCAATGCCGGTACGCTCTCTCCGTGGATCGCCGCGTTTGTCGGCGTCGCGGCCGGCATCGTCATCGGCATCATCGCCGAGTACTACACGAGCTATGACTACAATCCCACCCGCGTGATCGCGAAGTCCTCCGTCGAGGGCACCGCGCTCACCATCACCGAGGGTCTGGCGCTCGGCATGAAGTCCTGCATGGCGCCCGTCATCGTCCTCGGTATCGCGATCTTCGGCTCCTACGCCATCTGCGGCATGTACGGCGTCGCCTGCGCCTCCATCGGTATGCTGTCCTTCGTCGCCGCCACCGTTTCCGTCGATACCTACGGCCCGATCTCCGATAACGCCGGCGGTATCGCCGAAATGTCCGCGCTGGAGCCCGGTGTCCGCGAGATCACGGACAAGCTCGACTCCGTCGGCAACACCACCGCCGCCATCGGCAAGGGCTTTGCCATCGGTTCCGCCGCGCTCGCGACCCTCTCCATGATGGTCTCCTACCTCTACTCCTACACCCCCGCCGAGGAGAGCATTCTCCTGAACCTGATCGACCCGCTGACGCTCGCCGGCGCGCTCGTCGGCGCTGCGCTGCCGTTCCTGTTCTCCGGTATGCTCATCGAAGCCGTTGCGAAGGCTGCCCGCCGCATGGTCGTCGAGGTTCGCCGTCAGTTCCGTGAGATCAAGGGCCTGCTCGAGGGCAAGGTTCTGCCGGACTACAAGACCTGCATCGCCATCTCCTCTCAGGGCGCTCTGATCGAGATGCGTCTGCCCGCCATCATCGCGATTCTGTTCCCGGTCGTCTGCGGCTTCCTCTTTGGCGCCGAGTTCGTCGGCGGCATCCTGATCGGCGCGACGATCTCCGCGATCATGCTCGCGATCTTCACCGGCAACGCCGGCGGCGCGTGGGATAACGCGAAGAAGTACATCGAAACCGGCGCCGTCGAAGGCCATGGCAAGGGTTCTCCCGCCCATGACGCCGCGGTTGTCGGCGATACCGTCGGCGACCCGCTGAAGGACACCGTCGGCCCGTCCCTCGACATCCTCATCAAGATCATGAGCACCATCTCCCTCGTTACCGTCACCGTCTTCTCCCGCTTCAACGTTCTCGACTGGATCATGCGTCTGGTTGGCTGAGGAAGCGCATAAAACGCAGTTCTTTCGCCGCGGATGCCCGGGGATTCCCCGGGTGTCCGCGGCTTTTTTGCGCCGCTCGCGTCTTTTCAAAGCCGCCCGCGTCTTTCCTAAAGCCGC
>JAEDGJ010000052.1 GCA_016297585.1 Clostridiaceae bacterium
CTACGAGCTGTGCCGGCCGGTCGATCTGTACGGGATGTGGTTCGCGCGCTTTCTCGGGCAGCGGCTCTCGGGCACCGCGCTGCGCTGCGTGCCGGTGCTCGCCGTCGCGGCGTTCCTGCCCGCGCCCTACCGCATGACGCTGCCGGAAAGTGCGGCGCATTTCGCGCTCTTTGCCGCGGCGCTGCTGCTCTCGGCGCTGCTCGGCACCGCGCTGGTCGTGCTGATCTACGTCCTCACGGTCAAAACGCTCCAGTTCGCGGGTCCCTCCTGCGCCGTGGGCACGCTCTCGGAGTTCTTCTCCGGCGAGCTCATCGCGATCCCGTTCATGCCGCTGCCGCTGCAGAAGATCGCCTATGCGCTGCCGTTCCGCTACCTCGCGGACTTCCCCTACCGCCTCTACACCGGCGCGATCCCGCTGTCGGAGGGGCTTGTGTCGCTCGGCATCTCGGCGGCGTGGACGCTCGCGCTCATCGCGCTCGGCGCGGGACTGCTGCGGCACTTCCTGCGGCGCGCCGTGATACAGGGAGGGTGAGTCACATGAACGGCCTGCGGCTTTGGACACGCTTTATCCGCATTCACATCCGCTCGAGCCTCGAGTACCCCGCCTCCTTCTGGATGGCGGCGCTTTCGCAGTTTACCGCGTCGTTTCTCCATATCGTCGGCGTATTTTTAATGTTTTCCTTCTTCGGGAGCCTGCGGGGCTGGTCGTTCTGGGAGACCGCCCTCGCCGCGGGCATCGTGCAGACGGCGTACCCCCTCGCGGAATGCCTCGCGCGCGGCTTCGACTCGTTTTCCTCGCTCGTGCGCTCCGGCGGCTTCGATACGGTGCTCCTGCGCCCCCGCAGCATCCTTTTACAGGTGTTCTGCTCCCGCTTCGAGCTCTCGCGCGCCGGGCGCTTCCTCGAGGGCGTCTGCGTCCTCGGCGCCGCGGTCTCCCGGCTTCCCGCCGTGCGCACCCCTGCGCATCTCGCCGTCCTCGTCCTCATGGTGCTCGGCGGCGCGGCGGCGTTTGCCGGCGTCTTCATCCTCGGCGCGGCGCTCTCGTTTTTCACGGTGCAGGGGCTCGAGGTCGTCAACGTCTTCACCGACGGCGGCCGCGAGATCACCCAGTACCCGATGGACATCTACAAGCGCGCCTATCTCGTCTTCTTCACCGCCGTCATCCCCTACGCCTGCACCTTCTACTGGCCGCTTCTGACCGTCACCGGACGCAGCGCAGACCCGCTCTGCGCGCTCGCGCCGCTCGCGGGCTTCGTCTTTGCCGTCCCCTGCGCATGGATCTTCCTCCGCGCGTCGCGGCGCTACCGCTCCACCGGCTCGTAAAAGGGAAAAAAGCCCGTCCTCACCCCGCAAAACGGGGCATAGGACGGGCTTTTGCGGCTCCCGTGCGGCTTCCCGGAAAGAAAAATCGTCCGTTTTTTCATGTTTTTGGTATACGCCCCGCGCGCCTTGCCCATAATAGCCGTCGGAGGTGTTATTTCACACATGAATTCGGAACCTGAAAAGCGCAAAGCTTCCCCGGCGCGGCAGTTTTGGGAAGACCGCGGCTTCTACCTGGTGCTGCTGCTCTGCGTCGCCGCCATCGGCGTCGCGGGCTATGTCTTCTTCTTCGCCGACACGAACCCGGCCGAGACCGTCGCCTATACGACGGCCGGCGACCCCGCGGCAGTCCTCGAGCCCTGGGCGACGGGCGGTCTGCCCGCGCTGACGACGACCGCCGGTCTCGAGCCCGCGTTCGGCGGCATCCCCGCCCAGACGGGCACGTCCGCGCCGCAGACCACCGCCGCATCCACCGCCGCGCAGGCTACCGCCGCCGCGACAGGGACGACGGCCGCGAAATCCGTCCGCCCGAGCTTCTTCGTCTCCCCCGTCCCCGGCGAGATCCTCGCGGCCTTCTCCGGCGACGAGCTCGTCTATGACCGCACGATGAGCGACTGGCGCACCCACAACGGCACCGACTTCGCCTGCGCCGACGGCGACCGCGTCACCGCCGTGGCCGACGGCACCGTGCAGGACATCTACACCGACGAATACTACGGCACGAGCGTCCTGCTGTCCCACGGCGGCGGCCTGCAGACCGTCTACACCGGCCTCGCCGCCGATCCCGCCGTGACCATCGGCCAGACCGTCACCGCGGGCGACGTCATCGGCTCCGTCGACTCCGGCGTCCTCTTCGAAAACGCCCTCCCCGCGCATCTGCATCTCGAGATGCTCTCCGACGGCGTGCGCATCGACCCGATGAGCGTCCTGCCCTCGGACTGAAAAAAACTCTTTTGCGCCGCAAAACGCGAGCCGTCCCCTTTTTATCCCGGGGACGGCTCGTTTTTTACTTTTTTGCGAGCTTCCGGAGCTTTTTCCGAAGCTTTCCGAGCAGGCTGCCCGCCGACGCGCCGGCATTTTCCTCCGCGCGTGCGCGGAAGAACTCCTGGCTGTCAAACGGCGACGCCTCGCCCGCGCCGCGCAGCGTATAGCTGCCGTCCGGCAGCATGATGCGCGCCTTCACGTTGTCCGCAAGCGACGCCTCCACATCCTCGTAGACGCGTCTGGCGATGGCGGGGTCGAGCAGCGGCGCCGCGACCTCCACGCGCCGCTGCATGTTGCGCGTCATGAAGTCCGCCGAGGCGATGTAGACCTTCCGCTCCGCGCCCGTGCCGAAGCAGTACACGCGCGAATGCTCCAGATAGCGCCCCACGATGCTGATGATGGAGATGTTCTCCGTCTGCCCCGTCACGCCCGGCAGCAGGCAGCAGATGCCGCGCACGATCATCCGCACGCGCACGCCCGCCTGCGACGCCCGCACCAGCGCCTCGATCATGTCGTTGTCCGTCACCGAATTGACCTTGACGAGGATCTCGCCGCCGCGTCCGAGCCGCGCCTTGGCGATCTCGCCGTCGATCGCGCGCAGCAGCACGGTCTTCATGCAGTGCGGCGCGACCAGAAGCGTCTTATAGTCGTCGCCGAGGACGCCCATGCCGAGGTTGTTGAACAGCTTCGCCGCGTCGGCCGCGATCGCGGGGTTCGCCGTCATCAGCGAGTAGTCCGTATAGACGTTCGCGGTCTTTTCGTTGTAGTTGCCGGTGCCGATCTGCGTGATGTAGGAGACGCGCCCCTTCTCGCGGCGCGTGATCAGGCAGATCTTCGAATGCACCTTGTAGCCGTCCGGCCCGTAGAGGATGCGCACGCCCGATTCCTCGAGCTTCTGCGCCCAGTTGATGTTGTTCTCCTCGTCAAAGCGCGCGCGCAGCTCGAGCAGGATCGTCACGTCCTTGCCGTTTTCGGCGGCGTTGATGAGCGAATCGATCAGGCGCGACTCTCTGCCGACGCGGTAGAGCGTCAGACGGATGGAGGTGACGTATTTGTCCTCGCTGGCCTCGCGGATGAGGTTGACGAAGGGCTTGAAGCTGTCGTAGGGGTAGTTTAAGAGCAGGTCGCCGTGCTGGATGCGGCGGATCATGCTCGTCTTTTTGGAAAGTCCCGCGGGATAGCGCGGATGGTGGGGCGTCCACGAGAGCCGCTTCGTCAGCGCGGAGGGCAGCTTGTCCCCCAGCGCGTAGACATAGCGCATCTCGAGCGGCGACGTCGACGAGAACACCTGCGTCTCGCGCAGCCGGAGCTTTTCCCGGAAGTACGCGCGCATCTCCTCCGAGCTGTCCCCCAGAAGCTCCAGCCGCACGGCGGCGAGCCGCTTTCTCTTGCGGAGGATCTCCTTCATATAGTCGCGGTAGTCGGCGTCCTGGTTATAGAGCTGCTCGTCGGTGTTGATGTCCGCGTTGCGCGTCACGCAGAAGACGACGGCCTCGCGCACCTCGTACATCGGGAATACCGACGCCGCGCGCGCGGCGATGACCTCCTCGGCCAGACAATAGCGGTGCGCCTCGTCGCCCGGCAGGAAGATCAGGCGGTCGAGCGCCGCGGGGACCGGGATCAGCCCGAACAGCGGCTCGTCCCCGCCCGGCTGCGCAAGCCGCACCGCGACGTGGAGCTGCTTATTCGGCAGATGCGGGAACGGATGCCGGGAGTCGACGATCGACGGGGACAAAAGCGGCCAGATCTCCCGCTCGAAGATGGCGTCGAGCGCCTGACGGTCGGCGTCCTCCGTCACGCGGCGCAGATGGACGACGCCCTCCTGCGCCAGCGCCTCGGTCACGGCGTCGTAGCAGGCGTCGCGCCGCGCCGTCAGCACGCGCGTGCGGGCATAGATCGCCTCGAGCTGCTCGGCGGGCGTCATATGCGTCTTCGTATCGAGCAGCGGCACCGCCAGCAGCGCCTGGTCGTAGAGCGTGCCGACGCGCACCATGAAGAACTCGTCGTAATTCGATTCGAAAATGGAAATGAACTTCAGCCGCTCGTACAGCGGCGTCGCGGCGCACATCGATTCCTCGAGCACGCGCTCGTTGAATTTCAGCCAGCTCAGTTCCCGATTGACATAGATAGACTGGGTTTCCATAAAAAAGTCACCATACCCACCGTAATAAGAGGGAGCCTTCCTCTATTTTAACACGGATTTCCAGTTTGGCAAGAGCAAAATCCGCGATTCGTACTAATTTCCGCGCGATTTTTTGGTTGCGCTCTGTGAAAAAGCATGATACAATAGGCAAAAACCCCGGGCAGAGGGCATTTCCCCGCAGACAGAGGAGGACGGCATATGACCAAGATCGGCGGCGTACCCATTCCCGGACGCACGGCGCTCGCACCGATGGCGGGCGTGACCGACCATGCCTACCGGATGATCTGCCGCCGCTGCGGCGCGCCGTTCACCGTCACGGAGATGGTCAGCGCCAAGGGGCTGCTGTTTGATGACCGGAAGACGGCGGAGCTTTTATACTGCGGGGGCGAGTCCCCCGTCTCCGCGCAGATCTTCGGCTCGGACCCCGACGACATCCGCGCCGCCGCACCGAAGGCCGTCGCGCTCTCCGGCGCGCAGCTTTTAGACCTCAATATGGGCTGCCCGATGCCCAAGATCACCGGCAACGGCGAGGGCTCGGCGCTGATGAAGGATCCCGCGCGCGCCGAGGCGATCGTCCGCGCGGCGGTGTCCTCGGCGGGGGTGCCGGTCACGGTCAAATGCCGGCTCGGCTGGGACAGCTTCACCGCCGACGAGTTCGCGCGCCGCATGGAAGCCGCGGGCGCCGCCGCCGTCTGCGTCCACGGACGCACGCGGGAGCAGTATTACGGCGGAGAGGCCGACTGGGACGCCATCGCGCGCGTCGTGCGCGCCGTATCCGTCCCCGTCATCGCCTCGGGCGACGTCGCGGAGCCGGAGGACGCCGTGCGCATCCTCGACCGGACGGGCGCGGCGATGTGCATGATCGGCCGCGCAAGCTACGGCAACCCGTGGATCTTCGGACGCGCGGAAGCCGCGCTGCGGGGCGAGCCCGTGCCGCCGCTGCCGCCGTTTGCCGAACGCATCGCGCTCGCGCGCGAGCATATGGCGCTCGCCATCGCCGAAAAGGGGGAACGCCGCGCCGTCATGGAGTCGCGCCACCACGTCGCGTGGTACTGCAAGGGTCTGCCGGGCGCCGCGGCGCTGCGTGCGCGCGTCAGCAGCCTGTCCACCGCGGACGAGATGTACGCGCTGCTGGACGAAATCATGGAACGAGGGAGGAATCTGCCGTGATCACCATCGGCATCGACGGCGGGGGCACGAAGACCCGCGCCGCCGCGCTCGACGCGCAGGGAAACGTCCTCGCCGAGAGCGTTTCCGGAAGCTTGAACCACTATGTCGCCGGTATGGACGCCGCCGTCGGGCATCTGCGGGACGCCGTCCGCGCGCTGGACGTCTGCCCGTCCGACATCGCCGCCGCCGGGATCGGCAATCCGGCGCTCGACGACCTCTCCGACGACGATTCGCGCGACGAATTTCTCGACCGGGTGCGCCGCGCGGGCATTTTCCCCGCCCACACCCGCCTGTTCATGAAAAGCGACGTCTACATGGCGCTCTACGGCCATACGCGCGGCGCACCCGGCGTCCTGATCGTCGCCGGCACCGGCTCGATGGGCGTCGCGCTCGACGCGCAGGGACGGATCTCCGTCGCCGGCGGCTGGGGCGTGCCGTCCGAGGACCCCGGCTCCGGCTACTGGATCGCGGCGTCCGCGCTCCGCGCCGTTTTTGACGCGTCCGACGGCATCGCGCCGCCCACCGCGCTCACCGCCGCCGCGCTCTCCCACTTCGGCGTGTCCGCTCCCCGCGACCTGATCGGCATCCTGAACGCGCCCGACATGCGCCGCGACACCATCGCGGGCTTTGCCTCCGCCGTCACGGCGCTCGACGACCCCGCGGCGCTCGCCATCGCCGAACGCGCGGGCGTCCGGCTCGCCGCCTGCGCCGCCGCGCTGCTCGAGCGCATCCGCATCCCGGACGCGCCCGTCGGCATCTTCGGCGGCATCCTGACCCACGCCGCGCCCGTGCGCCGCGCGTTTGGCGACGCTCTCCGCGCGTCCCATCCCGCAAGCCCCGTCGGCATCCCCGCCTTTCCGCCGGAGATCGGCGCGGCGCACTATGCGGCCGATCATCTATAAAAATCCCTCTTAAAAAAGGAGACCTCTTTATGGGCAAGCTTGCGCTTACCGGAGGCGCACCTCTCCGGGATAAAAAATGGCCCTCGTGGCCCGTTTATGACGGCGCGGAACGCGAAGCGCTCTCCCGTGTGCAGGCCAGCGGCGTTTTCCGCGGCGGAAACGAAGCCCGCGCCTTTGCCGCCGCCTACGCGGACTTCTGCGGCGCACGCTGCTGCGTCCCCGTCGCCAACGGCACCGTCAGCATCGAGCTGATCCTCCGCGCGCTCGGCATCGGACGCGGCGACGAGGTGATCCTGCCGCCGTACACGTTCATCGCGTCCTATTCCGCGATCTGCTTTGCGGGCGCGACGCCGGTCTTTGCCGACATCTCCCCCGTCGATTACAATCTGGACGCCGCCGCCGTCGAGCGCGTCATCACGCCGCGCACCCGCGCCATCCTCGCCGTCAGCGTCGGCGGACGCCCCGCCGATTACGACGCGCTGTCCGACGTCGCCCGCCGCCGCGGACTCGCCCTCATCGGCGATGCCGCGCAGGCCGCCGGCGCCCGCTTCAACGGCACCGACATCGCCGCCCTCGGCACCGCGGCGTCGATCTCCTGCCAGAACTCCAAAAACCTGACCTGCGGCGAGGGCGGCCTCATCACGACGAACGACGAAGCCCTCTGCAACACGCTCACCGCGATGCTCTCCGGCGGCGACGCGCAGCATCTCGCGCTCGACTCCGGCATCTCCGAATTCGGCGCGGCCATCCTCTCCTCCCAGCTTACCCGTCTGCCCGCGCAGATGGAGACCCGCTCGGAAAACGCCGCGTATCTCGACGAGCTGCTGTCCGCGCTCGGCTTTGTCGCTCCCCTGCCTGCCGATCCGCGCGTGACCCGCAACGCCTATCACCTCTATTTCGTCCGCGTGCTCGAGGACAAGCTCGGCGTGTCCCGCAACGCCTTCATCCGCGCGGTCGCGGCGGAGGGCGTGCCGATCACGACGGGCTACGAGCCGCTGTACACCTTCCCCGGCATCAAGGAGCCGCACGACTGCCCCACGACGGACCGCATCGCGGCGCATGAGGCGTCCTGGATCACCCAGAACGCGCTGCTCGCCGGACGCGAGGACATGCGCGACATCGCCCGGGCGATGGAAAAGGTATACGACTGCATTGACGAACTGCGGGAGGTAGAATAAGATGAGCCTGCTTACTACATTGGACAACGCCTGGGGTACGATCGGACCCCGGATGCAGGAAGGCGGCCGCCTGTTCGCGGCGCACACCGGGATGGCGAACGCGCTGATCACCTTCTCCGGCACGTCGGCGCTCGAAGCCGCCCTGCGCGCGCTCTGCGCCGGCGACCCGGACGCCGAGGTCATCGTCGCGGCTTACGGCGACCCCCGCACGGCCTCCGTCGCGGTCGCCGTGGGCGCGAAGGTCGTCTTTGCGGACGTAGACCGCGAGACCGGCGTGCTCTCCCCCGCGTGCGCCGCCGCCGCGATGACGTCCCACACCCGTGCCGTCATCGCCGAGACCGCGTCCCTCGCCCCCTATGCCGCGCTCGGCACGGAGAAGCTCGTCGCGTGGCTGCCCTGCGGCCCCGTCGCGCCGGTCTCCGGCGCCTGCGCCGCGGCGGTCTACGATCTCGGCGGCACGAGCCCCGTCAACATCGGCGCAGGCGCGCTGGCCGCGAACGATCCCGACCTCTTTTCTCAGATGTTTGCCTATCACAACTGCGGCCGTCCGTTCGGCGAGCGCGAGACGCTCTCCTTCGGCTGCGCGATCATCGGCGGCGACCTGCGCGTCGCGGAATTCCCCTGCGCGCTGCTGCCGGACGCGCTCGCGCATCCCGGCTGCGGTAAGCCCGCCGCGTCCGTGCGCCGTCTGCTGCACCGGATGCCCGTCTTCGGCGCGCTCCCGGACGACCGGTTCCCGGCCGCCGTGTTTGTGAACACTCGCTCCATCGCATAAAGGAGGCTGACCCGAGCTATGAAATGCGGTTTTGCCCAGACCATTATCACGCCCCGTCCCGCCGACGTCTTCCAGGACGGCTACGGCTTCCGTCTCCACGCCGCCGAAGGCGTGCGCGACGAGCTCTACGCCAAGGTCTGCGCGATCGAGGACGGCGATTTCCGCTTCGCCATCGTCTCCCTCGACGTCTGCGGCCTGTCCCCCGCGCTCGACCGTGAGGTGCGCGGCCACATCGCCGCCATCGCCGGACTCTGCCCCGACCGCATCGCGATCTGCGCGACGCATACGCACGCCGGTCCCGCCTGCGGCGTCCTGCGCGACCTGCCGATCAACGGCCTCGTCTGGGCGCAGATCGCCGTCCTCGCCGGACGCGCGGCAAAGGAGGCGTTCGAAAAAGCCGTCCCCGGCCGCTTCGCCGCCGCGTTCGGACGCGATCTGACCCATCTGCACAACCGCCGCTTCCGCAAGCCGTTCGATCCGCGCGTGCGCACCGCCGTGTTCCTCGACGAGGCGGGAGCCGTGCGCGGCATCCTCGCCTCCGCCGCCTGCCACGCCGTCGTCAACACGAGCTACCTGCTCTCCGCGGACTTCCCCGGCTATCTGACGCGCGAGGCGCTTCGCCGCTACGGCGTTCCGGCGCTCTTTTTACAGGGCGCGGACGGCGACATCAACCCCTATTTCGGCGGCGAGGCCTTCTCCGAGGAAAATCTCGCGCTGCTCGGCGAGGAATTTGCCGCCTGCGTGCTCGACGCCGTGCCGTCCTGCTCCCCTGTCGAGGCAAGACCTGCCCGTGCGGCCGTCGTGCGCGGCACGCTGCCGATGCGCGACTATCCGGACGAGGACACCCTCGCCGGGAAGCTTGCGGAGCTCGAGGCGCGGTACTATGCCTGCCCCGATTCCCCGACGGACGCGGTACCGCAGCGCATCCTGCTGCGCGAGCTGCTCTGGACGCGCGACGCGCTTGCGCGGGTGCGCGCAGGAGAGCGCCATCCCACCCTCTCCGTTCCGGCGATGGCGATGACCGCGGGCGGTCTCGGCTTCGTCTTCTCCCCGTTCGAGCTGCTGACGCTCACGGGACAGAGCATCAACGCCCAGCTCGCCTCGCTCGGCATCCCCGACGCCGCGCGCTTCGTCGCCGCCTACGCAAACGGCACGAACGGCTACCTCGCGACGGCCTCCGAGCTCCCCTCGGGCGGCTACGAGTTTGAAAGCGCGCCCCAGTGGTACGGCATCCCGTTCTGTTCGGATAAGACGGAGGGCGCGTACCTCGCGCTGACCGCCGAAGCCGCGGCCGCGCTGAAATAAACCTTGCAATCTTGTCCGCTCCCTGTTATAATGTAGGCGAAAATGTCTTCATTATAACAGGGAGGTTTTGTTTTCCTATGAATTACAAGCCCTTTGTCACCGGCGGCTGCGTCGATTTCGACAAATACCGCGTTTATCCGAAATCCGTCCGCACGCTGGACGGCGCGACCTTCTTCATGGCGGACGCGGGGGACGCGGACGTCCTCGTCTGCGTCGGCAAGAGCGAGATGCCCGGCAAGACCCGCTGCGGCGTCACCGTCTCCCCCTGCGACCATGCCGCGGCGGAGTTCCTGCGCCGCACCTTCCCCTTCACCGCACCCGTGCCGGTGCTCTCCTCGCCCCGCACCGTCGGCGTCGGCGACCGTCTGGGCATCGCGGGTCCCGGCCACATCCGCGTCTTTGAAAAATACGACGCCCTGCCCGTCCTCTGCCAGCAGAGCATCCGCGAGCTGAACCTCACCCACCGCACCTACGAGGACGTCCTCGACGCGTCCACCTTCGCCGTCTACCGCGAGGGCTTCGAGCGCGGCTTCGGCGCGGACGGCGACCATCTCAAAAAGCCCGAGGACGTCGCCTATGCGCTCTCCCTCGGCTTCACGATGATCACCCTCGACTGCTCCGAGCACATCCGCGGCGACGGCGGCAGCACCGCCTGCCCCGAATGCGAGGCGCGCTACCTCGGGAAGACCTTCGACGTCGGCGAAGGCCAGTCCGTCACCTTCACCGCGGACGAGCTTGCAAAGATCGTCTACATCTACGGCGAGGCGATCGACTTCGCGGTCTCCATCTGGGACCAGTTCTTCGCCTCCGGCGAAAACCGCGCCGATTTCGAGATCTCCATCGACGAAACGGCGACGCCGACGACGCCCCTGCAGCATTTCTTCGTCGCAAACGAGCTGACCCGCCGCGGCGTGAAGATCGCGACGATGGCGCCCCGCTTCTGCGGCGAGTTCCAGAAGGGCGTCGACTACATGGGCGACCTCGCCCAGTTCGAACGCGAGATGCACATCCACGCGCAGATCGCCCGCCACTTCGGCTACAAGATCTCCGTCCACTCCGGCTCCGACAAGTTCTCCGTCTTCCCCTGCGTCGGACGCGAGACGCGCGGCGTCTTCCACGTCAAGACCGCCGGCACGAACTGGCTCGAGGCGATGCGCGTCGTCGCCGAGCACGACCCGGCGCTCTACCGCGAGATCCACAGGTTCGCGCTCGCGTCGTTTGACGAAGCCCGCGCCTACTACCACGTCACGACCGATCTGACAAAGATCCCGGACGTCGACACCCTCTCCGACGCCGAGCTGCCCGCGCTCTTTACGCAGAACGACGCGCGCCAGCTCATCCACATCACCTACGGCCTCATCCTCTCCGACGAGCGCTTCCATGACCGCCTCTACGCCTTCTGGCGAGCCCACGCCGAAGAGTACGCCGCCGCCGTGGCGTCCCACATCGGCCGCCATCTCGCGCTGCTCGGCGTCGCGGAGCGCTGAAAAAGACCGGTTTTCCCCATCCCGGACGGCAAAATCCCCCACGCGTCTCTTCTTTCCGGAGGCGCGAGGGGGATTTTTTTCACTGTCCGCGCGGAGGGTCGCCGAAGAGCCTTGCCTCGACGCAGGCCATCATGCGGTTGTTCTGCCACGCATACGCCGCCGCCGCGGCAAGGGGCGAAAATCCCGCGCACCACGGCGCATCCGCAAGCCACGGCACGACCGCGAGCGCCAGCACCGCCGCCGCAAGCACGGCAAACAGCGGGATATGCTCCCGCCGCCACTTGCGGATCCAGTACGCGCGCCGCTCGGCAAGGGAAAACGCGCTCTCCCGGACGGCGGCGACGAGGTTTTCGTCCGCGCGCCGCCGGAACGCCGCGTCCGAGAGCCGCTCGCCGCACAGCAGCTCGTTGACGCTGACGCCAAGCTGCTCCGCGAGCGGCACGAGCGTCCCGATGTCCGGCATATACGCGCCGGTCTCCCAGCGCGACACCGTCTTGTTCGTCACCCCGAGCCGTTCGCCGAGCTGCTCCTGCGTCAGTCCCCGTCCGCGCCGCAGCGACGCGATAAACTGTCCCGTTTTCTTCTGATCCATCGTCTGCTCTCTCCCTTCTGACGGTTCTATTCTGCCGCAAAACGCGTGAGAATGCCACCCCACGGACCGCGAATCGCAAAATCTGCCCCTTCGGGGGATGAAAACAGCCGCCCCTTTTTGCAAAGGAGCGGCTGTTTTTGCAAACCGTAAACGGTTTCTTACTTGATTTCGACCTTCGCGCCGGCTTCGGTGAGCTTCTTGGCGATGTCGTCGGCCTCTTCCTTGGAGATGTTCTCCTTGATGGGCTTCGGGCAGTTGTCGACGAGGTCCTTGGCTTCCTTCAGGCCCAGGCCGGTGATCTCACGGATGACCTTGATGACCTGGATCTTGTTGGCGCCGAAGTTCGCGAGAACGGGGGTGAACTCGGTCTTCTCTTCCGCGGCGGGAGCAGCGGCGGCGGCGGGGGCGGCGGCGACGGCGACAGGAGCGGCGGCGGAAACGCCGAACTCTTCCTCAAGCGCCTTGACGAGCTCGGAGAGCTCCAGAACGGTTAACGCCTTAACGTCTTCAATCAGCTTCGCAATCTTTTCGCTGGCCATGGTAAAAATCCTCCATCATATGAAAGTAGCGTCGCGGGCATCTTCAAAAAGCAATTTGCTCCGGATGCCGCGGCAAAAATCGGGGAAACCTCGTCTCCCGCCGGTCAAAAGCGGCGGAAAACGGCGTGCGGAACCTGCCGGCAGTTACGCGGCGGGCTCCTCCTTCTTCTCGGCGATCGCGGCGAGGGCGGCGACAAGACCGCGCAGCAGACCGTTCGTGACGCCGACAAGACCGGAAATCGGGGCGTTGAAGCCGCCCAGAACCTTCGCGATGAGAACCTCGCGCGGCGGCAGCTCGGCCAGATCCGCGACCTCGGCGGTGTTCAGCGGCTTGCCGTCGACGAATCCGCCCTTGATCTTGAACTTGTCGTTCTTCTTCGCGTAGGCGGTCAGGATCTTCGCGGCCGCGACCGGATCCTCCGGGCTGATCGCCAGGGCGGTCGTACCGTTGAGCTGCTCGTCCAGCTCGCTGTAGCCTAAGTTGTCGATCGCGAAACGCAGCATCGTGTTCTTGATGACCGCGTATTCCACGCCCGCAGCCCGCAGCTCACGGCGAAGCTTCGTATCGTCTGCAACGGTGATGCCCTTGTAATCGACCAAAACGCCCGCGCTCGCGTTCTTCATCTTTTCGGTCAGCTCCGCGACAAGCGCGCGCTTTTCCTCTAAGACCTTTGCGTTTGGCATGTGTTCACCTCCAGTTTACGTGCGATACGAACAAAAAGCCTTTTGTCCGCAGCTTTCCCGCTTTAAGACAAAAGGCTCGTAATAGCATTTCACTATCCCGGCACGCTTACCGCGTGCCGCGCCGCTTATTATGCACTGCATAAAACGGCGATTGCCTCCTGCGTACGGCGTGCTGTTCGCACATTTGAGCATGCCGCCCGTACGGTCTCGGGAAAACAGTAGGAGTATATCATACTTTCCCGCTTTTGTCAACCCTTTTTTCCGCGCTTTTTGGTTTTTTATTTCATATTCTACTTTTTCGCTCTCATATCCCGCGCTTATTCCTATCGCAAAAATAGGTTTTTGCGCTTTTCCCGCTTTTTTTCATCTTCCGCGTAATTTCGCCCATTTTTAGTCGTTTGTCCCCTTTTCTTTTTCTTTCGAATGTGGTATGATAGTATTGTAATCCAAAAACCCCGTTTTTCAAAGAAAGGACAGACGCTTTATGTCTCGTTATGTATATGCCGACAACGCCGCGACGACGCCGGTCTCGGAAGCCGTCTTCCGGGCGATGGAGCCGTGGCTGCGCGGCGGCTACGGCAACCCCTCCTCGATCTATTCCATCGGACGCGAGGCGCATGAGGCCGTCGAGCATGCCCGCGCGCAGGTCGCCGCCGTCATCGGCGCTTCCCCGTCCGAGATCGTCTTCACCGGCTGCGGCTCCGAGGCCGACAACTTCGCCGTCAAGGGCATCGCCTCCGCCCAGCGCAATCGCGGACGCCACATCATCTCCACCAAAATCGAGCATCACGCGATGCTCCACACCTTCGACTACCTCAAAAAGCTCGGCTTCGAGATCACGCTGCTCGACGTCGACTCGGACGGTCTCGTCTCCCCCGCCGATGTCGAGGCCGCGATCCGTCCCGACACCATCCTGATCTCCGTGATGGCCGCGAACAACGAGATCGGCACGATCGAGCCGCTCGCCGAGATCGGCGCCGTCGCCGCCGCGCATAAGATCCCCTTCCACACCGACGCCGTACAGGCCTACGGCCACATCCCGCTCGACGTCCGCGAGATGAACATCTCCCTGCTGTCCCTTTCCGGACACAAGCTCTACGGCCCGAAGGGCATCGGCGCGCTGTATATCAAAAACGGCGTGCGCATCGACACCTTCCTCCACGGCGGCGGACAGGAACGCGGCCGCCGCGGCGGTACGGAGAACGTCGCCGGCATCGTCGGACTCGGCGTGGCTGCCGAAGCCGCCGCCGCGTCGATGGCGGAGGAATCCGCCCGCATCGCGGCGATGCGCGACCGCCTGATCGCGGAGCTCC
>JAEDGJ010000053.1 GCA_016297585.1 Clostridiaceae bacterium
CCCCGTAACCGTCACCTTTCCTCCCCGTTTTGCCGTCACGCGCAGCCCGCCGGGACGCGGCAGCGGGAATTTCAGCCGGATCTCACGTTCCACGAAAAAACAGTCCCCCTTTTTGTCTCGCGTTTTTCCTCATTCTAACATCGGCGCCGCGGCCGAGTCAACCGGAAAGACCCGGAATCCAAAGAATTTCCCGTCCGCAAAGCGCCCCGTTCCTCCTTTTTCCCCGATTCCCGGCAAATCATAAAACCATCCGCTTGACAAATGTCCGGTTTCTGTGGTACGCTAGCGGTATGGAAACCGGAAAACGCGCGAAAACAAACCATAAGGAGGACCACCCGGCATGAAAATCTTTCTCGGCGGCGATATTACCCCCACCCCCATCACGGTTCCCGCCTTCGACCGCGGCGACTTATCCGCCCTGTTCGGTACCGTGGGCGCGCTCATGGCGTCCGGCGACGCGCGCATTGCCAATCTCGAGTGCGCGCTGACCGAATCCGACACGCCGATCCGCAAATGCGGCCCCAATCTGCGCGGGCGTCCCGCCTACGCGCGCGTGCTGCGCGATTTCGGGCTGACCGCCGTGGGACTTGCGAACAACCACGTCTTCGACTTCGGCACCCCCGGCCTGCGCGACACCTGCGCGGCGCTCGATTCCGTGGGGCTGCCCTATACGGGACTCGGCGAAAACGAGCAGGACGCCCGCCGTCCGCTGTTTTTCGACGCCGCGGGAAAGCGCGTCGCGCTGGTCTGCGTCGCGGAGCACGAATACAGCTACGCGCTGCGGAACCGCTGCGGCGTATGGGGCTTTGACCCGTTTGAGACGATGGAGGACATCGCGGAAGCGAAAAAGCGCGCTGACTATGTGCTCGTCCTCTACCACGGCGGCAAGGAGCAGTGCCGCTACCCCTCTCCCCGGCTCCGCCGCGCATGCCGGGCGATGGTGCGCGCCGGCGCGGACTTCGTTGCCTGCCAGCATTCGCACTGCGTCGGCGTATACGAGACCTACCGGGACGCGGGCATCCTCTACGGGCAGGGCAATTTCAATTTCGTCGGCTATATCGACCACCCGCACTGGAGAAGCGGGCTCTTAGTCGAGTTAAACGATACCCCGGACGGCCGCCTGACCCCGGTCTTCCACCCGCTCACCGTCACGGACACCGGCGTCACGCTGGCCGAAGGCGAGACGCGGGAGACGGAGCTCGCGGGGCTTGCCGAACGCAGCCGCATCCTCGAAGACGAGGACGCCTGGCTTGCCGAGTGGCACGCGTTCTGCGTCTCCATGCAGGCAAACTACCGCGAGGGCGTCGCGCGCGCGTTCCGGGACAATGACACAGACGTCCCGGCGGAGATCTTCCCGCATTATCTCGACTGCGAAGCGCACACCGACGTCTGGCGCGAGCTTTTCCCGACCTGGCACAAGGCCGGCACGGACGAACAGGGCACTTATTAAAGAAAAGCGTCTCCCGGAACGGTCAATGCAAACGGCACCCCACCTGTCGGACAGTATAGGATACTATCTGACAGGTGGGGTGTCGTCCACTTTCATTTGCCGTGCCCGCTTGCTCCTTATGCTATGGACTGCGCGGCACTCCCGCTCTCCGTCCGCGCCCGAAAGCCCGGTACGGCCTCCGAAAACGGCGTGCCCGCGTCGTCCGGCGACAGTGCCGGAAGGGAGGAAATGTCGATGTGCGCCGGGTCAAAAAGCGGCGATTCCCCCAGCGGCTCGCGCGTATGCCGGACGTACCAGGTTTCCCCCGCGAGCGCGCACGGAAGCCTCCCCACACCGGATTCGTCCGTCAACGTCGCCAGCCGCAGCGTGCGCGTGCCGGCCTTTTCAAGCACGGCGTTCCAATCCTTTGCCGTCTCTGCCGTCACGCGCAGCACGCCGTCCTCGCGGCAGCAGACAAAGCGCGCGGAAAAGCCCCAGCCCTTATACGCCGCGCGGTACCAGGTCAGCCCTTCCTCCGTAAGCGTTCCGTCCGGCGCAGCGCAGGGGATCGTGAAGACCTCTCCCAAGAGCGCCGTCTCCAGCAGCGCCTGCGTGCGCGTGTCGAGCGAATACGCCGCGGCCTCGAGAAGTCCGGCATCCGAGAGCGCGTCCCGGGCTTCCTCCTGTGTGACGGGCGTCCGCTGCGGCACCTGCGCGTACGGCAGCGGCGCGTTCGGGTCTTCCTGCGGCGCCTCGTTCCCGTTCATCCGTACGCCGATCCCCACGGCAATGCCCGCCGTCAGCAGTACGGCGGCAAGAAAAAACGGCCATAGCCGGCGTTTCATCGGTTCCTGCTCCTTTCTCCGGGAGCATCCCCCGGCAATCCAAATGAAAACCGCGTGTTTCTTCTCTGCAATCCGATTGTAACACGGCGCTCTCCGCACGTCAATGCTTTTTTCGCATTATCGCCTCTGCTTATCGCCTGTTTTCGGATATTCCGTCTGTTTTTCCGTCTCAGCCGAGCCCTTTTTCCATCCGTCCCGTTCTCCCGTGCCGATGCCGTGACGGTGTAACGAAACCGTAACGCAAAACCCCCTTGTAAAACCCGCCAAAGCGTGCTATACTGTATCCATCCTCAAAAAACGGAAGGTGCAGGCATGATTCGGTAACCGAACGCAAAAGGACATACGGACTCTTTCCCCGCAGTAAGGCTTTTTACTGCCGGAGAGGTTTTTGTGTCCCGTTTTCGCTTCGGACGCCCGGATTTATGCCTGTGCGGTATCCTCTTTTTCGGATGCGCCGGGGAAATCTGCGCGTGCATCTCGTAAAAAGGGGGCTTTTTTATGTCTCAGATCACCGTTTCCCATCTCACCTTCCGCTATGACGGCAGCGCCGACGACGTCTTCACGGACGTCTCCTTCCGGCTCGACACCGACTGGAAGCTCGGCTTCGTCGGCCGCAACGGACGGGGAAAGACCACCTTCCTCCGGCTGCTGATGGGCGAGCTCGAGTACCGCGGCACGATCTCGTCGCCGGTCTCGTTTGAATACTTCCCCTATCCCGTTCCGGATGACGCGCTTCCCATGCGCGCCGTCCTCTCCGGCATCACGCCGGACGCGCAGGACTGGCAGCTTGAGCGCGAGCTCGGACTGCTCGGCGTCACGCCCGACGCGCTTTCACGTCCCTGGCGCACGCTGTCGCCCGGAGAGAAGACGAAGGCGCAGCTCGCCGCGATGTTCCTGCGGGAAAACGCGTTCCTGCTCATCGACGAGCCGACAAACCACCTCGATCTCGACGGCCGCGCGCTCGTCTCCGCCTATCTCTCCCGCAAATCCGGCTTCATCCTCGTCTCCCACGACCGCGCCTTCCTCGACGGCTGCGTCGACCACATCCTCGCGCTCAACCGGGCGAATATCGAGCTGGAAGCGGGCAGCTTTTCGTCGTGGGAGCATAACCGCGCGCTGCGCGACCGGTTCGAACGCGATACCGACGAGCGTCTGCGGCGCGACATCCGGCGGCTCGAGGCGTCGGCGCGCCAGTCGTCCGCGTGGGCGGATAAGGTCGAGTCGACGAAGATCGGCTTCGACCCGCGCAAAACCGAAAAGCAGAACGGCACCCGCGCCTATATCGCCGAGCAGTCCCGCCGGATGCAGCAGCGGCGCAAAAACCTCGAGCGGCGGCAGGCACGCGCCATCGAGGAAAAGTCGAAGCTCTTAAAAAACGTCGAACGCGCCGACGACCTGAAAATCCGGCCGCTTGTCCATTACGCAAAGACCCTCGTCGAGCTGCGGGACGTCTCCGTTTTCTACGGGGAGCGCACCGTCTGCGAGCATGTCCGCTTCGAGCTCGGCGCGGGGGAGCGTGTCTTTCTGCGTGGGCGGAACGGCTGCGGAAAGTCGAGCCTGCTCCGGCTCATCTGCGGCGAGCCCATCGGGCACACCGGCACGGTTTTCACGGCGCCGGGACTCCTCTTCTCCGTTGTGCCGCAGGATTCGTCGTTTCTCGCGGGTTCCCTCGACGATTTCATCGACGGCGCCGGGGTGGACGGCACGCGGATGCGCACCATCCTGCGCAAGCTCGACTTTGAACGCGCGCAGTTTGAAAAGGATATGCGCAGCTACTCCGCCGGGCAGAAAAAGAAGGTGCTGCTCGCCCGCAGCCTCGCGTCGTCCGCGCACGTCTACGTCTGGGACGAGCCGCTCAACTATATCGACCTCTTCTCCCGCGTGCAGCTCGAACGCCTCATCCGCGAGTTTTCGCCCACGATGCTGCTCGTCGAGCACGACGCCGCCTTCGCGGACGCCGTCGCAACGAAGACCGTCACGCTCCCATAATAAAAAAAACGGAAAGGAGCTCCTGATAGAATATGATGCGCACCGAACGGGAAATGACCGACCTGATCCTCTCCGCCGCGAAGCGGGATGACCGCATCCGCGCGGCGTACCTCAACGGCTCCCGTGCAAACCCCGCCGCACCCCGCGATAACTTTCAGGACTACGACGTCGTCTACGTCGTCACGGAGACCGCGCCGTTTCTGGCCGACCGCGCGTGGCTGTCCGGTTTCGGCACGCCGCTGCTCGTGCAGGAGCCGGACGCCAACGACTTCGGCTGGGGCGAGGACGCCGACTATACGCGGAGCTATACCTGGCTGATGCTCTTTTCGGACGGCAACCGCATCGATCTGCACATCGCGGTGCCGGACGCCGCGCTCGCGGACTACGGGCAGGACAGCCAGACCGTCCCGCTGCTCGACAAGGACGGCCTCCTTCCCCCGATCCCGCCCGCGTCCGACCGCAGCTACCATGTCCGCCGTCCGACCGCCGCGCAGTTTTCGGGCTGCTGCAACGAATTCTGGTGGTGCCTGAATAACGTCGCCAAGGGCATCGCCCGCGACGAGCTGCCCTATGCGCAGCGGATGTGGAACGAATACGTCCGCGACATGCTCGACCGGATGCTCGAATGGAAAATCGGCGTGCGGACGGATTTTTCCGTCTCGGCGGGAAAGCTCGGGAAGTATTTCAAGCGCTTCCTCCCGCCCGCGGACTACGCCGCCTACGCCGCGACCTACGCCGGCGCCGATTACACGGCGCTGTGGGACGCGGTCGACGCGGGCTGCGCGCTCTTTTCCCGCGTGGCGCGGGAAAACGCGGACGCGCTCGGCTTTTCCTACCGCGCGGAGGAGGAAGCGGGGCTGCGGGAATACCTGCGGATGGTGCGCAGCGGCGAGATCCGTCCGTAACACAAAAAACAGCGGCGTTCCGTCCGTTTATCGCGGACAGAACGCCGTTTTATATGTCCAAAGCGGGATCTTTACCGCAGCGACGCCGGCAGATCCTCCATCCGGATGCGGTACACATGCCGGTGCCCCTCGTGAACGGAGTCGAACGAGATCATGCTGCCGTCCGGGCTCCAGCGCGGATGCAGATCGCAGCGCATATCCGGATCGGCAAGCTCATTTAACGGAATCGTCGCGATGTCCGCGAGCAGCGTCGTCCGCGCCTGCGCGATGTCGTACAGATACAGGCTGCGGTAGCCGTCATGCGGATAGGTGTCGTTCAGGATGAAGCGGCGGTCGGGAGAGAAGCTGCAGTGCCCGTCGCCCGGCATCGTCCCGTGCGGGTCATAGCGCATCGCCTCGTGCGTGCGGTCGCGGAACAGCCAGCAGCCCCATTCGTGCTCGCGGTAGGTTTTAGCGTAGATCATCACATGTTCGTCGTCCCGCCAGTGCAGATGGGACGCCACGTCGTCGAGCAGCAGGTACGGTTCCCCGCCGTCGATGTCCGCCGTGATCGTATAGGTACGCCACGGCGCGCCCGTCCGGTCCGGCCGTCCGCGGAACAGCACGAGAAAGCGCGTGCCGGAGGGGTTTAAGTTGATGTGGTTGACGAGGAACTTCCAGCCCTTCTCCTCCTCCGCCATATACGGCAGCGCGATCCGGTACATGTCGTCGAGCGAGAGCACAAGGCTTGCTTCCCCGGTATCGAGATCCATCCGGTACACGCCGTCGTCCGCGGGATGCGGCTCGCTCTCCCACGGGTCGGCGATGCCGTCGTAGCCGTAGCCGGGGCGGAACCAATAGACGCGGGAGAAATTGACCGACACCGCCGTGCGGCCGTCCGCCGAAACGTTTGCCGCGGGACGCGGCAGGATGCGCATCTCTCCCGTGCGGACGTTCCGGATGACGCACTGATAGGTGCGGTTAAAGCAGACGTTGTAGAGCACCTCGTCGGGATGCGCGGGACGCCACTGGAACATCGAGCCCTGCTGGAAATTCCACGCCGCGGTCTCCGCAAGCGGGATGTAGGCGTTGTCGCGCAGCCGGATCATGCCGAGCTCCGCGACGTCCCAGGCGCGCTGCATCCGGTTCATGAACGGCACGCGGTGCACAAGGTGATACGCAAGGTCTCCGGAAAAGGGCTGATTGTCATAATAGCCGTAGAAATAGTGCGCAGGCTCCCGGGTCAGGCGCTCGATCGGGACAAGCTGGTTCTTCAGCGGACGCATAGGCGTGTTTCCTCCCTCATAATCCGGTATTTTTCCTTCAGTATACCGTACCGGTTTTCAAAATGCAAGTGTTTTTGTTGAAGAAAGCAGAAGAAAGCGCGGAAAAGGCCGCATGATTTTATGGAATATTTTCTTGACAGCCGAAAAGTGCCGTGCTACAATAAAAGCAATCAAAATGAAGGGAAAAATGAGGATCGTATGAATCGGAACATCTTTGCGGTTTCTTATTTTTACTTTTACTTTATCGGTTCACAATCGAAAAAGTAAGAGTGATTTGTGCTGCAAAGAAGATTCCGAAAAGCAAATACGAGCGCTTTCAGGAATAAAACCGGGTTCCCGCAGTGAACAATCACTGCGGGAACTTTTTTATACGCTCCTTTCTTCTTTTCACCGCGGTTTTTTAAGCCGCGGACAGCCATGCCGGAAGGCGAAAAAATATGTCGGGCGGCTGCCGTCCGCCCCTTTCTTTGGAGGAAACCGAAATGATTGCCGTCTTAAAGCCCAACACTTCCGAACAGCAGGTACAGAACCTCATCTCCTGGCTCGAGAGCATGAACCTCGGCGTCCATGTCTCCCGCGGCGATTTCCAGACCGTGCTCGGTCTCATCGGCGACACCTCGAAGGTCGACATCGACCTTCTGGAGGGTCTTGACGTCATCGAAAGCGTCACCCGCATTTCCGAGCCGTACAAGAAGGCCAACCGCAAGTTCCATCCCGAGGACACCGTCGTCGACGTCGCGGGCGTCAAGATCGGCGGCGGGCATTTCGGCATGATCGCGGGTCCCTGCTCCATCGAAACCGAAGAGCAGATCATCGAGGTCGCGAGCCGCGTCAAGGCTGCCGGCGCGAACATCCTGCGCGGCGGCGCCTTCAAACCCCGCACCTCGCCGTACGCGTTCCAGGGCTTAAAGGCCGACGGCATCGAGCTGCTGCGGGAGGCCAAATATGTGACCGGTCTGCCCATCGTCAGCGAGATCATGAACGCAAACCACCTGCCGCTTTTCGAGGACGTCGACCTCATCCAGGTCGGCGCGCGCAATATGCAGAACTTCGAGCTTCTCAAGGAGCTCGGTCACATCAATAAGCCCGTCCTCTTGAAGCGCGGCCTTGCGAACACCCTCAAGGAGCTGCTGATGAGCGCCGAATACATCATGGCCGGCGGCAACGAAAACGTCATCCTCTGCGAGCGCGGCATCCGCACCTTCGAGCCCTACACCCGCAACACGCTCGACCTCTCCGCCATCCCCGCGCTCCGCGAAATGTCCCATCTGCCCATCGTCGTCGATCCGTCCCACGCCTGCGGCATCTCCCGCATGGTCAAGCCGATGGCGCTCGCCGCCGCGGCCTGCGGCGCGGACGGTCTGATGATCGAGGTGCACAACGATCCGAAAAAGGCGCTCTGCGACGGCGCGCAGTCTCTGACGCCCGACCAGTTCGACGACGTCGCGGCCTGCGTGCGGCGTGTGCGGGAGGCGGTGAAGGACGCATGAACATCGGCATCGCGGGGCTTGGCCTCATCGGCGGTTCCCTTGCCAAATCCGCCCACAAAAACACGGCGCACCGCATTTTCGGCTTTGACCGTGCCAAAACCGTCCTCGACTATGCGCTTTTGAGCGGCTTTGTCGACGAAACGCTCGACGACCGCACGATCCCCTCCTGCGATTGCATCTTCCTTGCGCTCTATCCCGGCGACGTCGTGCGCTATGTGCAGGAGCACGCCGCGCAGTTCGCTCCCGACGCGCTCGTCATCGACTGCGCCGGCGTCAAGCGCAGCGTCTGCGAGCCCTGCTTTGCCATAGCGGCCGAGCACGGTTTCCACTTCATCGGCGGCCACCCGATGGCGGGCTCCCAGTATTCCGGCATCAAGCACGCGCGCGACACCCTCTACTCCAACGCCACCTTCGTCTTCACGCCCCGTCCCGGCGAGGACGTCGCCGTGCTCTCCCGCGCGGACAACCTCGTCCGCGAGATCGGCTTTGCGCGGATCAGCGTCATGACGCCCGAGAAGCACGACCGGCTGATCGCCTTCACGTCCCAGCTCGCGCACATCGTCTCCAACGCCTACGTCAAAAGCCCCTCCGCCAACGAGCACCGCGGCATCTCCGCCGGCAGCTATAAGGACTTAACGCGCGTCGCCTACCTCAACGAGGAGATGTGGACGGAGCTGTTCCTCGACAACCGCGACAACCTGCTCTTCGAGCTCGACACCATCATCGCGTCGCTGCAGCAGTACGCCGACGCCATGCGCGCAAACGACCCCGCCGCCTTAAAGGAGCTGCTGCGGGAGGGCCGCGAAGCCAAGGAGAGGATCGACTTATGACGACTATCGACGTACACGCCTCCGGCAGCTATACCGTCACCGTCGGCTCGGGGCTTCTGCCCCGCTGCGGCGAATATGCCGCCTCCCTCGCGCGCGGACGGCGCGTGATGCTCGTCTCCGACGCCAATGTCTTCCCGCTGCACGGCGAAACCGTCTGTAAAAGCCTGACAGAAGCCGGGTTCACGGTGGAAACCTTCGTCATGCCCGCCGGAGAGAGCTCCAAATCGACGGATCACCTCGTCGCGCTCGCCGGACGCTGCGCCGACGCGGAGCTGACCCGTTCCGACCTGCTCGTCGCCCTCGGCGGCGGCGTTGTCGGCGATCTGACCGGGCTTGCCGCGGCGCTCTACCTGCGCGGACTGCCGTTTCTGCAGCTTCCGACCACGCTGCTCGCCGACGTCGACTCCTCCGTCGGCGGCAAGACGGCGGTCAACCTGCCGCAGGGCAAGAACCTGTTCGGCGCGTTCCATCAGCCCGCCGCCGTCCTCTGCGACACGGACGCGCTCTCGACCCTCCCCGCGCGCGACTTCGCCGACGGCTGCGCGGAGGTCATCAAATACGCCGTCCTCTGCGGCGGCAGGCTCGCGGAGTTGGTGGACGCCGGCATCCGGGAGCATCTCGAGGAGATCATCACGCTCTGCGTGTCCTATAAGCGCGACATCGTCGAACGCGACGAGTTCGACCGCGGAGAGCGCCAGCTTCTCAATCTCGGCCACACCCTCGGTCACGCGATCGAGCAGGCCAGCGGCTTCTCGCTTTCCCACGGCCAGGGCGTCGCGGCGGGGCTCTGCATGATGACCCGCGCCGCCGTCCGCCTCGGCGAATGCGATGCGGAGACCGCCGCCCATGCCGCGGCACTCTGCCGCCGCGAATCCCTGCCCACGGACAGCGATTATCCCGACGACGTGCTCTTCCACGCCGCGCTGCACGACAAAAAACGCGGCGCCGACCGGATCTCGCTCATCGTTCCCCACGCTTTCGGGGACTGCCGCATCGAGCGCGCCGGACTTGACACGCTGCGCCGCGTCATCGGCCTGTCCCATGAGGAAGGAGCCGCCCGATGACCGTCACCATTCCCCCCGTCTCCCCGAGCGGCACCCTTTCCGCCATCCCGTCCAAGTCGATGGCGCACCGTCTGCTGCTGTGCGCCGCGCTGTCGGACGCGCCCGCGCGCGTCGTATGCCCCGCCTCCTCCGCCGACATCGAAGCGACGGTCCGCTGCATCCGCGCGCTCGGCGGCACGGTCGAACGCGACGGGGACGCGCTGTGCGTGACGCCCGTCCGGGACATCCCCCGCTCCCGTGTCACGCTCGACTGCGGCGAAAGCGGCTCGACGCTGCGCTTCCTGCTGCCCATCGCGGCGGGACTCGGCGTACCGGCCTCGTTTACCGGCGCGGGACGGCTCTCGAAGCGTCCGCTCGAGCCGCTGTACGGCCTGCTTGCCTCTCACGGCTGCACGCTGTCCCCCGAAGGGACGTTTCCGCTGACGCTCGACGGCCGCGCGTCCGGCGGCGCGTACGAGATCTCCGGCGAGGTCAGCTCCCAGTTCGTCACCGGGCTTCTGATGATGCTGCCGCTCTCGGGCGGCGGGCAGGTGACGGTCACGGGGCAGTTTGAGTCCCGCTCCTACGTCGATATGACCGTCCTCGCGCTGCGGCAGGCGGGCGTCACCGTCCGGGAGGAGGGCCGCACCTATACGGTTTCCGGCTCGTACCGGCTGCCCGGCTGCGCGGTCGAGGGAGACTGGTCCAACGCCGCCTTCTGGCTGACCGCCGGAGCGCTCGGCGGCTGCGTCACCGTCGACGGGCTCGATCCCGCAAGCGCGCAGGGCGACCGGGCGGTGCTCGGGCTCCTGTCCCGCTTCGGTGCCGGCATCTCCGTCTCCGGCAGCCGCGTCACCGTTCGGAAGGGCGCGCTGCACGGCATCGACATCGATGCCGCAAACATTCCCGACCTCGTTCCCGTCCTCGCCGTCGCCGCCTCCGCCGCGGAAGGCGAAACGCGCATCTTCCACGCGGAACGGCTCCGATTCAAGGAGAGCGACCGGCTCGAGACCACCGCCGCGATGCTCCGCGCGCTCGGCGGACGCTGCGAGATCACCTCCGACGGCCTGCGTATCGAAGGGACGCCCGCCCTGCGCGGCGGCACCGTCGACGGCGCAAACGACCACCGCATCGTCATGGCGGCAGCCGTCGCCGCCGTCCGCTGCACCTCTCCCGTCACCATTCTCGGCGCGGAGGCGAAGGATAAGTCCTATCCCGCGTTTTTCGCCGATTTTCAGCGTCTCGGCGCTGCCGTAAAGGAGGAATAAGCCCTATGCCTGCAAGCTTTGGAAACCGTATCCGCGTCACCCTGTTCGGACAGTCCCATTCGGCCGCCATGGGCGCGGTCATCGACGGACTCCCCGCGGGCTTCCCCATCGATACGCAGGGACTCGCCGCTTTCATGGCGCGCCGTGCGCCGGGAGGCACCTATTCGACCAAGCGGCGCGAGGCAGACGCCGTCGAGTTCCTCTCCGGACTCGTTGAAAGCGCCTCCGCGCCCGGCGGCACGGACGGAACGGGCCTTGTGACCTGCGGCGCGCCCGTTGCGTTCCTGATCCGCAACACCGACGCGCGCTCCCAGGACTACGCCAAGCTCAAGGACATCCCCCGCCCGTCCCACGCCGACTTTGCGGCGTACCTGAAATACCACGGCTATAACGACATCCGCGGCGGCGGACAGTTCTCCGGACGCCTGACCGCCCCGCTGTGCGCCGCGGGCTACCTCTGCAAATGCCTGCTTAAGCAGAAAGGCGTCACGATCGTCTCCCATATCGCCTCCGTCGGCGGCGTCTGCGATACGCCGCTCGACCCGATGGCGCTCGACCCCTCCTATGCCGCGCGCCTTGCCGACCCCTTCCCGGTGCTCGACGAGGACGCCCGCGCGAAGATGCAGGAGACCATCCTCGCCGCCGCCCGCTCGGGAGACTCCGTCGGCGGCACGATCGAGGTCGGTGTCTACGGCTTCCCCGCGGGACACGGCGGCCCCTTCTTCGGCGGCATCGAGGGCACGATCTCGCAGGCGCTGTTCGCGATCCCGGCGGTCAAGGGCGTCGAATTCGGCGCGGGCTTCGGCTTTGCGGGCATGCACGGCTCGGAGGCAAACGACCCCTATACGATCGACGCCTCGGGCGAGCCGCGTCCGGCGTCGAACCGCTGCGGCGGCATCCTCGGCGGCATCTCCTCCGGGCTTCCCATCCTGTTCCGCGCGGCGTTCAAGCCCACGCCCTCCATTATCAAAGAGCAGCAGAGCGTCAGCCTGTCCCGCCGCACCCCCGAGCCCCTCGTCGTCGGCGGACGGCACGACCCCTGCATCGTTCCCCGCGCGGCGGTCGTCTGCGAAGCGGCGGCGGCGCTGGCGCTGATGAATACGGAAGACGAAACGATTGAGTAAGGAGTTTTTTTCGATGGATATTCAGGAATGCAGAGCGAAAATCGACGAAATCGACCGCGATATTGTCCGGCTGTTCTCCGAACGGATGCACACCGTCTCGGACATCGCCGCGTATAAGAAGGAAAACCATCTTCCTGTTTACGACGGCGCAAGAGAGCGCGCGCTGCTCGCCCGCGTCTCGGAGCTTGCCGGCGAGGAACTGGAAAGCTACACCCGCGTGCTGTTTTCCACGCTGATGAACCTCTCCCGCTCGTACCAGATCAAGACCACCTGCCCCGAATCCGCGCTGTCCCGCCGCGTGGCGGAAGCCGTCGAAAAGACGCCCCGGCTCTTTCCCGAAAAGGCGACCGTCGCCTGTCAGGGCGTCGAGGGCGCCTACTCCCAGTCCGCCTGCGAAAAGCTCTTCGCCGCGCCGAACATCCTCTACATGAACACCTTCGACGCCGTTTTCCGCGCCGTGAACGCGGGGCTCTGCCAGTACGGCATCCTGCCGCTGGAAAACAGCACCGCCGGCTCCGTCAACCAGGTCTACGACCTGATGTCGAAGTACCATTTCACGATCGTCCGCAGCACCCGCTGCCGCATCTCCCACTGTCTGCTCGCGCGTCCGGGCGTGTCCCTCGAGGACGTCCGCGAGGTCTACTCCCATGAGCAGGCGCTCAACCAGTGCGCGGGCTTCTTCGCCGAGCACAAGAACATCCGCCCCGTCGCCTGCGCGAATACCGCCATCGCCGCGAAAACCGTCGCGGAATCCGACCGCCGCGACATCGCCGCGCTGTCCTCTGCCTCCTGCGCCGAGCTCTACGGCCTGCGCACGCTCTCCCGCGACGTGCAGGACAACGGCGGCAATGACACCCGCTTCATCTGCATCTCCAAAAACCTCGAGGTCTACCCCGGCGCGGACAAGACGAGCGTCAAGCTCATCCTGCCCCACCGTCCCGGTTCGCTGTACCACATCCTCGCCCGCTTCTACGCGCTCGGCATCAACATCTCGAAGCTCGAAAGCCGTCCGATTCCCGGCCGCGACTTCGAATTCATGTTCTACTTCGACGCCGACGCGTCGGTCTACTCCCCCGCGCTGACCTCGCTGCTCTGCGAGCTGGAAGCGGAGTCGGAGGACTTCGAATACCTCGGCAGCTATTCCGAAATCGTTTGAGCAAAAAGGAGGAAGCGGTACCTATGCTGCAGGGCTTCTCCGAAAAGCGCTTCGGGCTGATCGGCGGGCGGCTTTCGCACAGCTTTTCCCCGCAGATCCACGCCTGTCTCGCCGATTACGGCTACCGTCTTTTCCCCATGCCCGCGTCCGACATTCCCGCGTGGTTTGCGGACTGCCCGCTCGACGGCTTCAACGTCACCATCCCCTATAAGGAAACCGTCATCCCCTATCTCGCCGCGCTTTCCGACCGTGCGCGCCGGATCGGCTCCGTCAACACCGTCGTCCGCCGCCCGGACGGCAGCTTTTACGGCGACAACACCGATTATTTCGGCTTTTCCTATCTCGTCTCCACGCTCGGCGTCTCCGTAAAGGGCAAAAAGGCGCTCATCTTCGGCAGCGGCGGCTCCGAGCACACCGTCCGCGCCGTTCTCGAGGACCTCGGCGCGTCGGAGGTCGTCACGATCTCGCGCCGGGGCGAAAACAACTACGAAAATCTCGACCGGCACACGGACGCCCGGATCCTCGTCAACACGACCCCGGTCGGCATGTATCCGGACACCGGCGTTATCCCCGCCGATCCCGCGCGCTTCCCCGGCTGCGAGGGCGCGCTCGATCTGATCTACAACCCGTCGAAAACCGCGTTCCTGCTGCGCTGTGAAGCGCTCGGCATCCCGTGCACGAACGGTCTGCCCATGCTGGTCGCGCAGGCCGCCGAAGCCTGCCGCGTCTTCACCGGCGCGGACTTTCCGGACAGCCGGACGCCCGAGATCGTCCGGGAGATCGAATGGGAGACGAAAAACATCGTCCTCATCGGCATGCCCGGCTGCGGCAAGACCGAATGCGGCCGCGCGCTGGCGGAGGCGCTGGGGCGTCCCTTCCGCGACACCGACGACCTGATCCTGGAGACCGCCGGGCGCACCCCCGCCGCCATCATCTCCGGGGACGGCGAGCCCGCCTTCCGCGAGATCGAGTCCCGCGTGCTCGCCGGCGTCTGCCGCGAAAGCGGCCTCGTCATCGCGACGGGCGGCGG
>JAEDGJ010000212.1 GCA_016297585.1 Clostridiaceae bacterium
TGGACAGCCTCGAGCAGCTCTACATGACGGTCTACGTCGGATAAAGGAGGATCCGTATGAACGAATACCTGAAAGCAAAGGACGCCATCTCCGGCGGCGCTGGGGAGGCGACCGTGACCATCGACGGACGCGTCTACAACCTGTTTTCGGCCAAAAAGATCAACGCCAAGGTCTCAAAGTCGAAGGCCGATATCAAGGTCATCGGCGCGCGCGGCGTGCAGAAAAAGGCCGCCGGCTTTTCCGGCTCCGGCACGCTGTCGCTTTACGATGTCTCGTCCGTCTTCCGGAAGCTGATGATCGATTACATGGACCGCGGCAAGGATTTCTATTTCGATCTGACCGTGCGCAGCTACGACGAGAGCTCCGACTACGGCGCCCAGACGGTGACGCTGTACGACTGCAACCTCGACGAGGTGACGCTGGCACAGCTCGACGCGGATGCGGATGCGCTGGAGGCGGAATACCCCTTCACGTTCGCCAGAGCTGCGATGTCCGAGGAATATACGAATTCCGATATCTAAAAGGAGGAGCATGAAATGACCGATCTGCAGATTTTTCTTCTCGAGAATCCCGTCGGCGAGCTGACGGAGGAGGTCGTGCTGTCGGAGCGTCTGGCGGAGCATCCGTTCCGCATCCGCGCACTGACGAGCGCCGAATACGGCGACTTCCAGAACCGCGCGCTCAAGATCGGGCGCGATAAATCCGTGAAATTCGACACGCAGCGCTTCAACGAGCTGGCCTGCATCGAATGTACGCTCGACCCGGATTTCCGCGATGCGAAGGCGCTCGAGCAGCTCGGCGTGTCCGCGCCGGCCGATTTCCTATATCGCGTGCTGCTGCCGGGCGAGATCGCGGAGCTCGCCTCCCGCATCGCGAGGCTCTCCGGCTTCAATCAGTCGCTCGACGAGCTGCGGGACGACGCAAAAAACTCCTAGACGGCGGAGGGGACGCCGCCTACGCGTATTACGCGTTCCACGAGCTCGGAATGTTGCCGTCCGCGTGGGCGTCCCTCCCGCCGCGGGAAAAAGCGTTGTGCATGGCGATGATCGACCGCTATGCCAAAGCGCACGACGCGCAGAAAAACCGTATCGAAAGGGGGAAAACGTAATATGGCGACGATCCAGGGCAGCATCGTCCTGCTCGACCGTTTTTCCCCCGTGATGCGCGCGGTGCTGAAGTCCGTCGACGCCGTGATCGACGCGATGGCGACCTGCGACGGCGTATCCTCCGGCGCAATGGAAAATGCACGCCGGGCTGTGCTGGATGCACAGGAGGCGCTGGACACGTTCACGACGCAGTCAAAGACCACGGGAGACGGCTTTTCCGACGCGGAAAAGAAAGCGCGTGGCGTCACAAAGGAGCTGTCAAACTGGAATCCGGCACTGATGAACGCCGCGTCTGCCCTGTCGCTTGTCAAGACGGGAATTTCCGCCGTGAAATCCGTCTGGAGCGGCATTTCCGGGCTGCTGGACGCTTCCGACGTACAGACGCAGGCGGCGGTGCAGCTCGGCACCGTCATGGCCAATATGGGCGGCACCTACGAGGGCTTCGGGAAAGTCCGCGATACGGCGTCGGCGCTGCAGGGAAAGACGACGTTCGGCGACGAGGCGTTTCTGGCCGGCGCCGCGGAGATCGGCACCTATCTGTCCGACGCGGATGCCATTGCCGCTCTGATGCCGACGCTGGCAGATTATGCCGCCGGCATGGGCGGCCCGGAAGCATCGGCGGAGCAGATGACGCAGTACGCGACGAATCTGGCGAAAACCTTTGTCGGCGCGTTCGACGCGATGAACGAAAAGGGCTTCGTCTTTTCCGACGCGCAGAAAAAGATCATGAAGACCGGCACGGAGATGGAGAAGGTCGCGGTGCTGTCGGATGTGATCGGCGAGTCCTGGGGCGGGCTGTCCGAAAAATTCGCACAGACGCCACAGGGGGAGCTGATCTCGCTGCAGAACACGCTCGGCGACATGAAGGAAACGATGGGCGCTGAGCTGTACCCGTATGTGCAGGAGCTGATCGGCGTTGTGACGGAGCATCTGCCGGAGATTCAGCTCGTGCTCGACGGCATCACCTCCGCGCTGCAGAGCGGCGTATCGCTGGTGTCGGGATTCGTGATCCCGGTGATCTCCTCGGCAATCCAGTGGATCTCGGGGCATCTGGAGGGCATCCGGCTGGCGCTTCTTATCGTCGGCGCAGTCGCGCTTGCCGTCGGGACCGGCATGGCCGTTGCGTGGGCTGTCGCAAACTGGCCGCTGATCGTGTTGGCGATGCTGATTCTGCAGCTCGTAAACTACCTCAACACCTGCGGCGTTGCGGCAAACGACGTAGCAAACGAGATCGGTGCCGCGTTCGGCTGGCTCTACGGCGTGCTGTATAACGTCTTTGCGAATGTCTACAACGTCGTCGCATCCGTCGCGGAATTTTTCATGAATGTCTGGAACGACCCGATTACTGCCGTGCAGCGGCTGTTTTACGACCTGTGTGACAGCATTCTCGGTGTACTGCAGACGATCGCAAACGCGATTGATGCCGTATTCGGCACCGGGCTCGGTACGGCGGTCGGAAATTTCCGCAGTCAGCTCCAAACATGGGTCGATCAGACGATCCCTGAGAACAAGATTCAGCTTGAACGCATGGACATGATTGACTCCGCGGATGCGATGCAGCGCGGATCGGAGTTTGCCGGGACGCTGCTGTCCGGCCTTGACCTGTCCGGTCTTGGAGCGGCCGACGAGCTTCTTGAGGGACTGTTCGGCCCCGGAGGCGGCGTCCCTGTCACCGGTCC
>JAEDGJ010000054.1 GCA_016297585.1 Clostridiaceae bacterium
TGATCGTCCTGTGCGACGGTCTTTCCGATCCCCACAACCTCGGCGCCATCGTCCGCACGGCCGGAGCCGCCGGCGCGCACGGCGTCATCATCCCGAAGCACCGCAGCGTCTCCCTGACGGCGGCCTGCGCCAAAGCCGCCGCCGGCGCGCTGGAGCACGTCCCCGTCGCGCGCGTGACGAATCTCGCGGAGACGATCGTCACGCTGCAGAAGCGCGGCATCTGGGTCTTCGGCACCGCCGGAGAGGCGACGACCTCCCTCTACGACGCCGATTTCAACCGTCCGGCAGCCATCGTGATCGGCAACGAGGGCAGCGGCCTGTCGCGTCTCGTGCGCGAGCGCTGCGACTACCTCGTCAGCATCCCGATGAAGGGCGCGGTGCCGTCCCTGAACGCGTCCGCCGCCGCCGCCGTCGTTCTGTTCGAAGCCGTCCGCCGCCGTCTGGGGCATTCCTGACGCGGCAACTCGTTTTTTGAAAAAAAGGTGGTATACTTATGCGGGAAAACGACCCCGGAAAAACCGGAATCCCGGAGCAGCCGCCGGTTCCGCCATCCGCCGGAGACGATCGGGAGCTTGATGAAATCCTCGAGCTTCTCGGAAACGATGCCCTCTCCCCCGATCCGGAATCCGCAGCCCTCTCCGACAGCGATTCTCTGATTGACGATATTCTCAAGGAATACGACGCGGCGGATCCCTCCGACGCGGCCGTATCCGAAATGGCCGCGGCAAAAACGCCTGCGGTCGAAACGAAGGCGGATGAGCCGACGCAGCGCATCGAAAAGCCTGCCGTTCCTCCGCCCGCGCCGTCCGCACCGGCGGCACACCCTGCCGCTCCCGCGCCGGAACCCGCCGCCGCGGAAGAGGAGGAGCCCGACGTCCGCCGGACGATCTCCGATCAGGTTTCCCAGGTCATGGATCAGAAAAAGGCACAGTCGCGGCGCGTCCCCAAACGCGTCGCCGGAGGCGGCGCCGTTCAGGTCGCCGCGGAGTACGAAAACGCGCCGGCGGATCCCGGCAGCGAGCCCGCGTCCTCCGCGCCGCCGGAGCCTCCGTGCAGCGACGATCTGCGCAGCTTCCGCGGCCTGTCCCCTGCCGACGCGCTCGCCAAGGCCAAAAGCGCGATCCGCTATTACCGCTGGCGAAGCTGGCTGACGCTCTTTCTGGCACTGATCGCCGCCTACATCACCGCCGCGCCGACCTACGAGCTGCCGCTGCCGTCGTTCATCTCCTACGTCCGGCTGCCGTTCGTCTATCTGTTCATTCTCAACGTCATCCAGATCGGCGCGATGTTCCTGTGCGTTTCGCTGCTGGCGGACGGGCTGCGGATGCTGTTCCGCCGGAAATTCAAGGCGGAGACGCTGCTGTTCTTCTCCTGCCTCGTCAATCTCCTGTACACCATGCAGATCATGGTGTCCCCGGCCTCGGGCGGCTATCTGCCCTATCATCCCGTCGTCATCCTCTCGCTGTTTTTCGGGATGCTGACGCGGCTTCTGCGCTACGAAAACGTCGTGCACACCTGCCGCGCGCTGACGCTCGGCTCCGGACGCTACGCCGCCGTCAACGGCATCCATTCCGCCGACGGCCATGTCCGCACCGTCTATAAGCAGGAGCCCGCCGGCCTTGAGCGCCGCGTGATGGACCGTCTCTGGGACGAGGACCGCGTCGAGCGCTTCCTGACCTATTACTCCCCGCTCGCGCTCGTCGTCACCGCCGTATTCTCCGCCGTCGCCGCCTTCTCCGGCTCCGGCACGGTCAGCTTCCTGTGGTGCTGGTCGGCGCTGCTGTCCGTTTCGCTGCCCGGCGGCCTGCTCGCCGCCTGCGTCATGCCCTCGTCGTCCGTTTCCGGCAGGCTTGCCCATACCGGCACCGTTCTGGCCGGTCCCGGCGCGTCCGTCATTCTCAACGGCGTCGACTCGGTCATCCTGCAGGAGCGCGACATCTTCCCGCCCAAGATGCTCTCCTTCTCCTCCGTCAAGCTGTTCTCCGGCTTTACGCCCGAAAAGGTCAACCTCTGCACGCTGGCCGTGCTCAAAGCGTCCGGCAGCAGCCTCTATCACGCGCTCGCGTCCTCCCTTTCCCGCGTGCCGGTCAATATGCCGCTGATGGAGAACTTCGAATTCTACGAAACCGGCGGCATGGGCGCGTTCGTCAACTCCGACCGCGTGCTCGTCGGCACCGCCAACTTCATCCTGCGCTCCGGCGTGCGCATCCCCGAGGGCATCAACCTGAAAAACGGCGTCTTCGTGGCGATCAACATGCAGTTTGCGGGGCTCTACCCCGTCAAATACGACGTGCAGCCGTCCGTCCGCCGCGCGCTGACCTATCTGACGCGCCGCCGCCTGACGCCCGTGCTCGCCGTGCGCGACTTCAACATCACGCCGCAGCTCGTCGAGTCCCGCTTCAAGCTGCCGCCCAACTCCCTCGGCTTCCCCGACCTTGGCGAGCGCATCGCCTGCTCGAGCATGCGCGACGGGCTCGAGGACGTCCCCGTCGCGGCTCTGGCCGTGGATTCCACGATCAACTTCTCCGACGCCGTCGCCTCCGGCAAGCGCATCTATTCCGCGACGCGCACGGGACTCGTCATCGGCCTGATCGCCGCCATTCTCGGCATCGGTCTGAATTTTTTCCTGCTTTTCATGCGCAGCGCGGCGTCCATCACGCCGATCAACGTCTTTTACTACAGTCTCCTGTGGTTCGTTCCGGTTCTTCTGGTTTCTTTTGCCGCAAATCGTCGGTGATTCATTCGCTTTTTTGTGAATTTTCCGCATTGAGGGAAAAATAGTGCTTGCAATATTGTCCCCTATCGAGTATAATAAGACTTAATGCGGATCTTCTTTTATTTATTACGCCATAAAGGAGTATGAACATGGGGTACACACCGGATAAGATCAGAAACGTCACATTGCTCGGTCACGGCGGCGACGGCAAGACCTCCCTTGCCGAAAGCCTCCTCTATCTGACGAAGGGCACCGACCGCTTGGGCAAGGTCACCGACGGCAACACCGTCTGCGACTACGATCCCGAGGAAATCCGCCGTCAGTTCTCGATCGGCGCGTCTCTCGCGCCCGTGGAATACAAGGGTTACAAGGTCAACTTCATCGACACCCCCGGCTTCTTCGATTTCGCCGGCGAAGTCATGCAGGCGCTCCGCGTGAGCGAAACCGGTCTGATCCTCGCCACCGCGAAGTCCGGCGTCGCCGTCGGCACCGAAAAGGGCTGGAAGTACTGCGTCGACCGCAAGCTCGCCCGTATGTTCTATGTCTCCAAGCTCGACGAGGAGCACGCCGACTTCTCCCGCGTCGCCGCTCAGCTCCGTGAGCAGTTCGGCACCTCCGTCTGCCCCGTCACCTTCCCCGTCATGAACGGCACCAAGGTCGACTGCATCGTCGACGTTGTCAAGAACAAGGCCTACAAGGCCGACGGCGCGAAGCTCACCGAAGTCGCCGTCCCCGCCTCCGCCGCCTCCTCCGTTGAGGAATACCGCGCCGAGCTGTCCGAAGCCATCGCCGAGACCGACGACGAGCTGATGGAGAAGTTCTTCGCCGAAGAGCCCTTCACCGAGGAAGAGTTCCTCAAGGGCGTCAAGGCCGGCGTCAAGACCGGCGTCCTCGCGCCCGTCTTCTGCGGCGCCGCGACCACCGGCGACGGCACCCTCCCGCTCCTGCAGAGCATCATCGACTACGCGCCCTCGCCCCTCGACGCGCCCGCGCAGCTCACCGCCGACGGCGACGAGCTGGCTGCCGAAGCGGACGCTCCGGCCTGCGCCTTCGTCTTCAAGACCGTCACCGACCAGTACGGCCGCTTCTCCTTCTTCCGTGTCATGGCGGGCAAGGTCACCGCGGATATGACGCTGACGAACGCCCGCACCGGCGAGCAGGAAAAGATCGGACATATCTACATGGTCCGCGGCAAGAAGAACATCGAAGTCACCGAGGTCGGTCTCGGCGACATCGGCGCCGTCTCCAAGCTGGTCAACACCAAGACCAACGACACCCTCTGCGCGGCGTCCCGCGTTGTCTCTCTGGCCCCGATCGTCTTTGCGGAGCCCTGCTACCGTCAGGCGATCAAGCCGAAGGCCAAGGGCGGCGAAGAGAAGATCGCCTCCGGTCTTACGAAGCTGCGCGACGAGGATCAGACCTTCGAGGCCTACAACGATCCCGAGACCCACGAGTTCATCATCGCCGGCGCCGGCGACATGCACCTCGACGTCCTGTGCTCCAAGCTCAAGAGCAAGTTCGGCGTCGATCCGGAGCTCTCCGCGCCGCGCGTTGCGTACCGCGAGAAGATCCGCAAGAAGGTCCAGGCGGAAGGCAAGCACAAGAAGCAGTCCGGCGGTCACGGTCAGTACGGTCACGTCAAGATCGAGTTCGAGCCCTGCGACAGCACCGAGATGGTGTTCGAGGAGCGCGTATTCGGCGGCAGCGTGCCGAAGAACTTCTTCCCCGCCGTTGAAAAGGGTCTGCGCGACTGCGTCGAGCGCGGTCTGCTCGCCGGCTATCCGGTCGTCAACCTGAAGGCGACGCTGTACGACGGCTCCTACCACGAGGTCGACTCCAACGAGCTTTCGTTCAAGATGGCCGCGCGCCTTGCCTATAAGGACGGCTTCCCGAAGGCGAACCCCGTCATCATGGAGCCGATCGGCTCGCTGAAGGTCTTTGTGCCGGATGCGAACATGGGCGACATCATCTCCGACCTGAACAAGCGCCGCGGCCGTGTCATGGGCATGACCCCGACCGAGGACGGCCTGCAGATGATCGAAGCCGAAGTCCCGATGGCGGAAATGGTCTCCTACGCGATCGACCTCCGCTCGATCTCCCAGGGCCGCGGCAGCTTCGTGCTCAAGTTCGAGCGCTACGAGGATGCCCCGCCGATGGTCCAGCAGAAGGTCATCGAGGACGCCAAGGCCACGATGGAAGAGGACGACGAATAATCTCAGCATTCCATACCGCCGGATGGGACTCCATCCGGCGGTTTTTCTCTTGACAGTCGCCGCGCCTTATGCTATAATACGCTCAATTTCCGATAAAAAGGCAGGCATTCTTCCATGCTGACGCACGTTCGCTTTTCCGATACCGACCGATAGGCACTCGGGGGCATCTTTCCTGTAAAGACCCCGAGCGCCTTGACTGTCGTGCGTGGGGATTGCGGGAAAGAGAAGGGCCTTTTTATAAGATCCCGTACCGGCACACGCACGTCCATCCGTGCGCGCCGGTACGGGATCTTTTTTATCGAAAGGTTGTGACAATATGCGGCATACAGACTATGCCGGAAGCGACAAACGGGGGAAAGACGAATCGTTCACATCAAAAAAACGGAGGAAACGATATGAAAACGATCACCCCTTTGGAAAACGAGCCGTCCGCATGGTCTCCCCGCATCGGAGAGACCGTCACGCTGCACGGCATGCTCTATAAAATCCGTGAAATGTCCGGCTTTGCCTTTCTGCTGCTGCAGACGCGAGCGCAGCTTTTCCAGTGCGTCTGGTCGCCGGATTTTTCCGGCTTTCCGCTGGAAGGACTGCGTCCGGGCTCGGCCGTTGAGGTCACGGGACTCGTCGCAGCGGAGCCGCGCAGCCGGGCGGGCTTCGAGCTGCGGCTCCTTACCTGCCAAGTGCTGAACCGTCCCGTTCCGGAAGAGCCTCCCGTCGTCGTCAATAACCGCGAGATCCCGGCATCCCTCGAAACGCTGCTCGATTACCGTCCGCTGACGCTGCGCCATCAAAAGGAGCGCGCGATCTTCCGCGTCCAGTCCGCGCTCTGCGCCGGCTTCCGGCAGTATCTGCTGGAAAACGGCTTTACCGAAATACACACGCCCAAGCTCGTTTCCGGCGGCGCGGAAGGCGGTACGGAGGTCTTTACGTTCGACTATTTCGGACATCCCGCCTGTCTTGCGCAGAGTCCGCAGCTCTATAAGCAGATGCTGACCGGCGTTTTCGAGCGCGTCTTCGAAATCGCGCCCGCTTTCCGCGCCGAAAAGCACGATACGGCGCGCCACATCAACGAATACACCAGCGTTGACCTCGAAATGGGCTTTGTCCGGAGCTTTTACGACATCATGCGGACGGAAACCGCCCTGATCCGCTCCGCGCTTGCCTATGTCCGTGAGTCCTGTGCGGAGGAGCTGCGGCTTCTCGGCGCCGAGGTGCCCGAGATTGCCGCGATTCCCTCCCTGCCGTTCGACGAAGCCAAGGCGAAGATCGCCGCGCGCTTCCACCGTCCCATCACCGACCCGCTGGATTTCGATCCGGAGGAGGAAAAGCTGCTGGGCATGCTCATCAAAGAGGAAACGGACAGCGATTTTGTCTTTGTCACGCACTACCGGAGTGCGAAGCGTCCTTTTTACACGATGGACACCCCCGGGAATCCCGAGGTGACGGAGAGCTTCGACCTGCTCTTCCGCGGCATGGAGGTGACGACCGGCGGTCAGCGCATCCATGACTGGCAGACGCAGACCAACAAGCTGCGTGCGCGCGGCATCGACCCCGCGGCGTTTGAAAGCTACCTTTCCGCGCACCGGTACGGTCTGCCGCCGCACGGCGGACTCGGCATCGGGCTGGAGCGCTTTACCGCAAGGCTTTTAGGGTTTGACAACGTACGGCGCACGACGCTGTTCCCCCGCGACACCCACCGGCTGACGCCGTAAACCCATAGCAAAAGGCCGCCGTGAGAAAACGGCGGCCTTTACCCTTACCTTCTGCGTCTGTCGGAGCGCGAGACCACCGACAGCAGCCGCAGAAACTGCGTGATGGACACGGCCAGCGCCGCAACATAGGTCATCGCGGCGGCGCGCAGCACCTTCGCCGAGTCCGCAAGCTCCCCGCGGTCGAGCAGCCCGCCGTCCTCGATGGCGCGCAGCGCACGGCGGCTGGCGTTGAACTCCGTCGGCAACGTCACGAGCTGGAAGATCACGCAGAGCCCGTAGCACATCACGCCCGCATAGGCGATGTCGGTGAAGATGGTGCCTGCCGAGGCAAAGACGAGCCCCAGCAGGATCAGCGGCATCGCGACGCGTGAGCCGAGATTCGTCACCGGCACGATCGCGTTGCGCAGCTTCAGCGGGAAGTATCCCGTCGCGTGCTGCACCGCGTGCCCCGCCTCATGCGCGGCGACGCCGATCGCCGCAACGGAGGACGCGCCGTAGACGCTGTCCGACAGCCGGATGACCCGCGTGCGCGGGTCATAGTGATCCGTCAGATTGCCCGAGACCCGCTCGACCGGCACGTCGTAAAGCCCGTTTGCGTCGAGCACCTGCCGCGCCGCGTCCGCACCCGTCATGCCGCTTGCCGGACGCACGCCGGAGTATTTCCGGAAGGCGGCGTTGACCTGCGCGCTCGCGATCATGGAAAAGACCGCGGCCAGCAGCACGAACAGATAGGACGCGTCCACAAAATAGGGCCAGAACATTGGAAAACTCCTCCTTTACGCACCCGCCCAATAGGCGTATTATACCACATCCCCGTTCCCGTGGGAATGGTCAACCGTCACATTTTGTGGCAGGAACCGCTTTTCGTGCGCCGCCGCAGAAAACGATTGCGCGCCGGGGCGGCGCGTGCTATAATATAGGTGGGATTTTTCACGAAAGGAACGGGATCGATGTCTTATCCGATGGTTCATCTGTCCGTCGCGTGGGCACTGCTGCCGGACGCCCGCGCCGCAGAGCCTGCCGACTACCTGCTCGGCGCGGTCGCGCCGGACGCCGTGCATTACCGCGCGGACTATAACAGCGATATGAAGCTCTACAGCCACTTCGGCTGCGAAAGCATGGACGAAATCCGGGAAAAATGGGGATATGTCACCGAAAACGAGCCGTGGATCGCGCGGGTGCGCGCTCTCTGGAAAAGCTGCGGCGAAGGGCCGGAGCGCAGCTTCCTCTGCGGTTATTATGTGCATATCCTGACCGATATTTTCAACAACATCGCCGTCTGGACGCCGTTCCGGATGTCGCAGGGCGGCACCTTCGACCGCACGGTCTATAACCTCTATGGCGACGAGTGCCGGAACGTGGATTACCTGCTGTACCGGAACAATCCGGAGCGCGCGCGGCTCTGGGAGCTGCTCGGGCAGGCGCGGGCGTTCGGGATCGGCGATCACATCGCCAAAGAGGAAGTCGAGAGCCTGCGGGAATCCATTCTGCACGAGCGCTTCCGGGAACGGCCGCTGCCCGACGTGTCGGGAAACCGCTATTTCCGGCTCGAGGACGCGCAGGACTTCATCCGCCGCGCCGCCGCGTTCACGGCAGAACGGCTCTTCTAAAACCCCAAAAGCGGGAAAACTGCGTTTTTATGCGCAGCTTTCCCGCTTTTTTATCCTTTCGGCGCTTATTCCGTGATCTCCGCCAGCTTGTCGGAGGTGGCAAGCGCCGTCTTGTCGGTGCCTTTGAGATAGAGCGTATACGTCCACCGGCCGTAGGGAACGGCGCGGACGATCATCCGGGTGTTGACGATGTAGGACCGGTGCGTGCGCAGGAACAGCCCCGGATCGAGCCGCTCGGCGAGGTCTCCGAGTCCCTCGGACGTCGAAAGCTCCCCTTCCGTCGTCGTCAGGATGCTCTCCCGGTCGACGCGCTCGATAAAGAGGATCGTCGAGGGGTCGACAAAGGTAATGCCGTCGCGCGAGCGCAGGGTCAGCCGGTCATGCGTCACCCGCGGCGGCGCGGCGGGACGCTCCTCCCGCCGTTCGGCCAACGCGCTGCGCAGCCGCCCGAGCGTCCGGCGCACCCGCGCGAGGTCGAAGGGCTTGAGCAGATAGTCGAACGCGTACAGCTCAAACGCCTCGGACATAAACTCGTCGTGCCCGGTCGCGAAGATGATCGCGAGCCTCTCGTTTTCGGCACACAGCGTGCGCGCGGTGGTGAGCCCGTCGGCGCCGGGCATCTCGATGTCGAGAAACGCGACGTCGGGCGAGACCTCCCGCGCAAGACGCACGGCGTCCGGACCGTTTTCCGCTTCCCCCGCGAGGACAAAGCCCTCCTCCTTCTCGATCAGGCGCCTCAGCACCAGGCGCATACCGGGGTCGTCCTCGGCAATGATGACGCGCAGCTCAGCCATTTTCTCCTGTATCTCCCTTAATTGCTTGCGGCGGCGGCAGCGGCGGCCATGACGCAGTCGATGGTCAGCACGACCGCCAGCGCCGGGATCTCGTCCCGCGCGTCCGCAATATCCAGCTCGTAGCAGTCTCCCCACGTCATCCATTCCTTGTGAATCGTGACGATGAGGCGGCCGTTTTCACGAATTTCGTAGTCGTGCTCCCAGAAGGAACCGTCGATCACCCAGGGAAGCCCTTCGAGGTGATACCGCGGGCGGAAAAAGCTCCACTCCCGGACGATCTCGGCGATCTCGCGGTCTCCGACGGACACGAAATAGCGCGGCAGGAAGCTCCAGACCTTCTCCCGGATGAACGCGGCCTCCCGCCCGGACGCGTCAAGAACGTGGAGCTTCTTTCCCCACGAAAACAGCTCGCCCTCGACGGTATAGCGGTCGCGTCCGTCCCCGTCCCGGACGGTAAAGCGGTCCGTCCAGGAAAACACCTTCTGTCGGATATATAATTTCATTCTTTACTGCTTTTCCGCACCCTTCGCGATGCTCTCGCGCATATCGGTGTCGGAGTTGATGTTTTTCAGATTGTAATAGTCCATGACGCCGAGCTTTCCGGAGCGCAGCGCCTCGGCCATCGCCATCGGCACCTCGGCCTCGGCTTCGACGACCTTCGCGCGCATCTCCTGCACCGCCGCCTGCATCTCCTGCTCGCGGGCGACCGCCATCGCGCGGCGCTCCTCGGCCTTGGCCTGCGCAATGCGCTTGTCGGCCTCGGCCTGATCGGTCTGCAGCTGCGCGCCGACGTTGCGGCCGACGTCGATGTCCGCGATGTCGATCGACAGGATCTCAAACGCGGTGCCGGAATCGAGTCCCTTTTCGAGCACGGTCTTCGAGATCCGGTCGGGGTTCTCGAGGACGTCCTTGTGCGCCGCGGAGGAGCCGATCGTCGTGACGATGCCCTCGCCGACGCGGGCGATGATGGTCTGCTCGCCGGCGCCGCCGACGAGACGGTCGATGTTGGCGCGCACGGTCACGCGGGCCTTCGCGCGCAGCTCGATGCCGTTCTTCGCGATCGCGGCGATCGGCGGGGTCTCGATGACCTTCGGGTTGACGCTCATCTGCACGGCCTCGAGGACGTTGCGTCCGGCGAGGTCGATGGCGGCGGCGCGCTCAAAGCCGAGGGGAATGTTCGCGCGCTGGGCGGCGATCAGGGCGTTGACGACGCGGTCGACGTTGCCGCCGGCGAGGAAATGCGCCTCGAGCTTGTTGATCGGCAGCTCGATGCCGGCCTTCGTGGCCTTGATGAGCGGATCGACGATCTTCGCGGGCGGTACGCGGCGCAGACGCATGCCGACGAGCGTCCCGAGCCGGATCTTCACGTTCGCGGCGGCGGCGGAAATCCACAGCTTGACCGGAACGAAGGAGAAAAACAGCGAAAGCACGATGATAATCAGCGCAAGAATGACGAGATATCCGATATAATCCATGTCTCTTTCCTCCACAGTATAAAGATGTCCCTCGCGGCGGGTCCTTAGACGGATGCTTTTGCGGTCTCCCGCACCACAATGCGGTTGCCCTCCACCTCGATGACCGTCAGCGGGGTTCCCTGCTCGATAAACTCGCCGCGCGTCACGACGTCGAGGCGCACGCCGTCAAAGTCGGCGCAGCCCGAAGGCCGCAGCACCGTGATCGCGGTGCCGGTATGCCCCACGAGCGTATGCAGATCCTCGGTGCCGGAGAAGCCGGACGCGGCGTCGGTGCGGTCCTTGAGGATGAGGGTCTTCGACAGCCGCCCGCGCGTCGCCGAGCGGAGCAGGATCGCGAGCAGCACGGCCAGAATGACGAGGATGACAGCCGACAGGATCAGCCCCTGCGCGACGGTTTTGGCCGTCAGGATCACGCCGACAAACAAAAGCAGCACGCCGACGCCTCCCGCGACGCCGAAGCCCGGGTTGAACATCTCCACGGCGACGAGGATCATGCCGACGATGAACACGATCATGGCCAGCGTGGACATATTGAGCAATGCTTCCCATAAACCCATGTGGATAACCTCCTTTTTCAGGTTTTGTTGTACCCGTATCGTACCACAGCCTTCTCCCGCGCGCAAGGGCTGCGCGCCGAACGATACGCTGCCGCCGCTCAATCGTCGTTTTCGGCGTCCGATGCGCGCTTCGGGAGCATGCCTTCGAAAACGGTGTGCTGCTCGTCGGAAAAGACCCGCAGCGTGCCGCCGCAGGAGCGGAAAACATCCCGGCAGATCGCAAGCCCCATGCCGCGCTCCCCGTCGTTGGTGGAAAAGCCCGGCTCAAAGATCCTCTGCCAGAGGGACGGCTCGATGGCGGGGCCGTTGTTTTCAAAGGACAGCGTATAGGTCTTCAGGCTTTCGGAAATCGTGACGTGCAGCGTCTTTTCCCCGGCATTCTTTGACAGCGCGGTGATCGCGTTGTCGATGATGTTGCCGATCACGCGGCACAGCTCCCACGCGGGCACCGGCAGCTGCGACAGCCGCGTCGTGATGTCCAGCGACACGGAAATGCCGCGCGACTCGCACATCGCGAGCTTTGCCTGCATGATCGCGTTGATCGCCGGATGGTCGGTGCGCACCCCGCCGGTCGTCCGCTGGATGTCGGCATAGATGCGCTCGATATAGTCGTGCGCTTCCGTATATTCGTCCATTTCGATCAGCGAGTAGACGACCTGCAGGTGGTTGAGGAAGTCGTGACGCTGCGCGCGCTGGGAGCGGTTCAGCGTTTCCACGGCAGCCAGCGCCTCTCCGAGCATCTCCGCCTCGCGGTTCTGGCGCACCACCGGCGCGAGATTCGACAGCGTCAGGCAGGATGACAGCATCGACAGACACACAAGGCCGAGTACGATGTAGTCCTCCTCCCGCACGACGCCCGCCGCGGAATCCAGAAACACGATGACCAGCGCGCACATGGCGATGACCTGCAGGATCGTCACCGCGATGATAAAGGCGATGGTCTTGCTGATGTTGATCTGACGACGCATACTCTGCTTTTCTCCGGCTTTCTTTTTGTTCAGTGCTTACATTATACTATGTACGGGCGCCGTTCGCAAGACACAAAACGCGCAAAAAGACGCTCCGAAGGGGAAACTCCCCCCTCAGAGCGTCTTCCGCGGCGTTTTCGCACCGTGCGGCTTCCCGGACTCCCGCCGTCTGCGGCGCCGGTCATATGATATATTCGTTTCCCTCGCCGTCGGGCCTTGTCAGATCGGCGATCGTCCAGCCGTCCAGAAACTCGTTGATGACCTGATCGAATTTCCGCCACATCGGCAGCGTGCGGCACTCCGCGGCACGCGGACACTGCGCCGCGCCGTCCTCCAGACAGGAAACCGGCGCCAGATTCCCCTCCGTCAGCCGTACGATGCTCCCGACCGTATACTGCTCGGGGCTGCGGCTCAGCTTGTACCCGCCGCCCTTGCCGCGCAGGCCAATGAGAAAATGCGCCCGCACCAATACCTTCAGGATCGCTTCCAGATACTTTTCCGAAATCTCCTGCCTCTGTGCAATTTCCTTTAACGGGATATATCCGTCCGACTGATGCTCCGCCAGATCGATCATCACCCGCAGCGCATAACGTCCCTTTGTCGATATCATCATTTGCTTTGCACTCCTCCCTTTTGAGGTTAACCTATTATACCACAAGATATATAGGATTTCAATGAAAATTTTGTTGGAAAATCCCTTGACAAAACCGGGGTTCTGATTTATAATACCTACAAACCTACAAGAAAGGTTCTAATCGATATGAAAAGCATATATCCGGCGCGGCGGCGATGTCGGCATTCCGTACGTCCCCGCATCGATTCCGATTAAGCAGCAATAAAAAATGTGATACTATAATGGGAGGATCATACCATGAGTAAGATTTATACGTCCGCAGATCAGTTAATCGGCCGCACCCCTCTGTTGGAGCTGTCCCACCTCGAAAAGCAGTACAACCTGGAAGCGAAGATCCTCGCGAAACTCGAATATTTCAACCCGGCCGGCTCCGTCAAGGATCGAATCGCCAAGGCGATGATCGACGACGCGGAGAAGAAGGGTCTTCTGAAGGAAGGCTCCGTCATCATCGAGCCGACCTCGGGCAATACGGGCATCGGCCTCGCGTCCGTCGCGGCGGCGCGCGGCTACCGCATCATCATCGTGATGCCCGAGACCATGAGCGTGGAGCGCCGCCAGCTGATGAAGGCATACGGCGCGGAGCTGGTGCTCACCGAAGGCGCGAAGGGCATGAAGGGCGCGATCGCGAAGGCCGAGGAGCTTTCGCATGAGATTCCCGGCGCGTTCATCCCCGGCCAGTTCGTCAACCCCGCGAATCCCGCTGTGCACAAGGCGACGACCGGCCCCGAGATCTGGGAAGACACCGACGGCAAGGTCGACATCTTCGTCGCGGGCGTCGGCACCGGCGGTACGATCACCGGCACGGGTGCCTACTTGAAGGAGCAGAATCCGAATATCCGTGTCGTCGCCGTCGAACCGGCCTCCTCCCCCGTTCTGAGCCGTGGCACCGCCGGTCCGCATAAGATTCAGGGCATCGGCGCGGGCTTTGTCCCGGACGTTCTGGACATCAAGATCTACGACGAGATCATCCCGGTGGAAAACGAAGACGCTTTCGCCACCGGACGCGCGATCGGACACGCCGAGGGCGTGCTCGTGGGCATTTCCTCGGGTGCCGCGGTTCATGCGGCCATCGAGCTTGCGAAGCGTCCGGAAAACCGCGGCAAGACCATCGTCGTGCTGCTCCCCGATACCGGCGACCGCTATCTCTCCACCCCGCTGTTTGCGGATTGAAAATAATTCCATAGAAACCTCCCTTTGAGCAAACCCGCCTGCGCTGTCTTTGGCCGCGCAGGCGGGTTTGTTTTGTCCGGAAAGCGGAGAAGGGAAAACGTCCCCGGGGGAGTATGGATATTTGATGTATAAAATGAATTTTCTTTTGATAGATTTATCTATATCGCGCATTGTTTCGTCTTTATTTTTCTGATATTATTGGTCTGTGGTTCGGATATGGTCTTTATGAATAGGGCACCGAAGTATCTGCCCCATTCGAACGGAGGTGCATGGATGCGGCAGAGCTTCACCTTCGTCTTCGCCCTGGTCTTTCTCATTTTCCCGGGATGCAGCCGCAACGCAGCCCCTGCGCAGGATTTCGCATACCAGTACCACAAAGCCCAGAACGTACAGACGCTGCAGGAATCGGACAGCGGCTACTATTTCGGGCGTATGCGGCACCTGACCTACATCGACAAATCGACTCTGGCGGAGGTGCCGCTCTGCGCAAAGCCCAACTGTTCGCACGGGGACGACACGGA
>JAEDGJ010000055.1 GCA_016297585.1 Clostridiaceae bacterium
GTCAAGAGGAAATTCCTGCGCGAAAGCTGCGCGCGAGAGCGGTCGAGGAAAATGATGAGGCGGCCGTCGCTCCGGTCGGTGACGCGGTACCGGTAGACGCCGCAGTAGCCGTCCGTCCGTCCGCGCCCGAGCACCTCGGCGGCGTATTCGATGGCTTCGCCGGTCGTGACGGCGGCGATGCTGCCCGTATTGACGGCGGAAACCGTTCCGTCGCCGTGGAAAAGGACGGTGAAGTAGCGCGTCTCATAGGGGGTCTCCGGGGTCATCCCGCCGGGACCGCGCATCAGGGGACGGCCGGGCTTTGGAAACACGCCGCCGCCCTGTTCCAGCATGTCCAGAAGACGCGACGCTTCCTGCTCGTCGGAGAGCGCGCCCGCGAGGTTGATGCCGCCGACGATGACGAACAGAACGGCGAAAACCGAGAGCATGGCGATGAGGATGAACCTCCGCCGGAGCCGGGCGATCATGAGCGTCTTCCCTCCAGCGAATAGCCGACGCCGCGGGTGGCGCGGATCGTCACCTGCGCGCCGAGCGCGTCGAGCTTTTTGCGCAGGTACGAGATGTTGACCCAGACGACGCTGACGTCCGATTCGGTGTCGTATCCCCAGATCTTTTCGAGGAACCGCTCGGTGGGGATGATCTGTCCGGGGTTTTCGAGCAGCATCTCCATGATCTGAAATTCGCGGTTTCCGAGCCGGAACACGCCCGAGGGCGTGGAAAGCTCGAAGGTCGCGCGGTCGAGCGACAGATTTTCGTATTGCAGCACGGTGGAGGAGATCTCCCCGGGGCGCCGCGTCATCGCGCGGATGCGGGCGAGCAGCTCGCGCGCGGCGAAGGGCTTTGTCAGGTAGTCGTCCGCGCCGAGGTCAAGCCCCCGGACGCGGTCGTCGACCTCCGACTTGGCGGTGAGGATCAGGATCGGCAGCTTGCAGCCCGCTTCCCGCGCGCGCCGGAGGACGGTCAGCCCGTCCGTTTCCGGCATCATGATGTCGAGGATCGCGGCGTCGTAATTGCCGTTTGTGAGATAATTGAGCGCGTCGCGGCCGTTATAGACCGCGTCGACGGAATAGTTGTTATGGGTCAGGATGGCGCAAAGCGCGGCGGACAGCTCGCGCTCGTCCTCTGCGAGAAGCAGTCGCATCGATAAAAAACCTGCCTTTTTTGCATAGAAGCATACGGCACAAACCTTAAGCGGACATTAAGCCCGACCGCGCCGCAGCCCGAGCCAGAGCTGGATATGCGTGCCCTCGCCCTCCCGGCTGTCGACGCAGAGACCGTATGCGGGGCCGTAGTTGAGCTGGATGCGGCGGTTGACGTTGACGAGCCCGATGCCGGAGTGGGGGCCGGGCTGGGGCGCCGTGTCGCCGGAATGGAGCTTTTCCTGCAGGGCGGCGAGCTTTTCCGGCGGAATGCCGTCGCCGTCGTCCTCCACATCGATGACGAGCGCGGGGCCGGCGTCGCGCGGGGAGGGACCCTGCGCGGTGTCCGTGTGGATACGGATGCGGACGGAGAGCGGGGGACGGCCTTCAAACGACGTGTGCTCGCAGGCGTTTTCCAGCACGGGCTGGAGCGTGAAGCGGGGCACGAGGCAGTCGGAAAGCTCCCCGGGGGAATCGACGAGGAAGCGGATGCGGTCGCCGAAGCGCAGGCGCATCAGCGCCATATAGTTTTCCGAAAAGGCGAGCTCCTCCGAAAGCGTCCATTCCGGCGTCCATTCGCTGAAAACCGGGCGCAGCAGCCGCGCGAGCGTCACGAGCATGTCCGCGACGACGGTATCGCCGCGCAGCTGGGCGGTGAAGCGGATGGAGGTGATCGTGTTGTAGAGGAAATGGGGCGTCAGCTGCGTCTGCAGGCTGCGCATTTCCAGCTCGAGCTTGGCGCGCTCGTCCTCGGCGCGCTGGCAGAGCAGCTCGTTGATGCTGTCGAGCATCCGGTTGAACTGGCGTTCCAGCAGCAGCACCTCGGCCGTATTCGCCGTTTCGGGGAGCCGCAGGTCGAGGTCGCCCTCCTGCACCTTCGACAGCGACTGCGTGACCTCTTCGATCGGCGCGCAGAAGCGGCGTGCCCACAGGATCAGCAGGCAAACCAGCACGGCGAGCGTGATGGCGCCGACCACGAGCGCTGTGACGGTCAGCAGACGCGTATTCGCGGTGTAGACGCTCAGCGGAATGGTTTTGACGAGCGTCCAGCCGGTCGGCTCGAGCCGGTAGGTGATGATCTGATGCGCGACGCCGTCGATGTCCGCGCGGAAGCTCGTGGAGCGCGCGTCCGGATCGATGGAGGCATAATAGGAAGGCACCTCGTAAAATCCGGACGCCGTGGCCGAGATGAGACGGCGGCCGTCCGTCCCGAGCAGCTCAACGGGGGTTTCGGGGGAGGCAATCTGCTCATAGCAGCGGGAAAGCGCGCTCTGGGTGACCGCGAACAGGATCATGACGCGCTCCTCTCCGGCGGTGTGCGAGGCGCTGGTGTAAAAGCTCGTGCGGACGCCGAAGATCATCATGTCGGACGCGGTTTCGGAGCCGGAGACGGCGTTGGCGGAGAGGAACTGCTGGGGAAGGGCGCCGAGCCACTGCACCGTGTAGGGCGAGTCGCTGCAGGCGTCCCAAAGCCACGCGGGAAGCTCCTGCGAGTCTCCGAAAAAGCGCCAGTTCTGCGCCGCGCCGCAGTAGGAGCCGGTTTCCCGGATAAAGAGGATGCCGCCGAGGTCGGGCGTCGCGCCGAGGGTTTCGGTGATGGTCCGGGTGACGGCGCGGCGGGCGGTGATCTCGCTGTAGGCGTCGGCGGAGGGGGAAAACAGATAGGAGTAGATGTCGTCGTCCAGATACAGGCGGTAGGCGACGCTGCTGACGGAGGAAAGGACGCTGTTGATGCGGTTTTCGGCGGTCTGGAAGGCGGTGATGGACTGCTGTTCGGCGTTCAGCTCGAGATCGCGGCTGAAAAGGTCGGCGGTGAGGATGACGGGCAGGACGATGGCGGGGATGACGAGCAGCAGCGAGACGGTCAGAAGACGGCGCAGCAGCGTCGGCTCGGGCAGCCGGGGCCTACGAAAGCGATTCCGGATGTTCATGGCGCAGTTTCCAGCGGCGGGGCGGAAGTCCCGTATAGGATTTGAAGAAGCGGGAGAAATAGGTGACGTCGGAGAAGCCGCAGCGGCGGGCGATCTCCTGAACGCTGAGGGTGTCCTCGGCCAAAAGCGCGCAGGCCTGCTCCAGCCGCAGCCGCGAGATGAATTCGGTGACGGACAGGCCGACGGCCTGCTTGAACAGGATGGCGTAATAGTTGGCGCTTAAGCTGATCTGCCGCGCGAGCATGGGCACGGAGAGCTGTTCGGACAGGTTGTCGTGGATATAGCGGATCGTGCCCCGGAGGTCGGCGCCGTAGACGGGATGGAGCGAAAGCTCCGGGAAGGCCGCGGCAAGCTGCGACAGCGTGTCCTCCGCGGAGGAGGAGGCGGGGATGGCGGCGGTCAGCTTCTCGAGCGCCGCCGGAGACGGCAGAAAGCCCTCCGGACCGAACGCATCCTCCGCGAAGGCGAGCACGGCGGCGTCAAAGCTCTGCCGCGTCACGCCGTAGGCGTGGGCGATGCGCTCGAGCAGGGCAAGCGAGCGTTCCCGCCGTGCGCCGGTGCGGTATCCGGTATAGGCGGGGTCGTCGGCAAGCCGCGCGAGGATCTCGGAGAAGACGGCGGAACGGCAGGAAAAGTCCGGCGAGAGCAGCGTGACGGTGCCGGCGGTGAAATAGGGGGCGTCCAGCAGCGCCGCCGCGCGCTCGGGCACAAGGCGCAGCGTCTCCGGCGTGCCGTCGTGGATGTAGTAGACGACGGAGGCGTCGAGCTCCAGCACGCGCCGCAGATAGCCGAGGGGCTCCGAGAGCACCGTGCGTACCTGGTCAAAATCCGGCACGGCGGCGGGAAGCGACAGCGAAAACTCCGTCTGCGCGCCGCAGGACGACACGCTCCAGAGTCCGAGCGCGGACAGCTTTTCGAGCAGCGCTGCCGAGGCGGATTTGACCTTCAGCGGCGCCGCGTCGGGTCCCTGAAAGGAGACGTACAGCGCCGCCCCCATGTCGGCGGGCAGCTCGCCGTAGGCCGCGGCATGCAGAACGCCGCCCGTATGCTCCTGCATGCTTTCAAGCTCCCCGACGGCGCGGCGCAGCAGGCCCAGCAGATCGTCGTGCGACATCGTCGCCTTCAGAAGATACCCCGTCACGCCGAGCTCAAACGCCTCGTGCAGCACGTTGAAATCCTCCAGACAGGTGATGACGATGACGCGCGTCGGCAGCTTCTCCTCGCGCAGCCGCCGCAGCAGCTCAAGCCCCCCGAGCTTCGGCATGCGGATATCGGTCAGCAGGATGTCCGGACGGAGCTCCCGGCAGCGGGAGAGAGCCTGCTCGCCGTCGGCGACCGACGCCGCGACCTGCAGCGAAAGCTCCTCCCACGGCACCGAAGCGACAATTCCCATACGGACCAGCAGTTCGTCCTCCGCGATTACAACCTTGTACATAGCACCATCCGGCTCCTTTTTGCAGTGAAAGCCTGTTTGTTTCATTTTACCACCGAACAGGATGAATGTCAACAAGAAGGAGAGGTGGAATAAAGCAAAATTGTACTATTCCACACAAAGGATTTCTGTACATCGTTTAGAAATGAGTGTAATTATTCAAAAAGAATGATGAATTGTGTATTGATTGTTAATTCGAAACTGTGTATAATTAACATAAAGAATACGGGAGCGTATTCAAATATAAAATCGGAGGTAAAAACGCATGAAAAAGACACGCATTCTTGCTCTGGCGCTTTCGATGCTGCTGATCGCCGCGCTGTTTGCCGGCTGCTCGGGCAGCACGCCTGCGACGACCACTGCCGCGACTACCGCGGCGACGACCGCCGCCGCGACCACGGCTGCTGCGACGACGGCTGCCGGTACGACCGCTGCGGCGACCACCGCGCCCTCCGCCGGTTCGGGCGAGGAGCCCACGCTCCTGACCTTCGGCGAAAACCTAAACTGGCAGAAGACCCCCTGCATGTGGTATGAGACGGAGATCTACGCGGAGATCCTCCGCATGGCGAACGTCACCATCGATAACTTCTTCCTCGACGGCGACAAATACGCCCTCGCGCTGGCGTCCGGCGATCTGCAGGATATCATGTACACCGCCGACTCCTCCAAGGTTCGCGAGATCGTCGACTCCCAGCTTGCGCTCGATCTGATGCCGCTGGCGGAGCAGTACTGCCCGAACCTGCTGCAGGACGAATACGCTTCCTTTGTCAACCTCGTCAAGCTGCTGAACGGCGGCGGCGAGAAGCTCTACTTCCTGCCCGAGCACGTCGGCACCGAGCTGACCGGCGGCGGCGTGGAGCTCGCGCGCGGCTACTATCTGCGTTGGGACTGGTATAAGGAGATCGGCGCGCCCGAGATCAACAACGACGACGACTTCATCGCCGCGATGGAGGCCATGGTCGCCGCGCATCCGACGACCGAAGGCGGCAAGAAGGTCTACGGCGCGGGACTCGCGGACAGCCTGACGAACTGGTACTTCCATGCCGTGTTCACCTCGCTGAAGGCCAACCCCTGGACCTTCTCCAACTATCAGTACATGCAGTCCGCCATCACGGGCGAGCTGTTGAACGGCTACATGGATCCCGCGAACTCCGCGTTCTGGCTCTCGATGGAGTTCTACAACAAGATGTGGAGCAAGGGACTCCTTGACCCCGACTCCTTCACGATGACCAGCGACGAAGTCAATACGAAGTTCAACGCCGGCCAGTATGCGGCGTCTCTGAACGCGAAGAACTACGGCCTCTACACCGAGAGCTGCAAGACCGACGAGAACTCCCTCGCGGGCTACACGAACATCCCGTCCCCCGGACAGCTCGTCTTTGCCGACAACCCCAACCCGGCCGGCTGGTTCCCGTCCTTCACCGTGTACCTCTTCTCCGGCTCCGAGAACTGGGAAGCCGCGCTGCGCCTGTATAACGTCGTCTTCGATCTCGACGTCCAGCGCGCCGTGTACTGCGGCTTTGAAGGCAAGTACTGGAACTACGTCGACGGCGTTCCGACGCTGACCGACGAGGCGATTGAACTTTACTCCAACGGCGGCGATACCAACGCGGCCATTGGTCTCGGCGGCGCCGGCCCGTTCCAGATTCTCCAGACCTCCGAATATCACCCCGACGGCTATCTGCTCGACCTCTTTGATTCGACGGATATGCGTGCGCTCGGTATGACCAACCTCCAGAAGGACGTTGCGGACTTCTACGGCGTGACCGTTCCGGCCGAGGCGGGCTATCAGTACGTCCTCGACGGCAAGACCGTTGACTGGTCGAATACCTACGGCACCGAGCTGCTGGCCTCCGCGATGACCCCCGTGACGACCGACATCGGCCGTATCCTTGAAAAGTGCAACGACATCCTGTACCGCAACATCGCGGATCTCGTCATGGCGGAAACCGCGGAAGAGTTCAACGCGCTGCGCGACAGCGTCATCGCCGAGCTGGAGTCCGCCGGTGAGGCCACTGCCTGGGAGTGGTGCCTCAACGAATTCACGAAGGCGAACGAGACCCTGAAGCCGATTATGGGCTATTGATGAAAAACCCCGGCACCATCCATCGTCTGCTGTAACGTAATGCGGGAGGCGGAGAACGAGGCAGCTCTTCTTCGCCTCTCCTGTATTTTCCGACATTCCCTAAGAAAGGCGGGGTTAACGTATGGCTCAAACGGCTGCAACGCCGGTTAATTCGGTAAAAAAGAGAAAGAAACGCAAAAACTGGGAACTTTTCTTCATCGCGCTGCCCTTTATGATTATGGTCATCATGTTCTCGTACGTACCGCTCGCGGGCTGGATCATCAGCTTCTTCGACTACAAACCCGGCCGCCCGCTGTTTGACTGTACGTTCGTGGGCTGGAAATATTTCAAGATGTTCCTCACGGACCGGGATGTCTACCGCGTCCTGAAGAACACGTTGATCTTCTCCGGCATCGGCTATATGCTTTCGCCGCTGCCCATGCTGTTTGCGCTTTGCTTAAACGAGATCAGCTGCACGCGCTTCAAGAAGGTCGCGCAGACGACGACCACGATGCCCTATTTCATTTCCATGATCATCGTGTACTCCCTCGCGTTTGCGATGTTCTCGACGGACGGCGTCGTCAACAGCGTATTGACCTCGCTCGGTACCGGCAAGACGATCAACTGGCTGACCAACAAGAAGATCGTGTACCTGTTCCAGACCTGCATCACGCAGTGGAAGGGGCTCGGCTGGAGCTCGATCATCTACATCGCGGCGATCGCCGGCATCGATCAGGAGCAGTATGAGGCCGCCGCCATCGACGGCGCGGGACGCTTCCGTCAGGCGCTGCATATCACGCTGCCCGGCATCATGCCGACCTTCCTCGTGCTGTTCCTGCTGTCCATCGCCAACTTCATGAGCACCGGCTTCCAGCAGTATTACGTCTTCCAGAACTCGATGGTCTACTCCAAGATCGAAGTGCTCGACGTCTACATCTATAAGATGGGCCTCAAGCTCTTTGACTACTCGTATTCGACGGCGATCGGCATCATCAAGTCCATCCTGAGCGTGCTGCTGCTGTTTGTGGCGAACTTCCTGGCGCGCAAGGTGCGCGGCTCGAACATTTTCTAAAGGGGAGGGGAACGAAAATGGCAAAAAAACGAATCGGACCCGGACGTGCGGCCTTCAGTATTCTCAACTATACCTTTTTCGCGCTCTTCACCTTCATCTGCATCTATCCGCTGTGGTACGTGTTCATCTATACCATCAGCGACCCCGCCAAGGTCGCGTCTCAGAACGTCGTGCTGTATCCGCTGGGCTTTTCGATGTATAACATCACCCGCGTTATGCAGCTCGACGGCCTGATGAACGCCTTCCTGATCTCCGTTGCGAGAACGGTGCTCGGTACCGTGCTGACGCTGGTCTCCTGCATGCTGCTCGGGTATGTGTTCTCGAAGGAGGATGTCCCGTTCCGCAAGCTGATGTACCGTCTGCTCGTCGTGACGATGTACGTTTCGGGCGGTCTGATCCCGACCTACCTCGTCATCAAGGCCTACGGACTGCTCAATACGTTCTGGGTCTACATCGTCCCGCCGGTTTCGGCATATTATGTCATCCTCATCAAGACCTATATCGAGCAGCTCCCGATTTCGCTGGAGGAGAGCGCGCTGATCGACGGCGCGAGCTATATCCGCATCTTCATCCGCATCATCATGCCGCTGTCGGTGCCGATTGCCGCGACCATCGCGATCTATTCCGCCGTCGAGCAGTGGAACGCGTGGTTCGACAACCACATCTACACCTTCTCCAACAGCAAGCTGACCTGCCTGCAGTATCTGCTGTACAACTATCTGACCGAGGCCGAGCGGCTGTCGCAGATGCTCGAAAGCACGCATGTGACGCAGGAGATGGCCGAACGTGCCCAGAAGCTGACGCCGATGGGTGTCCGCATGACCGTCACGCTGATCACCGTGCTGCCGATTCTCTGCGTGTACCCGTTTTTGCAGAAATACTTCATCAAGGGTATCCTGATCGGTGCGGTCAAGGGCTGATTTTGACAGTTTTGACAGATTTTCGCGGGATTGCCGGCAAACGCGGCAGTCCCGCGTTCTTTTTTCCGGGCAGCCGGTTGCACTTTGCCGCCGGAGATGCTATAATTACGGATCATGGATGCGAAGGGATGTGAAACGGGATGGATGCCGAATTCCGGAAGAGGCCGATGTATTCGTTTGAGTCGCACGAGGATGTCGAGATCGTCTGGGATAAGCGCTTTACCAGCGCGGATGTTGAGCGAAACAACCGGTATAACACCTGGTCGCTAAACTGGCACAGCGATTTCGAGTTCAAGCGCTTTTACAGCGGAAAAGCGGCGATCATCTGCGGCTCGGAGACCTACGAGGTCGGCGCGGGCGACATCGCCGTCATCAACCCGATGGAGATGCACACGCAGATCTACCTTTCCGGGGTGCTGCGCTACGATCTCGTGTTCGTCAATCCCCGCGTCATCGCGTCCGGCATGGTCGGCGAGGAGAGCGGGGCGGACGCGCTGAGCCGGATGCGCTTCCCGACGGTGCTGCGGGACAATCCCCGCGCATATGCGCTGTTCGGACGGTTTCTCGAGGAATACTGGAACAAGGAGCCCGCCTATGAGATGGCGGCCGAGGGCATTCTGCGGGAGCTGTTCGCGCATCTGATCCGCACGGAGCTGCAGCAGTCCGTTTCGCGTGAGGATTACGAGTTCATGTACGGCAACGCGCGCCGGATCGCGCCCGCCATGCGCCATATCATCCGCTATTATTACGAACCGGTCACGGTCGGCGAGCTTGCGGCGATGTGCGATATGACGCCGTATCACTTCTGCCGCGTCTTTCACCGGATGATCGGCTCGTCGCCGATGCAGTATGTGATGAAGCAGCGGATGCAGCAGGCCAGGCGCTGTCTGGAGTCCACGAAAATGACCCTCGGAGAGGTCGCCGAATCCGTCGGCTATGCGGACGAGGGGTATTTCTGCCGGCTCTTCAAAAAGACCTACGGCGTGACGCCCTCGTCGCTGCGGAAGGATACGGGATCGGAAAATAAAATCATTTTGCCAAAATCATAACGCTCTTTTTGAGTCCAAAGAGCAAAATAATCCGACCGATAAGCAATATTGTCCATTGTCACTTGTTACAAAATGATGTATACTGACCATAGAAACCCATAAAAAAGCACGGCTTTTATGGGCAAGATTTCAAAACGGAGGCCAAAGAAATGAAAAAAGCGTTCACCCTTGTTCTTGCGGCTGCCATGCTGCTCGCGCTTCTTGCCGGCTGCGCCGGAGGAAACGGAACCGCCACCACTGCGGCATCCACCACTGCCGCGGCGACGACTGCGGCTGCTACCACTGCTGCCACTACTGCGGCTGCCACGACGGCGGCTGCGACGACCGCCGCGACCACTGCCGCGACGACTGCGGCCGACACCGCCGCTGCGACGACCGCTCCGGCCGCTGTGACCGATTCTGCGTCCCTGCGCATGTCCTGGTGGGGCTCCCAGACGCGTCACGACGCCACCATCAAGGTGCTTGAAATGTTCATGGACAAGTATCCGAACATCACCATCGAATACGAATATGCCGGCTGGGACGGCTACTGGGATAAGATCGCCGCGCAGGCGTCCGCGAACGCCCTGCCGAACATCTGGCAGCAGTCCGTCGCGTATGTGAAGATGTACGCGGAGGCGGGCCAGATCCTGGATCTGCAGCCCTACGTCGACGAAGGCATCATCAACCTTTCCGACTGGAGCGAGGCCGCGGTGGACGTGACCCGCATCGACGGCAAGCTCTATTCGCTGTCGCTGGGCAACGCCGCGCACTGCATGATCTACGATCCCGACCTCTTTGAGGAAGCCGGTGTGCCGCTGCCCACGATGGATTGGACCTGGGACGACTACAAGGCCACGGTGAAGGGCATTACGGAAGCGCTCGGCATCTTCGGCGACGGCTCGTTCCCGAACATGAACTCCAAGGACGGCCTGCGCCACTATGTCTTCAGCCAGGGCTACTCGATGTACAACGAGGATCAGACCGCGCTGAACTTCCCGCAGGAAATGATGGTCGAGTATCTGAACTGGGAGAAGGAGCTGCAGGACGCCGGTTATATCGCCGACCAGGCCACCCAGAGCGAAATCACGACGAATGAAGCTTCCCTGATCGTCACCGGCGAATCCGCCATCAACAGCACGCAGAACTCCAACACCTGTGTCGCGCTGATGGAAGCTGCCGGCAAGTCGCTCGCGCTGGTTTGCTACCCGCATCTTGAAGGCGAGACCCGTTGGGGCACCGTGCTTGCGCCGTCGCAGCTGATCAACCTCACCGACACCGGCAGCGATTCCGACAAGAAGGCCAGCGCGATGGTCGTCGACTTCATCCTCAATGACATCGACGCCAACATGATCCTGGCTGCCGAACGCGGCGTTCCGGGCAACAGCAAGGTCGCCGAAGCGGTCGCGAACAGCGATGTCGTCAGCGATTATGCGAAGATCACGATCAACTATGTCAACGAGGTGTCTCAGTACGCCGAGGCCGACCCGGATGCGCTGCGTCCCGCCGCCGACGGTGAGATCATCACGATCTATAAGAACTACCACGATCAGGTCATGTTCGGTCAGATCAGCGCCGAGGATGCTGCCGCGGGATTCTTTGCGGAAGCGAACGCGCTGCTGGCGAAATAAGTTATTGCGTTAAATCGGGGCAAGCCGTTCTGAACGTCTCGCGGGGTCGGTCGGACAAAGACCGGCCCCGCGAAAAGAAGCGGGAACGGCTTGCCTTTGGTCATCGTTCGATTGAAAGGAGATAGCTTGCTATGGCGGAAAAAGCGGCCGGCAGGAGCAGACGCGGGCTGACGCCGAAAGCGAAAGAGGGCATCACGGGGTATGTGTTCATTCTCCCGTGGCTGATCGGCCTTCTCGTTTTCACGGTTTATCCGATGTTTTCCTCGCTGTACTATTCGCTGACCGACTATGACCTCCTGAATGAGATCAATTTTGTCGGCTTCAAAAACTACATCGATATTTTCACCAAGGACGCCCGCTTTCTCAAGAGCGTCAAGGTCACGCTTACCTATACGCTGTTTCAGGTGCCTCTGAAGCTCGGCTTTGCGCTGTTTGTCGCGATGCTGTTCAAGGGCAGCCGCCGCGGCGTCAATGTGTACCGCTCGCTTTACTACCTTCCGTCGATTTTCGGCGGAAGCATCGCCATTTCGATCATGTGGCGTCAGATCTTCGGACGTACCGGCGCGGTCAACGGGATCCTGAAGAGTCTCGGCCTGATCACGACGGCGAAGTCCTGGATCGCGTCCCCCGACACGGCGCTCGGCACGCTGATTCTGCTGTCGGTCTGGCAGTTCGGCTCGCCGATGCTCATCTTCCTCGCGGGCTTAAAGCAGATCCCACAGTCCTACTATGAAGCGGCGTCGATCGACGGCGCGGGCGCCTGGAAGCAGTTTCTGCACATCACGCTGCCGTCGCTGTCTCCGATCATCTTCTACAACTTCCTGATGCAGACCATCGGCTCGTTCATGTCGTTCACGCAGAGCTACATCGTCACCGCCGGCGGACCGGTCGACGAAACGCTGATGTACGCGCTGTACATCTATCAGACCGGCTTCACAAACTACCACATGGGCTACGCGTCGGCGCTGTCGTGGATCAGTCTGATCATCATCGGCATCATTACGGCCGTCATCTTCAAGACCTCCAACTACTGGGTCTTCTACGAATCCAAAGCGGAATAGGAGGAAGCAGAAATGAAAATCCGTACCAGAAAAATTGTCTCAACGATCTGCTTCCACACCTTCGTCATCGCGCTGGGCGTCGTCATGCTCTACCCGATCGTCTGGATGGTCGTCAGCTCCGTCAAGCCCTCCAATGAGGTGTTCAAAAACGCCGCGTCTCTGGTTCCTTCGGAATTCGTCTGGAAGAACTACGCCGACGGCTGGAAGGGATTTGGCAACGTCTCCTTTGCGACCTTCTTTAAAAACAGCTTCTTCGTCACGATCGTCGCGGTTATCGGACAGGTAGCCTCCTCGACGTTTGTCGCCTACGGCTTCACGCGTGTCCGCTTCCCGGGACGCAAGGCGTGGTTTACGATCATGATCATCACGATGCTGCTGCCCGCGCAGATTCTGCTGATTCCGCAGTACATCATGTTCATGAAGTTCGGCTGGATCGACTCCTATCTGCCGCTGATCGTTCCGTACTACTGCGGCTATGCCTTCTTCATCTTCCTGATCATGCAGTTCATTCAGGGCATCCCGAAGGAGCTGGACGAATCCGCCAATATCGACGGCTGCGGCAAGTTCCGCACGTTCTTCCAGATCATCGTGCCGCTGGCGCTGCCCGCGATCGCGACGTCGACGGTGTTTGCGTTCTACTGGAAGTGGGACGACTTCATGGGCCCGCTGCTCTATCTCCAGTCTCCGTCGAAGTATACGGTGTCGATCGCGCTGAAGTGCTTTGCCGACCCGAACTCGGTCACGAACTGGGGCGCCATGTTCGCCATGTCCACGCTGTCGCTGATCCCGTGCTTTGTGATCTTCCTCTGCTTCCAGCGGTATCTCGTGGACGGCATCTCGACGACCGGCCTGAAGGGCTGATTTTCCTTTTCCGAAAATCGCATATCCGGGCTTTCTGCACGGCATCTCCGGGGGAAAACGGGGATGCCGTGCGCTTTTTCCGGGGCTTGAAAAGCCGGGGGAAATCGGGTATAATCCTATACGGTGCGCAAAGCGCGGTACGAATCGGAAACTTTGGAAGGGGGACTGTGCAATGGAGTGGAACAAGCTGCGGATCGACGGCATACCGGCCGTGCTGTGGGGAAAGGAGACCGGAAAGATCATCCTCGCCGCTCACGGCAGTCATTCCTCGAAGATCGACGACTGCATCTGCGTGCTGGCGCGGGAAGCGGTGCGCCGGGGGTATCAGGTGCTCAGCTTCGACCTTCCGCGGCACGGGGAGCGGGTCTATGAGACGGCGCCTCTCATGCCGGACGAATGCGTGCGGGAGCTGCGGGGGATGTATGCGTATGCGGCGGCGCGCGCCCGGACGATCTCCCTGTTCGGCTGCAGCATGGGCGCGTATTTTGAGCTTCTCGCGTTTGCGAAGGCGGAGCTCGAACGGGTGTGGTTCCTCTCGCCCGTGACGGATATGGAGCGCATCATCCGGAATCTGATGGCGTACTGCCAGGTGACGGAGGAAACGTTCCGGGAAAGGGTCAGCATCGACAACGACATCGAGCCGCTGTATTATCCCTATTTTGACTATGTCCGCCGCCATCCGGTTACAGAGTGGCCGCACGACACCCGGATCCTGCGCGGTGAGAACGATACGATGTGCGAGCTGCCCCGCGTGCAGGACTTCGCGGCGCGCTTTGGCTGCGAGCTGACGGAGCAGAAGGGCGGGGAGCACTGGTTCCATACGGAGGAACAGCTCGCGTTTTTCGGAAACTGGATCGGGGAGAGGCTGGAATGAACCGAATCGACTGTCCCTGCAGGAAGAAAAGCTGCGCCCGGTACGGCGACTGCGCGGCCTACCGGGCGCATCACGAAGGCTCCCGGCGGCCGTGCTACTGCGAACGGAAGCCGAAATGGCCGTTTGGGAGACGGGTGCGGAAAGGACGGGACGAAAGAGTCTGACCGCCGGGAGCAGAGGGCAAAAAAGAGAAAGCAGATATCTTTCGATATCTGCTTTCTTTCTTGTGGCTGCGAAACTAGGATTCGAACCCAGACAAACTGATCCAGAGTCAGTCGTGCT
>JAEDGJ010000056.1 GCA_016297585.1 Clostridiaceae bacterium
GTTCGGAGAGGGCTTTTATGAGGTCCTGTCGCGGGTCGAGGCGTTGTCGTACGAGGTGAGGCGGGACTACCGGGAACGCGAGGACCACCGGCTGACCCGGGAAGCGGTCGAGGGGCACCCCTACGGACGCGTGCAGATGGTGGCCATCCTCGGGGATTACCTGCGGATGCTGCCGGATGCCGAGGTCGTCGGCGTGCACTTTTATAATACGGACTACGTCGTCACCTCCGGCGCAAGCTACACGATCAGCCAGTACGCCGGAAAGCTGACCGGGTACCGCGGGAATCTGATGACGGTTTTCGAGGACCGGCTGAGGCTTGCGTTTTCCGACAGCTCGCAGGAGGGGATGCGGATCGTATCCACGTTCCCGGACCTCGGCGCGCGCAGCGGAACGTTCATCCTCGCGCGTCCGGTCGCCATCAACGCCGGTACGGGCACCACGGCGGATGCCGTGATGCTGTTCGAGTTTTCGGCGTCCTCCTTCGACGGCCTTGTCGGCACGAACTACTCCGGCGAAAACTGCGGGCTGGCGATTTTCAGCGGTACGGAGCTCCTGTTCTGCAACGAGAGCTTCGACGAGGGACTGCTGTCCGACGCGGCATTCCTTGCGTATCTTGCCGGCAGCGACGGGGAGATGTATTCCTGCGGGACGGACGGGGACACCGCCAATGTTTTCAAGACGACCGATTCGTCGATGGGGCTGACGTTCGTGACGGTTTTCCCGGAAAGCATGATGTTCCGGGGCGTCGACGGCCTGTATGAGAAGATGAACTTCATCCTGCTGTGCGTCGTGGCCGGGTTCATCCTGATCGCGGCGGCGGCGGTGGCGTTTATGTACCATCCCGTCAAGCGCCTGATGAAAGAGGTGCGTCCGGAGGAGGGCGAGGAGACGGGCGGCGGCGAGTTTTCGGCGGTCGAATCCACGCTCGAGACGATGCGCACGGAGAATACGCAGATGCGGGAGGCCGTCGCGGAGCAGAAGCTGTGGCTGATGGACTATATCTTCGGCAGTATGCTGCACGGCATGAAGACCAAGCCCACCGTGCTGCGCCAGCTCGGCGCGTCGTTTGACTACCGCTGCTATATCGTCGCGGTCATCGGCAGCGTGACGCTGAACACCGCGCAGCGGGAGGAGATCACCCGGTCGCTGGAGGCGATGAGCGGGGCGTCCGTCTTTATGACCGATCTGCAGAACGAGGACTATCTCATCCTCGTCTTCGCGGGGGATGACCGTCTCTGCGGAGAGGATGCGCTTCCCGCGGAAACGGAGCGCCGGTTTGCGGAGCTTCTGGGGAAAACGCCGGAATGCGGCTTCGGCGGCGCGGTCACGAGCATCGAGGCGCTCCGGGGTTCGTACCGCGAGGCGCTGCTGCGGATGCGGGAGCGCCGGAGAGAGTCGGGCGGCACGCTGCGGGAGCGCGCGGGCGCCGAGCTCGCGGCATTTTTGCAGGCGGTGCAGGACGGAAGGCGCGAGGCGCTGCCCGGGCTGCTCGACGAGCTGTTCGAGGCGTCCGTCGAATCCTGTCAGGACATGTTCCAGCGGCGGTTTTTCTGCTACGAGATCCTTGAGAGCTATCTCGAGCTGCTGCAGCGGCTCAACATCCGCCGGGACAAGGGGCAGTTCGACCGTGTGATCTCGTTTTTCTCGGAGGAGGAGCTGCGCCATGTGCTGGAGGAGGACGCGGCTACCGTCTGCGAGGAAATGAAGCAGCATACCGAGAAAAACGACAGCCGCCAGCGCGAGCAGTTCATCTCCTACGTCGAGCGCCACTTCGCCGATCCGGAGCTGACGCTGACCGAGATGGCCGACGCGTTCGGGATGTCCGTGTATACCTGCAGCCGGATGTTCAAGGATCTGGTCGGCATCGGCTTCAAGGAGTACACCGTCGCGCGGCGGCTGGAATACGCAAAGGAGCTGCTCATCTCGACGGAGCTGTCCATCGGCGAGATCGGCGAGCGCTGCGGGTTTTCCTCGACGTCGTATTTCATCAGCCGCTTCAAGAGCGCGTACGGCGTTCCGCCGAACAAATTCAGAACCGTGGAATAATCGACCGGCGCGTACCGAAAAAACTCCGATACGCGCCGGTTTTTGCATCATTTCGGCCGGATCAGGGCTTTTTTGCACCATCTGACCGGCTAGAGCGGCGTCCCGTGATCGTCGTGCCGAACAGCCTGCGGTAGAGATGGCTTGCGTAATCCGCGTCCTGAAAGCCGCACAGCCGCGCGGCCTCGCAGAGCGGCAGGTGCTCGTTTTCCATCAGCGAGCGCACGAGCCGCAGCTTTGCGCGATTGACATAACGCATCAGCGTCTCGCCCTCCGAGGCGCGGAAAACGTGGCAGAGGTACTGCGGCGTAACGCCGAGGTACGCCGCCACCTCCGCCTGCCGGATCGGACGGCGCAGATTCGCGTGGATGTACTTTTTTGCGCGGAAGCTGAGCAGAGACCCTTCCGGAACGGGCATGAGTGACGCGCGGGCGAGCTCGTCAATTTTGCAAAGGATCGCGAGGAAGTCTGCCGCCGCGCGCACCGGCGCGTTTTCGTAGAGATACGGGCGGAAGATGAACGCGTCGATGCGCGTGCGGATCTCCTCCGCGCCGGGCGCGTCCTTCGTCAGCGGCGGCAGCAGCAGTCCGTCCGGCGACTCCCGCCAGTCGACCGCGGCGCAGACCGTGTGGTGGCTGTGGCAGCCGTCCGCGCGGATTTCGGTCGGCAGATCGTGCGGAATGCAGAGGATATCGCCCTTTTTGGCGGTATAGGCTGCTCCGTTCTGCGTCATGGTGAGGGTGCCCTCCGAAACGAAGCTGACCTCGACGGTCTCGCGCGAGGGCTCGAAGCGGTTTTCGTAGCGTTCGGCGCTGTAGGTATGCGCAAAACGCACGGCGGGCAGGCGCGTCGGTTCGATGAACATGGCGGGGTGCCTCCTTTCTCCGGAAGTATTGTAGAATATCATCTTAATTTTGTCAAGGAAAATGAATTCTCTTCCTTTACATTTTTACGCCCGGCGCGTATACTGAGACCAAAAAGGAGAGGTGAACGGCATGAAACTGTCAGACGCCCTGCGCGCGGAGCTTGCCGCCGCGCCGAGGGGGACGCGCTGTCCGGAGGTTTTCCGCGCCGAAGGCTACCGCGCGCATTTCGGAGAGCCGGTGGCGCTCCTGCGCGCGCGGGGGATCGAGACGCTCTTTACCAAGACCCCGCCGCATATCTATCCGTCCGACCGGATCGCGGGCAGCACCGCGGGGCTCTTCTGCGAGCCCGACGAGACGCTCCGCAAAGCCTCCGAGCGGCTCTGCGCGCAGATCGGCGGCCGGAGCTTCATCACGAATCGCGACCATTTCGCGCCGGACTACGACCGCATCCTCGCGCGCGGCATCCCGGGGCTGCTCGCCGACATCGACGCGTCGCTCGACGCGCACCGGGAGGATGCCGCCGCCTGCGAGACGCTGGACGCCATGCGCATCGCGCTCGCGGCGTTCCGGACGATGACGGAGCACTATGCGGAAGCCGCGGACGGGCTGCGCGGACAGCCGGGGTATGACGCGGCGCGCCTTGCGTTCATCGCGGCAAACTGCCGCGCGGTCGCGCAGCATGCGCCGGAGAGCTTTGCCGAGGGGCTGCAGCTTGTCTGGCTCTGCCATACCGCGTTCATGCTCGAGGACCGCTACGCGATGGCGCTCGGACGGCTCGATCAGTACCTTTATCCGCTCTATGCCCGCGACCGGGCGTCCGGCGCGCTGACGCGGGAGGACGCGGTGGAGCTTTTGGAGAACGTCTTTGCGAAGATCCCGACGACGGACGTCGTCAACATCTGCGTCGGCGGCAAAAACGCGGCGGGGGTGTGCGAGGTCAACGAGCTCAGCTTCTGCATCGTCGAGGCGGTCAGAAACTGCAACGCGCCGGGGCCGAACCTCTCGGCGCGCATCACGCGCGACACGCCGGACGAGTTCCTCGACGCGTGTCTTGCGAGCATCGGCACGGGGCTCGGCTACCCCGCGCTGATGAACGACGAGGTCAACATCCCCGCGCTGCAGCGCATGGGATATGCCTATGAGGACGTCTGCGGCTACTGCATGGTCGGCTGCATCGAGAACTTCCTGCCGGGACTGCAGCCGCCGTGGTCGGACGGACGCTTCGACGCGCCGCGCTTTTTCGACTACATTTTCAACCGCGGCGTCAGTGCGTTCAACGGCTCGGTCGGGCTCGACACCGGCGACCCGGAGGCGCTGCGCGATATGCCGGCCTTCCTGCGCGCGTTCGAGACGCAGCTTTCCCACGGCGTCGCCGAATACTGCACGGCTTTTGCCTGCCAGAACAGCGCGATCCGTCAGGATTTTTACACGGAGCCCTTCCTTTCCTGCTTCTGCCGCGACTGCATCCGGCGGGGAAAGGACATCAACTGCGGCGGCAGCGTCTATCCGTCCGTCCACGGCGCGGCGCTGATGGGCGTCGGCACGGTCGCGGATTCGCTGGCCGCGATCGAGCGCGTCGTTTACGAGGACCATGCCGCGACGCTCTCCGAGCTGCGCGACGCGCTGAACGCGGACTTCGAGGGGTATGACGCGCTGCGCGAACGGCTGCTTGCCGCGCCGAAATACGGCAATAACGACGACTTCGTCGACAAATACGCGGTCTGGTTCCTCGATTATCTCTCCGCGGAGTTCGACCGCTTCCGCACGCGCGACGGCGGGCGCATCTACGTCGCAATGGCGGCGAATACGAGCAATATCTGGGCGGGCGAGACGATCTCCGCGACGCCCGACGGCCGGAAACGGGGCAAACCGCTCTCCGACGCCGCGTCCCCGACCTACGGACGCGATACGCGCGGCGCGACGGTGACGCTGAACAGCGTGTCGAAGCCCGACTACACGAAGGCTGCCTGCGGAACGGTCGTCAACCAGAAATTCTCGCCGTCGATGTTTGAAGGGGAGAGGCGGGATAAGCTCCGCGCGCTGGTGCGGACGTATTTCCGCCGCGGCGGGCAGGAGATCCAGATGAACGCGACCTCGCGCGCCGTCCTTGCCGACGCGATGGAGCATCCGGAACAGTATCCGACGCTGGTCGTGCGCGTCTCGGGCTTTTCCGACTACTTCGTCCGCCTCCCGCGCGCGGTGCAGCTCGACATCCTCAACCGCACACAGCATGAATAAGGAAAAATCTGCCGGAGATCCGGCGATCCGCGACGCGTCTCCGGCCGAAAAGCTGCTGCATATCGCGAACATCCAGCACTTTTCCGTCGGAGACGGCGACGGCATCCGCACGACGGTCTTTTTCAAGGGCTGCAACCTGCACTGTCCGTGGTGCCACAATCCGGAGACGATCTCGCCGGACGAGACGGTCCTGCGCTATCCGGGACAGACGCGCACCGAGCGCTGCGGGCGGCGGATGCGCGCGGAGGAGGTGCTGGCGGAGCTTCTCGAGGATCGGGACTATTACGAAGAAAGCGGCGGCGGCGTGACGTTTTCGGGCGGCGAGGTGCTGCTGCAGGCGGACGCGGCGGCGTCCCTTGCCCAGAAGCTCCGCGCGGAGGGGATCTCCCTGTTTGTCGACACCGCGGGCTGCGTCGGCTATGAGGCGTTCGAGCGGTTAAACCCGTATACGGACGTCTATCTCTACGATTTCAAAACCGCGTCGGAGGAGGACTGCGCGCGCGTCGTCGGCGGGAGCCTTGCGCGGATACGGGACAATCTCGCGCGGCTGCTGGCGGACGGGAAGCGCGTGCGCGTGCGGATCCCGCTGATACCGGGCTTTAATACGTCCGACGCGGCGTCCGACGCGATCATCCGGGAGCTGGCAGCCCTCGGCGTCACGGCCGTCGAGCTGCTGCCGTTTCACCGGATGGGCAGCGGCAAGTACGAGGCGATGGGGCTGCCCTACGCCTACCGCGATACCGAGCCGCTGCAAAAGGCGGAGGCAGGGCGCATCGCGGCGCGGTATGCACGGGCATTTACGGTCAAAACGGAAGGCTAGGAGGAACATATGAAGGCAAAAGCAGCGATTTTCATGGGCGCGGGACGCGATTTCGAGGTGCGCGAGTTTGACGTCGTGCCGGCTCCGGCGGGATATGCCCGCATGGAGCTCGCGGCGAGCGGCGTCTGCGGCACCGATCTGCATTTCCACCGCGGCACGCTGTCCGCACCCGTCCCGAGCATCATCGGTCACGAGTTCGTCGGCCGCATCACGGACATCGATCCGGAGGAAGGCGCGCGTGCGGGACTCCGCACCGGCGACGCGGTCATCGCGGACATCGCCGTTCCCTGCGGCGAGTGTCTGCTCTGCCGCGAGGGCGACGACGCAAACTGCGTCCGGATGCAGGTGACGAACGGCGGGGACATCGGCGTCTCCCCCTATCTCTACGGCGGCTATGCGGAGGTCAATTTCACGCCCGTTTCGAATCTGATCCGGGTGCCGGACGGCGTAGACCCCGTGATCGCGGCGGTCTTTGCCTGTCCCGGGCCGACGGTGCTGCACGCGGTGCGGCTCGCGAAGGAAGCGGGCGTGGACTTTGCCGCCCTGCGCACCGCCGTCGTGCAGGGACTCGGCCCCGTCGGGGTTTTTGCGGTGATGTACTTAAAAAGCCTCGGCATCGGACGCGTGATCGCCGTGACCGCGCATGAAAATCCGGAACGCGCAGACCTTGCCCGTGCGCTCGGCGCGGATGAGGTGCTGGCGCTCGAGCGCTGCCCGGACGCGGCGGACAAGCTCGCGCAGGAGAACGGCGGACTGGGCGTCGACCTGTGCATCGAGGCTTCCGGCGCGCCGAGCGCGGTGCCGATGGGACTCGGCATCCTCAGAAACCGCGGCGTGTACCTGATCCCGGGGCAGTACAGCGCGTCCGGCGGCGTCGAGATCCAGCCGCAGCTCATCACGTTTAAGGCGCTGCGCATCCTCGGCTCGTCGCAGTATTCGGTCAGCGACGTGCGGGGGTATCTCGAGTTCCTGCGCGATAACCCCGGGCTGCACGGGACCATCGCGAAGATCCCGAAAAAGTACCCGATTTCGCGCATCAACGAGGCGATCGCGGACGCGAAGACGCCCGGGAACTGCAAGACGCTGCTTGTAAAGGGATGAACGGATTCGACGTCGTCATTTTCGGCGGACAGAGCAACATGCAGGGGCAGTCGGAGGCGCTGCTGTCCCGGGAGCCCGTGCCGTCCGCGTTTGAGTATAAATTCCTTTCGGACGAGATCGTCCCCCTGCGCGACCCCGCGGGCGAGGACATCCGCCGCGACGGAACGGCGGGATACCCGTTCCGCGAGGGGACGGAGCAGTCCGCATGGCTTGCCGATCACGCGGCGGGGAGCGCCTGCTATGGGCATACGAGCCTGATCCCCGCGTTCTGCGCACGATGCGCGGCGCTGACGGGAAGACGGGTGCTCGCCGTGCCGTGCGCGAAGGGCAGCACCGGGATCGCCGACTGGCTTCCCGGAACGGACGGCTGGCGCATCCTCGCCGGAAAAACCGCGGGCGCGCTGCGGCGTGTGCGGGACATTGGCATGGTTACATCCGTCAGCCTGGTCTGGCTGCAGGGAGAGAGCGACGCGATTGCGGGACGGTCAAAGGCGTACTATAAGGAGAAGCTTCGGTCTCTTGCCGATGCACTGGCGCGGGATGCCGGGGTCGAACGCGTCGGCATCATCCGCGTCGGGCATTTCACGCACGACGCGCGCGACGGGGAGATCATCGAGGCGCAGCGGGAGCTCTGCCGCGAAGACGCGCGGTTTTGGCTGCTCACGGAGCTTGCCGACATGCTCGAGGCGTCTCCCGGGTACATGAATCCGCACGTCGAAGGGCATTTCGGCGCGCGGGGACTGACGCTGCTGGGAAAAGCCGCCGGGGAAGCGCTCGCCCGGGTGCTTCCCGGACGGGAAACCGTATAAAAAACGCGGACATCGGGGAAAAACTCTCCGGTGTCCGCGCTTTTATCATCATTCAGCAGTCTTCGAGCCGTCCTTTTGCCAATACCAGCTCCCGGGTGCACCGTGTTTCTTTGTCCCATCTCTCATAGAACACATACACGGCATCTCCCACGGCAGCCACATCCGCATAGCCGCCGACCGGATCGACTTCCCAGACCGTTTCCCAGTTTTCCCCTGCGTCCCGTGACCATTTCACGGTCACCCGGACGCGCGCCTCTTCGGAATCGCAGTTTGCGAAAAGGACACCGCCGGTACAGGCGGCCGACCCGCCGAAGCAGTGCGGGTCGCGGAGCGCGTCCGACGTCCGGATCCGTTCCAGAGTCTCCCCGCCGTCGGAGGACAGGCCGAGCATACGGCGCATATCTGTATTCTGGTTCCGGAAATTGAACAGCAGCCTGCCGTCCGCAAGGCTCGCGATGCTCGTTTCGTTCGGATTCCGCCCGCAGTCCGTCAGCGCCCCGGCATGCCAGGATGCGCCGTGGTCATCGCTGTATACACACCCCGCGGCACTGGGCCAATGCTTCCGAAGCATCCGGTTTGGCCCGTAGGTCTCGCCGTTTGCCAGCCAGACCGGTGCGACCAATCTGCCGTTTGCCATCCGAACCCCATGTCCCGGCCCGGTCGCGCTGACATTCCAGTCAAAGGGGAATTCGCGGTACCCTTCCGTGATTTCTCTGGGCGCCGTCCAGGTCTTGCCTCCGTCCTCGCTGGTTGTGATGAATACCGTTTCATAATTTCTGTGATAGATCAGATGCGTTCTTTCGCCGTCCGGGATCAGCACCGGATTGTTGTAGGTGCGAAGGCTTCCATCCTTCGGCAGCGCGGATTCACCGATGCGCAGGCACTCCGTTTGTGTGCCGTCCGTTTCCAGGCGGAATACCAGAATATCAATATCGCCCCAGTCGCCAAGGTTGTCGTCGCCCTCTCCGCTGCGCGCTTCACAGGTCAGAAGCAGCGCGTCCCGTACCGGCAGGATGCCCGGGATCCGGTATTCGCGATACCCGCCGGTGTGGTGCCGGACGATGCTCCGTTCTTCCTCAAAAACGACCTTTTTCATCATTTTTCCCTCCTTTTTTCAAAGGAAAGCTGCCGTCCGGCATATGGGACGGTTATTTTTCAAGGCGTATCATGCGCGCGGAATACGCCTTCGGAAGCTTTACCGTAAGCACGCCGTCTTCGAGGGCAAAATCGCTCTTTTCCGGATACCACGCCGAGGCGCTGGAAAAGCCGTACCGGCTGACGTCGATCTTCGCCGTATCCGTCTCCGCGCCGATTCGCCATACCGCAAGATACGCTTTTGACCCGTCTGCGGTCATCAGTCCGGCCGAAGCGATGCGGCGGCTTCCGATGAGGAAAGTCCCGTCCGGGAAAATGGGATACGACTGTACGATGTCGCCGCGCATCCGTTTGTAGGCGGCAATGCCCTCTTTGATCAGCGAAAGATTGTAGCCGTCCGCCCAGTCTATGTGACCGGACTGGTACAGTACGCCGCACATGCCGTTTACCATGTTGAAGATCGTCTCCTCGCCGTCGGCAAACCGGGCGCGGAATCCGTCCGGAGCGATCTCCGCGGCGCGTTCATGATGGAGAAGCGCGTATGGGTAGGACCAGATCCCGGCCTTTTCGGGGGGATGATGCGGCATGGAGCCTGTCAGGATGGAGGGATAGTTGTAATACAGCTCCTGATCGCTGGTGCTTTGCAGATGAAAATGGCGAAGGGTGCCGTTGTCCGCCCGGCAGGCGCCGCTTCCGCAGTTTTCCATGATGAGATCGGGGTGTTTTTGCCGGACGGAGTCGATAAAGTCCGAGAAGGCCTCGTAGTTGCGGATCAGCCCTTCCGCCGGAGAGACGCCGCCGTTGTCGCAGCCGATGCCGGTGCTCTGGTTATAGTCGTTTTTGATGTAGCGCACGCCCATCGCGTAAAGCGCGTCGATGCGTCCCGCGAGATGCTCCCGGACCTTTTGGCTGCGGAAGTTGAAGAAATAGCGCGGAATGGGCGCTCCGTAGCGCCGAAGCAGGCAGTCGTCGCCGAGCTTTGCGGCGGCGGCATCGGGATGGACGGTGTCCAGTTCGAACCATACGCCGGGCTTTAGGCCTTTCTTTCGCATATAGTCGAAGATCTTCTGCAGCCCGCCCTCTCCGAAGCGTTCATTCGCGACGATCCAGTCTCCGGCGGCGCCGAATCTTCCGCTTGCGTTTTTGTGCCATCCCGCGTCGATGCAGAAGTATTCGCAGCCGACCTCCGCCGCCCTGTCGATCAGCGGGAGCAGCTTTTCATCGGAGGGATTCCCCCAAAGGCAGTTCATGTAATCGTTGAACACGACGGGAATGACGCCGCCCGCGAAGGCGGTTTTCGATACCGCGCGCTTATAGGCGATCAGCTCGCGCACCGCCGCCTCAAAGCCGCCCGATACCGCGCCGTAAACCGCCGGCTGCGCGGTATAGCGCTCTCCCGGCGCGAGCGTCAGCGTCCAGCCGCCGTTTTCTTCGTCGGACGAGCTGCCTTCCAGAAAATACGCAGGCTCCTGTTCGCCGCGGAAAACGGAGTGGACGAGTCTCCAGTTGTGCGCGCCTTCGAGCTCCATATAGTAGGTCACGCCGTCGGCGAGTACCATCGTCAGGGGGTAAAATTCCCCGGTCGACCAGCTCCCCACCGAGTCGATCCGGAAGGTTTCGCGCTCCCAGGAGTGCTCCGACGCGGGAACCAGTCCGCACTGCTCCGGCGTGAAGAACTGCCACTGCCCTTCTGCCACCCAGCGGCTGCGGTCGACGCCGATACGACCCCTTGCCGTGCGGATCCTTGCGGAGGAAAAGCCGCTCAGAAGCACATCCTGCGAGCCGGTATTTGTGATCGTGTTGATCTGCCGGACGGCGCCGGTGTTTTCAAATGTGCGGCGCTCGACCGTGACGCGGAGCCCCGCGGCTTCACACTCGTAGCAATCCGGCGAAACCTGCGTCCAGGCTTCGTCCCCGAGAGCCGCGGCGTTTACTTTGACGGTGAACGGAATTGTGGCGGAAATCATGGGCATACCTGTACTCCCTTCGCGTAGATGGTGGATGGAACGGATTCCGGCTCCCCGGAAGCGGTCGGCATTCGCCGCGGCGCGTTTTTCCCGGCGGGAACCGCGCTTACTGCCCGCGCGACGCTTCGATCTGTTCGACGAGCTCGGTCAGATAGACCCAGCGCTCCGTTTTTTCGTCGAGCCGCGTGCGCAGTCCGTCGAGCTTTTCCGTCAGCTCCATTAAGCGGACGTAGTCGCTCGCGGCTTCCTCGAGAGAAGCGGAAACGGCGGCGATCTCGGACTCGAGAGCGGCGATATCCGAGTCGATCGTCTCGTATTCGCGCTGCTCCTTATAGGAGAGGCGCGGCGCTTTGGCGGAGGGCTCGCGGGAGGCGGGCTTGGCGGCGGCGCGTGACTTTTCTTCCGGCGCGGGGACAGGCCGGCGCTCGAGATAGTCGGCGTAGTTGCCGGCGGAGCAGTCGACCGAGCCGTCGCCGCGCACGTCGAAGATCGAGGTCGCGAGCTTGTCGAGAAAATAGCGGTCGTGCGACACGGCGATGACCGCGCCGGGGAAGGTCTGGAGGTAGTCCTCGAGGATGCCGAGCGTTTCGATGTCGAGATCGTTGGTCGGCTCGTCGAGAAGCAGGATGTTCGGCGCGGCGATGAGGATGCTCAAAAGATAGAGACGCCGCCGTTCGCCGCCGCTTAAGCGCGCGATGGGCATATACTGAAGCTCGGGCGAAAACAGGAAGCGCTCGAGAAGCTGGGACGCGGAGAAGGTGCCCTCGTCGGTCCTGACCGTGGACGCGATGCCGGCGATGAAGTCGTATACGCGCGCGGCGCCGTCCAGTTCGCGCCCCTCCTGCGTAAAATAGCCGATGCGCACGGTCTCGCCGGTGACGACGGAGCCGGAATCCGGGGCCAGTCTGCCCGCGATCAGGTTCAGGAGCGTCGACTTTCCCGCGCCGTTGCGTCCGACGATGCCGATGCGGTCGTCGCGCTTGACGTTGTAGGAAAAATGCGAGAGCACCGGGCGGCCGCCGAAGGACTTCGAGACGTCGGAGAGCTCGACGAGCTTCTTGCCGAGCCGGGAGGAGACCGCCGTGAAGCGGACGGCGGCGTCGGCGGGCGGCGCGTCCTGCTCGGCGAGCGCGTAGTAGCGCTCGATGCGGTCGCGGCTCTTTGTGCCCCTCGCGCGCACGCCGCGGTGGATCCACTCCGCCTCGCGCCGCAGGAAAGCCTGCCGTTTGCGCTCGCTCGCCGCCGCCATGTCGCAGCGTTCCGCGCGCAGCTCGAGATAGCGGGAGTAGTTGGCTTCGTAAAAGTAGAGCCTGCCGTGGGACAGCTCGGCGATGCGGGTGACGACGCGCTCGAGAAAGTAGCGGTCGTGCGTGACCATGATGAGTCCGCCGGTAAAGCGCGTCAGCCGGTCCTCGAGCCACTGCACCATGTCGTGATCGAGGTGGTTCGTCGGCTCGTCGAGGATGAGGATGTCCGCGGGCTGGATCAGCGCCGCGGCGAGCGCGGCACGCTTGCGCTGTCCGCCGGAGAGCGTGCCGATTTTCACGCCGGAATCCGCGATGCCGAGGCGGGAGAGCATCGTTTTGACCTCGTAGTCGTGGATCTCGCGGAAGGCGGGGTCAAAGCCGGAGAAAACCTGCTCGAGCACGGTGTATTCGTCGTGCATCTCCGGGTTCTGCGGCAGATAGGCGATGCGCGTGCCCCGTCCGACGGTGACGGCGCCGGTATCCGGTGTCTCAACACCGGCGAGGATCTTCAGGAGCGTCGATTTCCCCGTGCCGTTGACGCCGATCACGCCGATGCGCTCGCGCTCGTTTAAGTAGAGCGACACGTCGTCGAACAGCGGACGGGTCGCGTAGTTTTTGGAAAGATGTTCTGCGGAAAGGAGCATATGGTGCCTCTTATCGTTAAAAAGTAGGAAAAAATGCCTGCGTTACGGCAGCGTCTTGCCCGAGGCGCGGTACAGCCCGTACCATTCCTCGCGGGAGAGGACGACGTCCGACGCGCGGCAGATCTCCGCGACGCGGTCGGGATTCGTCGTGCCGATGACCGGCTGCATCTTCGCCGGATGGCGGAGGATCCACGCGATCGCAAGCCCCGTGGGGGTGATGCCGTGCGCGTCGGCGATGCGCTCGAGCGCGTCGTTGAGGGTGGCATAGGCGGGATCGCCGATGAAGGGGCCCTCGAAGAAGCCGTGCTGGAAGGGCGACCACGGCTGGACGGTGATGCCGCGCAGGCGGCAGTAGTCGAGCACGCTCCCGTCGCGGTTGACGGCGGCGGCGTCCTCCATGTTGACGTGGAGCCCCGCGTCGAGCATCGTCGTGTTGGTCATACTGAACTGGAGCTGGTTGACGCAGAGCCGGTTTGCGCCGAGCGCGCGGGATAGAAGCTCCATCTGCATCGGATTGTGGTTCGACACGCCGAAATGCCGCACCTTTCCCGCCTTTTTGAGCGTTTCGAAGGCGTCCGCGACCTCTTCCGGTTCGCAGAGCGCGTCGGGACGGTGCAGCAGCAGGAAGTCGAGATAGTCCGTTTTCAGAAGCTGCAGGCTGCGGTCGGCGCAGGAGAGGATGTGCGCGCGGGAGAAGTCGTACATGCCCTTCCGGATGCCGCATTTCGTCTGGATCAGCATCTGTCCGCGCAGCGAGGGGTTTTCGTGCAGAAACTCGCCGAAGCGTTCCTCACACGCGCCGCCGCCGTAGATGTCGGCGTGGTCGAAGAAATTGATGCCGCCCTCGAGATCCGTGCGCACGAGGCGGTCGAGCTGCGCGGCGGTCAGCGAGGCGATCCGCATGCAGCCCTGCGCGACGCGGGACGCGCGGACGCCGTCGATCGTTGTATATTGCATCATGCATCCTCCTTTTTGATATTGTACCATTGTAGCACAGTCCGCGGCCGAATGCAACAAAAAAGAGGTTGCCGGCGGACAAAAAAGGGGGTATAATGAAAGCACAGACCGATTAAAAAGGAGGATTTGCCGATGCTCTGCGCTGAAGACATCCGCTCGCTTGCCTACGGGCTTCCGGAAGGCATCCGGAGCCTGCGGGAGGCGGGATACATCGACCGCGAGCTCGCGGCGATCGACGACCTGCTGGGACGGGATATCCCGCAGGCGCTCCGCACGCGGCTGACGCTGGAGCGTGAGATCGCCCTGCGCCTGACGCGGGATTATACGACCTCGTACGAGGCGCTG
>JAEDGJ010000057.1 GCA_016297585.1 Clostridiaceae bacterium
GGTCGGCGGAGAGACCCTCTCCGTCTTCGGCATCGGCAACGTCTCGACCCATCTCGACGAGCGCCGCTCGGGTCTGATGCGGCTCGCGATGACGCGCGTGCTCGACGATATACAGGCCGCGGGCGCGGATCTCGCCTGCCTCGGCGGTCACCGCCAGCGCTACGGCTACTACGGCTTCGAGCGCTGCGGCTATGACTTCGCCTGCACGCTGTCCTCCCGCAACGTCCGTCATGCGCGCGTCGACGCCCCCGCGTACACGTTTTCCGTCGTCGAAGGCAGCGACGATCCCGCGATGACCGACATCCGCGCGCTGTACGAGCGCCAGCCCGTGCGCGTCGAACGCGGCGACGATGCCGACTTCTACCGCTCCCTCATCATGTGGCGCAGCACGCCCTATGTCTGCCGCGAGCCGGACGGACGCTTTGCGGGCTATCTCTGCGCCGGAAACGACCCCTCGAACGTCAGCGAGTTCTTCGCTGCGGACGAGTCGCGCGCGCTGGGCATCCTGCAGACCTGGCTTGAGAGCCGCGCGCTCAATTCCGTCAGCTTCGGCGTCCCGTCGTGGCGCCGCACGCTGCTGCGCGATCTGACGCGCGTCTGCGACGGCATCGCCGTCGTGCCGGATCACCAGTACCGCATCTTCCATTGGGATCGCGTCGTCGGCGCGTTCCTCGCCCTGAAGGCGGGATTTGCGCCGATGCCGGACGGCGAGCTCGTGCTCGGCATCGAAGGCTGGGGCAATCTCGCGCTGCGCGTATGCGCGGGAAAGACGGAAGCCGCGAAGACGGCGCTTGCCCCCGCCGTCACGCTCCCGGCGTTCGACGCGATGCGCGTGCTGTTCGGGCCGCAGGAGGCGGGAACGGTCGCGGCGCTGCCCGAAAAGGCGGAGCTCCTGCTGCGCGCGTGGTGCCCGCTGCCGCTCTCGTGGAACGCGCAGGACAACGTCTAAAGCATTTTTCGGGCACAAATCGTTTAAAAAACGTCCACAGGAAAAGACAGAATGCCGCGCCTTCCCCGTGGTATCCTGTAAGCAACACTCATAACCCGGCGGAGGCAAAAGCATGATTCAGGCATCCCATCTGTCAAAGCGCTATCCCGGCGCCGCCTCTCCCGCGCTCGATGACGTGAGCTTCACCGTCGGGCGCGGGGAGGTCTGCGGTCTGCTCGGCCGCAACGGCGCGGGCAAAAGCACGACGCTGAACCTACTAACCGGCTGTCTTGCGCCCACTGCGGGCCGCGTGACGGTCGGCGGCGTCGACCTTCTCGACGATCCCATCGCGGCAAAGCGCCGTCTCGGCTATGCGCCGGAGCAGCCGCCGCTGTACCCGGACATGACCCTTCTGGAATACCTCGTTTTCGCAGCAGAGGCAAAGCGCCTGCCGCACGCGGGGGAGGAAGCGGAGCGGGTGATGGAGGAGACCGCCCTGACCCGGCGCCGCGGCGACCTGCTGCGCACGCTGTCGAAGGGCAACCGCCAGCGCGCCGGCATCGCGCAGGCGCTGCTCGGCGACCCGCCCATCCTCATCCTCGACGAGCCGTCCATCGGGCTTGACCCGGAGCAGATCACGAAGCTCCGAGCGCTCATCGCCTCGCTCGGAAAAGACCGCACCGTGCTGCTGTCGTCCCACATCCTGTCGGAGATCACGCTGCTGTGCGGCCGGATCCTGCTGTTATCCTGCGGAAAGCTCGTCGCGGACGGCACGCCGGAGCAGGTGATCGCGCAGAGCGGAAAAAAGACGCTCGAGGAAGCCTTCCTCGCGCTGACGGCGGACACGCCGTCGGAGGAGGACGACAGAGATGACGCGGAGGACGAGCCGCCCCGCCGCCGCGGCAGGAAAGGCAGGCGCGCATGAGAGCCGTCTACAAACGGGAGCTGCGCGCGCTGCTCTGCGGCCTGACCGCGCCGCTCGTGCTGGCCGTCGCGCTCTGCATCATCGGCATCTATACCGCCGTGCTGTCCTTTTCCCAAGGGTACGCGAACTTCGAGATCGTCCTGTCGAACACGACCTACATCCTGCTCGTTTTGATCCCGCTTTTATCCATGCGCATGTTTTCCGACGAGCCGCGGCTCGGCACGGACAAGCTGCTGCATTCGCTGCCGCTGCGCGTCACGGACGTCGTTCTGGGCAAATACCTCGCCGCCGTCACCGTGTACGGCGCGCTCTGCGCCGTTTTATGCGGCTATCCGTGGCTCCTGTCCCGCTACGGCGCGACGGATCTCGCCACCGCCTACAGCGCGATCGCGGGGTACTTCCTGCTCGGCTGCGCACTGCTGGCCGTCGGCGCGTTCTGCTCGTCGATGACGGAAAACCCCGTCGTCGCCGCGGTTTTTACGTTCGGACTGTCTTTTCTGTCCTATCTGCTGCCGACGGTCTCCGATTATCTCGCGTCCTCGGGGCTTGCGGCGTTCGTGCTCTTCACCTTCGCCATCGCGGCGCTCTCCGTGCTCGTCTGCGTCTGCTCCAAAAAGCCGCTCGTCGCCGCGGCGGTCGGGGCATCGCTCGAAATTCCGCTCGCCGTCCTCCTGCTGCTCGATTCCTCGCTGCTCGACGGCGCCGTCCAGCGGTTTTTATCCGCCTGCGCGCTGTTTTCGCGGCTCGACCCCTTCGTCTACGGGATGTTCGACCTCGGCGGCGTGGTCTATTACCTCGGCGCCGCGTTCCTGTTCCTCTTTTTCACCGTACTGCGCTTCGAGCGCCCCGTCCGCACCGGCGCGTTCCATATCGCGCTGACCGCGCTCGCCTGCGTCTGCGTTTTTTCGGCGAATCTGCTCATCGATGCGCTTCCTGCGGATCGGACGCGCTTTGACACCACGGCAGCCGGGCTCTTTACGCTCTCCGACACCTCGCGCGAGTTCCTGTCCTCGCTCGACCGCGATGTGACCGTCTATCTGCTCGCCGGGGCGGGCAGCGAGGACGAGGGCATGACCGAAATCATTCGCCAGGCGCAGTCGGTATGCGCCCGGCTGCACTTTGAGACGCGCGACCCGGTGCTCTATCCGTATTTTTCCTCCGCCTATACCACGCTCTCGCTTGCCGAAAACAGCATCATCGTCGTCGGTCCCGACCGCTCCACCGCCGTCGACTTCTCGGAGCTGTACGTCGCCGATACGCTCGGCACCGGCTACTTCAACGGCGAATCCGCGCTGATCAACGCCGTCCGCTACGTCACCTCCGACGCGCTGCCGGTCATCTACACGCTGACCGGCCACGGCGAGCTGTCCGTCGCGGACGACCTTGCGGAAACGCTGACCGCGCAGGGCTTCGACCTGCAGACCCTGAACCTGCTGACGCGCGGCAGCGTGCCCGAAAACGCCGCGCTCGTCCTCATCCTGTCGCCGGCCGCCGATCTGACCGAGCCGGAGATCGAAAGGCTCGAACAGTATCTTGCCTCCGGCGGACGGGTGCTGCTGTGCACCGACATGCTCGCCGTCTCGACGCCGAATCTCGACGCGCTGACCGCCTCGATGGGGCTCTGCGCGCTCGACGGGCTGATCGTCGAGGGGGATCCGGACTACCGTCTGCCGGACTATCCGTCCTATCTGCTGCCCACGCTCGGCTCGCACGACATCTCGTCCGCGCTGCACGACGCGGGCTACCGCGTGCTGCTGCCGGTCGCCCATGCGGTCACGACGGTCGCGGCGCCGGACGATGCGCTGTCGTTTTCGGCGCTGCTGTACACGTCGGAAAGCGCCTACCGCAAGGAGGACGTGCTGCAGATCACGACGCTCGACCGCGAGGCAGGGGATGAGACCGGCGTCTGGAACCTCGGCATCGCCGCGGAAAACGCCGGCACCGGCGCGCGGATGGTGTGGTTCGGCTCGAGCATGCTGCTGGACAGCACCGTCAACGACGCGGTATCGGGCGCAAACTTCGCGCTCTTTGCCAATTCGGCACTCTGGCTTTCCTCGCAGGAGACGACGCTTGCGATCTCCGCGCGCTCGCTCGCGCTCGACACCGTGCTGATGTCCGAGCAGGACGCGCGCCTCTGGAACGCCGTCTGCGTCTATTTTGTGCCGCTCGGCATCCTGCTTTCGGGCTTTGCCGTCTGGGGCAGCCGCCGGAAGCAGCATAAAAAGAAGGGGGTACGCCGCAAATGAAACGACGCGGTATTCTGATCCTGTACGCCGCCGTCTGCGTCGTGCTTTCCGCCGCCGCCGTCTGCGCCATGCTCCTCAACCGGAGTACACCCGTCGAGGCGGCGGAGGCTCCCGCCGTCACCGCGTTTGAAAATGCCGTGACGGCGCTGGAAATCGTCCGGGACGGGGAGACGGTCACGCTTTCCACCACCGGCGACGTCTGGACGATGGACGGCGACGGTTCGATCCCCGTCAACGATCCGCGCGTGCAGAAAATGGCGGTGCTGGCGGCAAATCTTCCCGCCGTGCGCTCGTTTGACGCCGCTTCCGGCTCGCTTTCGGACTACGGACTCGACGGCAGCGGCATTCTCGTGACGGCGTCGAACCTCGCCGGCGAGTCGGCGGTCTTTCAGATCGGCCGCGAAACGCCCGCCGGAGACGCGCGCTATGTCCTCTGCGGGGAGACCGTCTATCTTGCCGATACGGAGGACTGCGCCGCGTTCGACTACGGCTTCCTCGAGCTTCTGGCATACGACGGGATGCCGGATCTGCTGCCGTCGGAGCTTAAGTCGCTCCGCATCGAGCGCGGCAGCTTCGAGCTGGAGCTTTTGTACGACGAAACGGGCGCCTATCCCGCCTATGAGGATATTTTTACCTGGTTTATCGGCCGCCCCTACGACACGCCCGTGCCCGCCGATACGCGCAACGCCCACGCGCTGTTCTACGACGTGACGGGGCTGTATATCTACGGCTGCGCGGCTTACCGGCCGGACGACTACGCCGCCTACGGCTTCGACGCGCCGCTGTGCACGGCCGAAGTCTCCTATACCGACGAAAACGGCAGGGTGCAGACCGTCCGCGTCTCCTTCGGCAGCACGACGGACGACGGCTTCTGCTACGTCCGCTTTGAGGACTCCGAGCAGGTGCTGCTCGCGAACGCCGCCATCGTGCAGTCGGTCGCCTATACCGTGCCGTCCGATCTGCTGCCGCGTCAGGTCTGCGGCATTCTTCTGGAGACCGTGACGCGTCTGACGGTCACGGCGGACGGCGAAACGCGCGTTTTCGAAGGCGAGGCGCTCTCAGGCGACGCGTTCGGCAGCTTCTATACGGCGCTGACCGAGATCGTCGCCACGGATACCGCGCCGGACACCGCGCTGACGGACGAGCCCATCCTCACCGTCTCCTTCGAACGCAGCACCGATCACGACGCGGAAATGACGCTTTCCTATTATCGCTATGACGAGACGCGCGCGCTCGCGGTCTTCAACGGCCGCCGCAGCCAGCTCGTCGAGAGCCTCGCCCTGGACGCCGTCCTCGAATTATACGCCGCCATCCCGTAAATCGGATCAAAATATACGAGGGAGGAACCAAAGTCATGCCGAAAACCGTCTCTGAACTGCTCCAAGCGCGCGATCTGCCCGAGCTTCTTCGCTTTGCCGACGGAACGCCCGTCACGAAGGACCGCTGGGGCGAACGCCGGCGCGAAATTCTCGGGATCCTGCAGGAAAACATCTACGGCGTCACCCCGCCGCCCTGCCCGGTCGAAGCCGAGATCACCGCGACAAACGAGCGCTACTGCGCGGGCAAGGTGCGCCACGACACCGTGCGCTTTACCCTGCACATGCCCGAGGGCGACCACAGCTTTCCGCTGCAGCTCTTCCGTCCCGCCAAGGCAGAGCCGAGTCCGGTCATCATCCACATCTGCTTCCGGCCGGACTACCCCGACCGCTATACGCCCATCGAGGAGATCACCGACCACGGCTTTGCGCTCGCGATGTTCGACTACCGCGACGTCGCGTCCGACGACGGCGACTTTACAAACGGTCTCGGCGCGCTGACCGTCGGAAACCGCGAGCGCCGTCCGAACGAATGGGGCAAGATCGGCATGTGGGCGTACGCCGCGTCGCGCGTGCTCGACTGGCTCGAAACGGTTTCCGGCGTCGACGCCTCGCGCGCCGTGGTCACGGGGCACTCGCGTCTCGGCAAGACCGCGCTCTGGTGCGCCGCGCAGGACGAGCGCGTTGCCTGCGGCATCTCCAACGACTCCGGCTGCGGCGGCGCGGCGATCGAACGCGGCAAGGTGGGGGAGACCGTCGCCCGCATCACGACGGTGTTCCCGTACTGGTTCTGCCCGCGCTACGCGTCCTACTCAGACGACGTCACGCGCCTGCCGTTTGACCATCATTTCATCTCCGCCTGCGTCGCGCCGCGGCTGTGCTACATCGCGAGCGCCGAGGAGGACCTCTGGGCGGACCCCGCGAGCGAATTTCTCGCGGCGGTTGCGGCGTCGGACGCGTATGCGCTGCTCGGCGAGACGGGGCTTTCTCCCGTGCCGGAGCACTTACCCATCGCGCCGCAGCATTTCCACGACGGGAAAATCGGCTATCACGTCCGCCGGGGCCTGCACTACTACGACCGCGAGGACTGGCTCGAGCAGATGGCGTTTCTCGAAAAACATCTGTAAACCATACAAAAGAGAGGGAGAAGAAAACCTATGCGCTATATGTCGCTTACAATGAAGGAGCTGAACCCGCGCCTTCCGGAAACCGTGCAGCCCGCCCGCCTGCAGGTGCTGCTGCGCGACAACTCGCCCCGCATCGGCTCCGGCGAGGATATGCGCCGTCCCGTCGTGCTCGTGCTGCCCGGCGGCGGCTACTCCATCACCTCCGAGCGCGAGGCCGACCCCGTCGCGCTGCCCTTCCTGAACGCCGGCTTCCAGGCGCTCACGCTCGACTACTCCTGCGCGCCCGACCGCTATCCGGCGGCGCTGCTGCAGGCGGCCGCGACGATCGCCTGGGTGCGCGAAAACGCCGCGAAACTGCACGCCGACCCGGAAAACATCTACGTCTGCGGCTTCTCGGCGGGCGGACATCTCGCGGCGTCGGCGGGCATCCTCTGGAACGAGCCGGTCATCGCCGAGACGCTCGGCATCGATAACCGTCTCGCGCGTCCGGACGGCATGATTCTCGGCTATCCCGTCATCATGTACAACGAAAAGGGGCATAAGGGCTCGTTTGAAAACCTGCTCGGGCCAGGGCTTCCCGAGGAAGCGTATACAAAGCTCTCGCTGGAGCGCCGCGTGGACGACACGACGCCGCCCGCGTTCCTGTGGCACACCTGGGAGGACGGCAGCGTGCCGCTCGAGAACACGCTGGAGCTCGCCGCCGCCCTGCGCGCGCATAAGATCCCGTTCGAGCTGCACGTCTACCCCTACGGCGGCCACGGGCTGTCCGTCGCCAACGAGCAGTCCTCGCAGACCGACCAGCCCGAGATCCGCGACCCGCATATCGCGACGTGGATGAACCTCTGCATCGAATGGATCAGGATCCAAAGCAGCCGCAGAAAGTAAAAAAACAGGCTCTCCGGCGCAAAACCGGAGGGCCTGTAACCTGAATTTGTCGTTTTTGGGGGAAATCCGTCCGGCTTACGCTTCGGCGCGGCTCTTACCCCAGAAGAAGAGCGCCACGGTGCCGGGGCCGGTGTGGCTGCCGATCGTCGTGCCGATGTCGTTGATCAGCACGCGGCCGGAGAGCTTCGGGAAGCGCTCCTCGACGAGCTTTGCGACCGCCTGCGCATCCTCAAGGCAGTCGGACTGGGAGATAAAGCACTTGCCCGAGTAGTTCAGCCCGTCGCGCGCCGTTTCGGCCATGCGGTCGACGATGCCCTCGATGGCCTTGGCCTTGCCGCGCATCTTCATGCGGGGCGTTAAGTGACCGGTCTCGTTCATGTTCAGCAGCGGGCAGATGCGCAGCACCGTGCCGAACCAGCCGCCGACCTTCGAGAGGCGTCCGCCCTTGACATAGAAGGTCAGGTCGGTCGAGAAGAACCAGTGCCACATCTCGAGCTTGTGCTGCTCGATCCAGCCGTACAGCTCGTCGATGTCCATGCCGCCGTCGCGCAGGTCGGCGAGCGTCTCCATGATCAGGCCGTAGCCGGACGACGCGCCGAGCGAATCGACGACATAGATCTTGCGCTCCGGGAAGCGTTCGCGCAGATCGTCGCGGGCGATGCAGGCGGCATTGTAGACGCCGGACAGCCCCGACGACAGCGAAATGTGCAGAATATCCTTGCCCTGTTCCAGAAAAGGCGTGAAGTATTCGATGAATTCGCCGGTGCTGACCTGCGCGGTCTTCGTATCGGCGCCGTTACGCATCGCGTTGTAAAAGCTCTCGCTCGACATCGTCTGGTCGTCGTCGTGCGTCACGCCGTCCAGCAGAAAGTGGAACGGGATCCACTGGATATCGCGCGCCTTGAAATGCGCCGCCTTCAGATCGGCAGTCGAGCAGCAGCTGAGAATGTATCCGGCCATAGCAAAAACCTTCCCCTGTCTTATTGTTCTGCGGTATCCTCTGTTAAAAAGTTTACCATACCCGTCGCATTTCCGCAAGCCGGTTTCGCCGTCCGGGCGTCTCTTTTTTTGAAAAGTTTTTATTACATTTCCTTATTTTATTACCAAAACGGCCTTTTTATTCCCGGTTAATCTGGTATTATTGCAGTATAACGTACATTTTCGGTGCAATTTGTTCGGAAACGCCCGGACAGCGCACGCGAATGTCCGTCCCCGTTTTTGGAAAAACACCTGTTTTGGAGAGAAAACGCCATGCTTTCAGACCGCTTCTACTACGCATCCCCCCGCGAATCCGTCTTTTCCGCCGCCGTGGTGTCCTGCGTTCCCGAAGGGGACCGCTTCCGCGTCACGCTCGACCGCGCGGGCTTCTATCCCGGCGGCGGCGGTCAGCCCGCGGACACCGGCTTCGTCGACGGTATCCCCGCCGTGGGAACCGGTGAGGACGACCCCGCCGTCCTGCTGCCTTCACCGCTCGAGCCGGGGCGGCGGGTACGCTGCGAGATCGACCTAGCACGGCGGCTCGCCTTCATGCGCCGCCACTCGGGCGAGCACATCGTCAGCGGGCTGCTGCACCGCATGACCGGCGGCGATAACGTCGGCTTCCATATGAACGAGTCGCTCGTGACGCTCGACTGGAGCCTGCCGCTCGACGAAAAGACGCTGCGGGATGCCGAGCGGCGCGCCAACGGGATCGTGCTCGAAAACGTACCCGTCACGGCGGCGGTCTATCCCGCGGCGCCGTCCGGGATCGCCTACCGCGCCAAGCGCGCGATCGAGGGGGAGGTGCGCCTCGTCACCGTCGAGGGCGCGGACGTCTGCGCCTGCTGCGGGCTGCACGTCGAACGCACGGGGGAGATCGGCCTGATCCGGCTCGTCGACGCGATGAAATGGAAGGGCGGCACGCGGGTCACGATGCTCGCGGGCATGGACGCCTATGAGGACGCCGCAGCCGTCGCGGCGCAGAACCGGGAGGTCGCGCGGCTCGTCTCGGCAAAGCCGTATGAGACGGCGGCAGGCGTCCGCGCGGCGCTCGAGGCGGCGGAGGCGCTGCGGCAGAAGAATACCGACCTCAAAAAGCGCCTGACGGCCTGCCGCGTCGCGGAGCTCTCCGCCGTGCCGGGTATGCTCGTGCTGTTTGAGGGCGGGATGACGCCGGACGAGCTGCGCCGGTTCGCGCTCGAGCTGTCCGCCGCACGTCCCGAGCCGGTCGCGGTCTTTACCGGAGCCGACGCGTCCGGCTACCGCTACGCCATCGCGCAGGAGGGCGGCGACGTGCGCGCGCTGACCAAGGCGCTCAACGCGCGCTTTTCGGGACGCGGCGGCGGCTCCGCGGTACTGACGCAGGGGAGCCTGACCGGTTCCCGCGCGGAGATCGAAGCGGCGGTGCGCGAGGGGTAAGCGCCGCCCGATACGGGGCATGAAAAACTCCCGCGAAAACCGGGGGTATCCGGTCTTCGTGGGAGAATGTTCAGTCGTCGTAGCCCCTGCCCGCGTGCGCGCGTTCCATTTCGCGTCCCGCGTCGCGTTTTGCGGCGTCGTCGCGCTTGTCATAGAGCTTTTTGCCCTTCGCAAGCCCGATCTCGACCTTGACGCGCGAGTCCTTGAGGTAGATCTCGAGCGGCACGATCGTACAGCCGTCGCGCTTGACGGCGTTGAAGAGCTTCAGGATCTCCCGCTTGTGCAGCAGGAGCTTGCGCTCGCGGGAGGGGTCCTTGTTGAAGATGTTGCCCTGCTCATAGGGGCTGATGTGCATCCCGCGCACGAACATCTCGCCGTCGCGCACAAAGCAGAAGCTGTCTTTGAGATTGACCTGCCCCAGACGGATGGATTTGACCTCCGTACCGGCCAGCGCGATGCCCGCCTCGAAGCGCTCGAGTATAAAATAGTCGTGAAACGCGCGGCGGTTGGACGCCACGCTCTTGATCCCGCGTTTGACCGGCATAGCTGCCTCTCCTTCGTGAAAAGTGGTACCGTTTCAGTATACCCGCGCTGCGCGCCGTTGTCAAGGGTTATTCCTCGATATGCTCAAGACCCTGGTCGAGCATCGTCCGCACATGCGCGTCGGCGAGCGAATAGAGCATCGCCTTTCCCTCGCGGCGGCTGCGCACGAGATGGCTGCCCTTGAGAATGCGCAGCTGATGCGAGATCGCGCTCTGCGTCATCATCAGCAGCTCGGCGATGTCCCCGACACACAGCTCCGCGCTCTCGAGCGCGAACAGGATCTTGATCCTCGTCGAATCCCCGAATACCTTGAACAGCTCCGCGAGGTCGTACAGCACCTCCTCGTCCGGCTGCATCTCCCGAAGCTCCTCCACGGAGCGAGTCTGTTTTGCGTCCATGCTTGAAAAAAAGTCCCTTCTCATGATTCTATATGCCCTTTTATTATAGGCTTTCCCCGGCAGAATGTCAATAGACGAAAAACGGGTTTTCGAACAGAAAAAAGGAGGATTTACGGCACATGTTGCTCCATATCTTCGGTTCCTGCTCCGGAACGGAGCCCTATCCGGGACGGCATCACGTCGGATTCGCCATCGAGCACGCGGGCGGACTCTACTGGTTCGACGCGGGGGAGTGCTGCTCCCACACCGCGCACACGATGGGCGTCGATCTGATGAAGCTGCGCCGCATCGTCATCTCGCACACGCATATGGACCACGTCGGCGGGCTCGGCAACCTGCTCTGGACGATCCGCAAGCTCGACGGCATGCACCACACGCTGGAAAACCGGGACATCGACCTCTACATCCCGGAGCAGCGCGCGTGGGAGGGCATCTATCAGATGCTGCAGTACACCGAGGGCGGCTTTGTCTGCGATTTCCGCGTCCATGCGCACCCGGTCGCGGACGGGCCGCTGTTCGAGGACCGCGGCCTGCGCGTCACGGCGCTGCATAACCGCCACCTGCCGCACGAGGACGGCACGCCGTGGCGCTCGTTCGGCTACCTCATCGAGTGCGAAGGACGGCGCATCGTCTACTCCGGCGATACCGGCGGCGTCGACGACTACGAGGCGCTGCTGCCCTGCGACCTCCTCATCATGGAGAGCGGCCACCATCATCCGCCCGAGGTCGCCCGGACGCTGCTCGAGCGCGGGCTGTTCCCCGGGACGCTCGCGTTCATCCATCACGGCCGCGACCTGCTCGACCGGTACGATGCGCAGATCGAGGTACTCGACCGGCTCTGTCCGGGCCGCTACCTCGTCTACAACGACGCGGAAACCTACACGCTCTGAGGGCAAAGCAGATGGAAGAACGCTTCAAAGCCGCCGCCGTGCGGGATATGCGGCTGCATTTCGGCGATTACTGGCGCGCCGCGTTCGAAGGGCGCGCCGACCACACCGCCGCTCTGATCGCGCCGGCGTCCTATGTGCTCGACGCCGCCGGGACCAGACTCGTCATCGACCCGGTCTTCCGCTTTTCGTGGATGGAGGAGCAGGTCGCAGACCGCTGGAAGGCCGATCTCGCGTCGGCGGACGGCGTGCTCTATACGCACCGGCACGGCGACCATTTCTCGCCGGAGACCGCCCTCGCCGCCGTCCGCGCGGGAGCGAAGGTCTATCTGCCCGCATTCTTCCCGGAGGCAGCCGTCCCGGGCGTAATTCGGATCGAGGCCGGAAAGCCCTTTTTCATCGGCAGTCTGCGGATCACGCCGTTCGTCAGCCCGCATTTTGCCGCGGACGGCGTCACGGGCGTGCCCGAGTACGGCTACCGCATCGAGGCCCCGCGGCGCACGCTGCTCTTCTGCGGCGACGTCCGGTGCTACGACCCCGCGCGCCTGCCCGTCGGAAAAGCCCCGGATACGATGTTCCTGCACGTCTGGCTCGGACGCGGCAACGCGCAAAACCCGCCGTGCGAGCCGTATCTGACGGATTTTGCCCGTTTTGCGGTCTCGGCACACCCGAAACGCGTCTTTCTTGCGCATCTGTACGAGATCGGGCGCCCGCTGCACGAAATGTGGACGTACCAGCACGCCGGACTCTGCGCCGACGCGATCGCGGCGCTGGACGCATCCGTCGAGGTCTCCGCCATGCGCTTCGGCCGGCGCTATCCGGTATAGTCGTCCTGAGAGATAACGAATACCGGCATTCCCCGCGGAAGGATTTCCCGGGGAATGCCGGTATTTCTCTACCTGCGTGTAAAGCATCTTTCTTTACACGTCTAATCTCTCTGTAAAGATATTTTCTTTACAACGGTTTTTTATTACAGGCTGCTTTCGACGAAGGCGCGGAACAGCGGATGCGCGCGGTTGGGGCGGCTCTTGAACTCGGGATGGAACTGCACGCCGACGAAGAAGCGGTTTTCGGGAACCTCGACGGTCTCGACGATGCGGCCGTCGGGGGAGGTGCCGGAGATGCGCAGTCCGGCGGCAACGAGGCGGTCGCGCAGCTCGTTGTTGAACTCGTAGCGGTGGCGGTGGCGCTCGTGGATCAGCGTCTCGCCGTACGCGCGCGCCATCTGGGAGCCCTCCGCGATCGCGCAGGGGTAGCTGCCGAGGCGCATGGTGCCGCCCTTGGGGATGACGCCGTTCTGGTCGGGCATGAAGTTGATGACGGGGTAGGGGGTCATCTCGTCGATCTCGGTGGAGTTCGCGCCCTCCATGCCGCAGACGTGGCGCGCAAACTCGATGACGGCGATCTGCATACCGAGGCAGAGGCCGAGATAGGGGATGTTGTTCTCGCGGGCGTAGCGGCAGGCGGAGATCATGCCTTCGATGCCGCGGCTGCCGAAGCCGCCGGGGACACAGATGCCCGCGCAGCCGGCGAGCTTTTCGGCGGCGTTCTCATCGGTCAGGTCCTCGGAGTCGACCCAGACCTTCTCAAGCTGCACGCCGCAGGCGATCGCCGCATGGGACAGCGCCTCGGAAACGGAGAGGTAGGCGTCGTGGAGCTGCATGTACTTGCCGACCATCGCGATCCGGACGACGCGGGAGGGCTTCCTCGCGCGGTCGAGCATCGCGTTCCAGTCGGTCAGATCGGGCTCGGGGACGTCCAGCCCGAGGATGCGGCAGGCGACACGGTCAAGCCCGTTCTCGTGCAGCATAACCGGCGCCTCGTACAGCGACGGGAGCGTGACGTTCTGGATGACGCAGTCCTCCGCGACATTGCAGAACATCGCGATCTTCTTGAGGATGCCGTCGCCGATCGGCTCGTCCACGCGGCAGACGATGATGTCCGGGGCGATGCCCTGCGACTGCAGCTCTTTCACGGAATGCTGGGTGGGCTTGGACTTGTATTCACCCGCAAAGGAAAGGTAGGGGACGAGGGTGACGTGGATGAAAAGGCAGTTTGCGCGGCCGACCTCGATCGGGATCTGACGGATGGCCTCCAGGAAGGGCTGGCTCTCGATGTCGCCGATGGTGCCGCCGATCTCGGTGATCATCACGTCGGCGTTCGACGCGCGCGCGCCGGCGTAGATGAACTCCTTGATCTCGTTGGTGACGTGGGGGATGATCTGCACGGTCTGCCCCAGATAGTCGCCGCGGCGCTCGCGGTTTAATACGTTCCAGAACACGCGTCCGGAGGTCAGATTGGAGTAACGCGTCAGATTTTCGTCGATGAAGCGTTCGTAGTGCCCGAGGTCGAGGTCGGTTTCCGCGCCGTCTTCCGTCACGAAGACTTCGCCGTGCT
>JAEDGJ010000213.1 GCA_016297585.1 Clostridiaceae bacterium
TAAAGCGGCACGCCCCAGATCTCGCCGCGGTAGGTGGCGTCCTTCCAGATGTTGTCCGGCAGAACGGCGACGACATCCGCAAGGAGGGTATCCTTATACTGGGTGACCGGCTGCAGCGCGTTGATCTTGACCATATCCGCGATCGCGTTGTTGAAGGACGCGTTGCAGACGATCATGTCCATTTCCTGACCGGCGTTGAGCATGACCGGAACCTTTTCCTTGTAGTCGGCGTCGGACATGTTGTTGATCGTCACGTCGACGTTGATGGCTTCCAGAATGTACTTGGACAGGTATTCCATAACCATGTCGTTGTCCGTGCAGACACCGTTGTTGGCATACCAGGTGATATGCGGCGCATCGGCGGTGACGGGCGCGGTCGTGGCGGTGGAGGTCGCGGCCGTGGTGACGGCGCCGGTAGAAAGCGTCGTGGTGACCTTGGTCGTGGCAGCCGTCGTAGCCGCAGCGGTGGTGGCGGCGGTCGTCGCGGCAGCGGTCGTCGCAGCAGCGGTCGTCTGGGAGCTGCCCGAACCGGAGCAGCCGGTCAGCACGAGCCCAAGCATCATGAGCATTGCGACGGTGAGGCAAAGGATTCTGCGTGTCATGTGGAGTTCCTCCTTGTTTTATTTATATCAACGCGTCGGGCGTCAATACCGGAAGAATGCCGGAACGAAAAGCCGGGCTATTTTCGCCGTTTTTCTTAACAACTGCCCGGGAAGGGGAGGGGCTTCGTAATATCGGTAAAGAGAAACGTTTTTCCCCGTCCTTTAATAAGCGGTATCGCAGAATCTGCCCCTTCAGACCCCCTCCGCGGGGAAAATGTCTTTAGGCAGACTGCCCTTTCTTTGAATAAAAACATTGTTTTTTACTGTCTCTTTTGTAATGATTATATTACACTCTTCTTTGATTTTCAAGGGCTTTTCAAAAAATTTTAAGACTTTCTTGTTAATAAATAAATTTTATTTGATGGATATAAAACAATCTATGCCGCTTATCAAAAATTTTTATGGAAAATATGTGTATTTTTTCAATATGCTGTGAAAAAAAGACCGGGATTCCCCTTGGCTTCGAAAATCCCGGTCTCTGTGCCGCTTTATTCTTTTGTGCTATTTTCAGGGCATGAGCCACCCGAACTCGCCGGGCGAGAGATCGTTCTTGCCGAGGGTCGCGACGGGCGCGTCCTCGACGCACCAGAGCGCGCCGCGGCCGCCGTTGTCCCCGTTTTCGAGGGCGACGCGCAGCTTCATCGGCGTCGTCCCGTCCCAGCCGGTGTCCTCCCGCGCGACCGTCACGCGCAGATGCGTGCCCTCTCCGGGGAGCGCCTCCGTGCGCCAGCGCTCCCGCGCGCGCTTTTCCCGCTCGCCGAACAGCGAAAAGTACATGAACGCGTCCGCGCCGAGCGTCACGCCGCCGTCGGGCGCGAGGACGGCGCTCGATTCCGGCCACAGCAGCCGGAACTCCGGCGTCAGGCGGAACGCGGCGCGCACCGGCGACGAAAGCTCGAGCATGACCGATTTTTCGTCGTATGCAACGCGGAATGCGCTCACGCCGTCGGACAGCGGCTCCCACGCGGCGTCCGCAAGCCCCGTTTTCGACATCCGGTAATGCGGGATGCCCTCTTCCCCGCCCACATAGTACGCAAGCGGCGCCTTTCCCGCTTCGATGCGGCGCCGCACCGCCGGAAATTCGGTCTCGAGCAGCTTTTTGAGCCGTCCGATGCGCCAGTCGAGCTTTTTCGGGAAGAATTTATACCCCTCCCCTTCGGAGTGGTACCCGAGCCGCCCGTCCGCCTCGCACAGCGTCCGCATCGCCTCGCTCTGGCGGATCGAGCGCTCGACGATCGCGCGCATCGCGTCGAGGTACTCCGCGGGCTTTTTCCCGTGTCCGAGCAGGTCGCGGTAGCGGTAGAAGTCGAGCACGTCGCGTCCGCCCTCGAACAGCAGCCCCAGCGCCGCGGCGACGGTGAACTGCCCGCGCCGTTCGGCATCCGCCGCGCCTTCTCCGGACGCCGCCTCGCCGAGCGCGCGCAGTCCGGCGTTCCAGAACGTGACCATCCGCCCCGCGAGCGTGACCGCCTCGTCGAGCGTATGCCCGTCGAGCAGCGCCTCCGCGATGCGGTCGCCGTCCGTCGGGTCGAGCGTCTGCCAGCTCCGGGGCAGCGAGAAGTTCTTCGGCTCCAGCTGCAGGTCCCAGACGACGCTGTCGTGCATCGGGCCGTAGTAGGAGAACATGACGTTGATCGGATAGTTCCGGTAGGCGCGCTCAAAGCACCGCCACGCGCGCACGACGGCGGCCGCGCGGGAGCGTCCCCAGTACACGGCGGCGAGATCGGTCAAAAACGCGTCCTCCCCGCGCGAGAAATCCTCGAACGCCAGCTCCCCCGCCGCCTTCGACATCAGCGACGGGTAGTTGCCGAAGTACCAGCACTGCATGACGCCCGACACGCCCAGCTCGTGCGCCGCGCGGTATTTCTTATACAGGATGCCCGGCACCGGCACATAGGGGACGCTTGCGACCTCGTGGGAGCAGCAGACCTGCATCTTCGCAAAGCAGGTCTTCCCGTCCTTTTCCGCCTCCTCGGCGGTGATGCGGAACAGCTCCGACGGGCCGATGTACGACAGCCAGTAGTCGACCGCGAGCCGCATCCGTCCGAGCTGCTCCTCATAGCCCATGTCGTCGAAGTTCTGCATCAGCGCGACGCCGCCGGGCGCGTTCCGG
>JAEDGJ010000214.1 GCA_016297585.1 Clostridiaceae bacterium
GGATATGACAAAAAAGCAGAAAAAGATGCTCGCCCGCATCCTCGCCGCGGCGGTGCTGACCGCGGCGGTGTGGATGCTGCCGCTCGAGGGACCTTGGCAGCTCGCGGCGTTTGCCGTGCCGTATCTCGTCGCGGGCTGGGACGTGCTGTGGGGCGCCGTGCGCAACATCCTGCACGGGCAGGTCTTTGACGAGGAGTTTCTGATGTCTCTCGCGACCGTCGGCGCGTTTGCCGTCGGCGATTATCCGGAGGCCGCGTCCGTCATGATCTTTTACCAGGTCGGCGAGCTGTTCCAGAGCATCGCCGTCGGCCGCAGCCGCCGTTCCATCGCCGCGCTGATGGACATCCGGCCGGAGTACGCGGTCGTGCTGCGCGCAGGCGCGGAGACGCGCGTCTCTCCCGAGGAGGTCGCCGTCGGCGAAACGATCGTCATCCGTCCCGGCGAGAAGATCCCCCTCGACGGCGTGATCCTCGAGGGGCAGAGCGCCGTCAACGCCGCGGCGCTGACCGGCGAGAGCCTGCCGCAGGATAAAGCGGCGGGAGACCGCGTCGTCAGCGGCTCGGTCAACCTCTCGGGCGTGCTCCGCGTCCAAACGGAGAGCGAATACGGCGAGAGCACCGTCGCAAAGATCCTCGAGCTGGTCGAAAACTCGTCGCAGAAGAAGGCGCGCGTCGAAAACTTCATCACGCGCTTCTCGCGGATCTACACGCCCTGCGTCGTCTGCTGTGCGGTGCTGCTTGCGGTCGTGCCGCCGCTCTTTTGCGGGAACTGGAGCGAATGGATCAACCGCGCGCTGATCTTCCTCGTCGTGTCCTGCCCCTGCGCGCTGGTCGTCTCGGTGCCGCTGTCGTTCTTCGGCGGCATCGGCGGCGCGTCGCGCGACGGCATCCTCGTCAAGGGCGCCAATTACCTCGAGGCGCTTTCGACCGTCGACACCGTCGCCTTCGACAAGACCGGCACGCTGACCGAGGGCACCTTCGCCGTCGAGGCCATCCACCCCGCAAGCATTCCGGAGGCGGAACTTCTCGATATCGCGGCGGCGGCGGAGAGCTACTCCGTGCATCCCGTCGCGGAATCCATCATCGCGGCGCACGGCGGGCACATCGACCGCTCCCGCGTCGGCGAGGTCAGGGAGCTTGCGGGGCTGGGGCTTTCCGCCGTCGTGGACGGACGCACCTTCTTCGTCGGCAACGGCAGCCTGATGGAAAAGACCGGCGCGGACTGGCACGAGTGCCATCTGCCCGGCACGATCATCCATCTCGCCGAAAAGCTCCCCGACGGAAAACCGGAATACCTCGGGCACATCGTCATCAGCGACAGGCTCAAGCCTGACGCGAAAGCGGCGCTCGGCGAGCTCCACGCGCTCGGCATCCGCAAAACCGTCATGCTGACGGGCGACCGGAAAGCTGTCGCGGAGGCGGTCGCGCGGGAGGCGGGCGTGGACGAGGTGCACGCGGAGCTGCTGCCCGCGCAGAAGGTCGAGGTGGTCGAGTCGCTGCTGGATCGCGGCGCGCATCTTGCCTTCGTCGGCGACGGCATCAACGACGCGCCGGTGCTGACCCGCGCGGACGTCGGCGTCGCGATGGGTGCGCTCGGCAGCGACGCGGCGATCGAGTCGGCGGACATCGTCCTGATGGACGACAAGCTCGCAAAGCTCCCCGCCGCCATCCGGCTCGCCCGCCGCACGATGCGGATCGTGCGCGAGAACATCGTCTTCGCCCTCGCGGTCAAGGCGGTCATCCTCGTGCTCGGCGCGCTCGGATACGCGAATATGTGGATCGCCGTCTTCGGCGACGTCGGCGTCACGGTCATCGCCGTCCTGAACGCGATGCGCGCGATGCTGCGGCCGAAACGGTAACAAAAAACCGTTCTCCCTCCGAAAAAACCGGAAGGAGAACGGTTTTTTTGTCATTTTCGGACGGGCAGCGCGCCCTCGAGCGCGAGCAGGAACCGTTTGCGTTCCACGCCGCCCGCGTAGCCCGTCAGCGTGCCGTCCGCGCCGATGACGCGGTGGCAGGGCACGAAGATCGACACCGGATTGCGCCCGACGGCGCGTCCGACCGCCCGCGCGCCCGTGCCGAGCTGCCGTGCAAGCGCCCCGTAGGTTGTGACCGTGCCGTAGGGGATCCTCCGCAGCGCCTCCCAGACGCGGCGCTCGAACGCCGTGCCGGAAAGACGGAGCGCGGGCGGCTCCCCGGGATTTTCACCCGAAAAGTACGCGTCGAGCCACCGCGTCCATGACCTCGGCGTATATGGCGCTCGCATCCTTCGCGTGGTCGGGCGATGCGGACGGCGGGGCGTTTTTCTGCCCCTCGAAGTACAGCCCCGTGACGGCGCCCTCCGCGAAGGTCAGCAGGATGCGCCCGGCGGGTGAATCGTAAATCATGCGTCCTCCCCCATTCTCCACGCGTACCGCTCCATGTCGACGCGCCCGTCGGCGAGGAACGCGACGCCCTCGTCCTCGAGCATTGCGCGGCGCAGTGCGGCAAAGTCCCCGCCCGCGATGCTCCCGTCCGCGCGCACGACACGCTGCCACGGAAGCGCGTCCGGGCAATGCCGCATCGCGTAGCCGACATACCGCGCTCTCCCCGGCGCGCCGATCGCCCGGGCGATCGCCCCGTAGGACAGCACCCGCCCGCGCGGGATCCGCGCGACGACCTCATAGACCCGTTCCGAAAATGTCTCCACGGCACGCTTGCCCCCTTTTTT
>JAEDGJ010000058.1 GCA_016297585.1 Clostridiaceae bacterium
GCGAAGCCGCTTGCGGGAGACGGCGGCGAGGTCGGCGCGTCGCTCGCCGCGTCCTTAAAGGAGGCGGCGTCGGGCATCCGGAAGCTGTGGCAGGCGGAGGATTTTGCGGCGGCTCTCGCGGGAAAGCCGTATATCGAACGCGCGGAGCTTGCGTCCCTCGGCATGGGCGACGGTACGGCGCGCGTCGCGGTGACGCTGCCGCGTTCGCTCTACTTCGACATGATCGAGGATGCGACGGGCGTGCGGCTGACGGACGAGGGCGCGCTGCTGCCGCTGCTGCGGGAGCTCGCGGCGACGAAGCGGTCGTACGACAAGCTCGCGGGCGCGCTCGACCAGGTCAGCGCGACCGGCTACGGCATCGTCATGCCGTCGATCGACGAGATGACGCTCGAGGAGCCGGAGATCGTGCGCCAGGGCGGCAAATTCGGCGTGCGGCTGCGGGCGTCCGCGCCGAGCATCCATATGCTGCGCGCCGACATCCGGACGGAGATCTCGCCGACGGTCGGCTCGGAAAGCCAGTCGGAGGAGCTTTTAGCGTCGCTTCTGAAGGACTTCGACGGCGACCCGGGACGGCTGTGGGAGTCGAACATCTTCGGCAAGACGCTGCACGAGCTCGTCAACGACGGTCTGAACGCAAAGCTGATGCATATGCCGGAGGACGCGCGCGGAAAGCTGCAGAACACGCTGGAGCGCATCATCAACGAGGGCAGCGCGGGGCTGATCTGCATCATTCTGTGAAAAAAACAAGGCATCCGCATGATTTTTCGTCATGCGGATGCCTTTACGTCGTTTTTTGGTTGGGTTTTGTGGCAAAAAGCACGCGTCAGCCGCGCAGGGAGCCGAAAAAGTCCCGCAGAAGCGCCGCGCACTCCCCTTCCAGCACGCCCGCGTAGACCTTCGGGCGGTACGGCACGCGTTCGGAAAAGAGGTCGAACACCCCGCCGCAGGCGCCGGCCTCACGGTCGCGCGCGCCGTAGACAAGCGTGCCGATCCGCGCGTTGAGGATGGCGCCCGCGCACATCGGACAGGGCTCGAGCGTGACATAGAGCGCGCAGTCGGTCAGCCGCCAGCGTCCGAGCGCCGCCGACGCCGCGCGCAGTGCCTCCACCTCCGCGTGCGCCGTCGCGTCGGAGGCGGCTTCGCGCCGGTTGCGGCCGCAGGCGACGACGCGGCCGCCGCAGACGACGACGCAGCCGACGGGGACGTCGCCGGTCTCCCGTGCGAGGCGTGCCTCGTTCAGCGCCTGCCGCATGAAATACTCGCGTTCCATTCCGCACTCCCCTTTTGCATCTTCCGGATAAAGTCGCCGCACAACAGGCATCCGTCCTCCAGCACCTGCGCGGCGGTCTGCGCGTCGGCGGGAGCGGCATATTCGCACAGCGCGCCGTCGTGTTCGCACGGCAGGGCTATGTAGAAGCGTCCGGCATGCCGGAAGAGCTTCGACGGGACGGGCGGGCTGCCGAGCGCGGCGTCGCAGGCTTCGGAAAGCGTGTCGAAGCCGCAGACCAGCTCTCCCGAGCAGCGTGCAAATACGACGGCGCGGGATCCGCTGACAAAGGCGTCGAGCTCCAGTGCGCCGTCCGGCACGACGCCGTATTCCGCGAATATGCCGCGGGCCGTCTCGCGCATCGCTTCCTCGCCCGTATCGGACGCGAGGGTGAAGACAACGCCGGACGGCCCTGTTTTGATGACCTTCATGGGTATCAGCCGCTCCTTTCCACAGTAAGTGGGGGTGAGAGCATTATACCGCTTTTTCGGTCCTTTGGAAAGTGAAAAAATATGGTTATTTCAGCTCGATCTCGTCTACGAGCCGGATCTCGCAGTCCCAGTACCCGTCGCCCCGGTACAGCGTCAGCGTAATGGTGTCGCCCACCTTGAAGGTGTTTTTGACGAGGTTGATGTCGGAGATCGACGTGACCGGTTCGCCGTTGATCGCGGTGATGATGTCGCCGGGCTGGATGCCCTTGGCGTAGGCGTCGCTCTTTTCGTTTACCGTCACGATATAGACGCCCTCCGGCACGCGGTAGGCGGAGGCCTTATACGAATCGACGGCGTAGCCCGTGATGCCGATCGACGGGTAGCCGGAGACCTGGCCGTACTGCAGAAGCTCGTCGACGATGGGCTTGAAGACCGCGGTCGGGATGGCAAAGCAGAGCCCCTCGTAGGTGTCGGAGCTGAGCTTGACGGTGTTGATGCCGATGACCTGCCCGTAGCAGTTTAAGAGAGGCCCGCCGGAGTTGCCCGGATTGATCGCGGCGTCGGTCTGGATGAGCTTTAATTTGTTGCCCTCGGAGTCGACGACGATGTCGCGGTCGACGGCGGAGATGATGCCGGAGGTGGTGGTGCCGGCGAGGTCGAGAGAGGACGGATTGCCGATGGCGACGGCGAGGTCGCCGACCTCAAGCGCGTCGGAATCGCCGAATTCGGCGGCGGGAAGGTTCTCCGCCTCGATTTTCAGGATCGCGATGTCGGACTTTTTGTCCGCGCCGATCAACGCGGCGCCGTACTCGGTCTTGTCGTTGAGGATGACGGTATACGACACGCCGTTTTCGACGACGTGGGCGTTTGTGAGGATGAAACCGTCCTCCGACATGATGATGCCGGAGCCGAGGCTCTTGCCGCCGTAGGAGGCGTCCAGCGCCGTGACGACGCCGACGACGCTCGGCACGACCTTGTCGTAGATCTCCTTGATCGTCAGAACGCGCATGCCGTTTGCGTCGTAGACGGGCGCGGCGGTCGTGCGCACGGGCGCGGGGAGGATGTTGATGGAGGGGGCGTTTTCGATGGGCCGGAAGGCGGTAGTGGCGGTGGTCGTGACGGCGGCGGCGGTGGTGCTCTGCTTCGGCGGCTTGATGGGGTTTTCGCCGGTCGAAGCGGACGCGCCGCCGGAGGACAGGCCGAGCGCCGCGCCGACGTCGCTGCGCATCAGACCGTAGACGGCGAGCCCGCCGATAAAGATCAGCGCAAAGACGCTTAACGCGACGATGAAGACGACCATTCCCGAAGAAAGCCTGCGCCGCCGCTTCCGGCGCGGAACGGGGTCGTCATACGGGGAGCGCGCGTCGGCATAGGCATAGCTTCTGTAAGAGGAGTCGGTATAGGGCGAGCCGGACGCCGCGCGCTGGCGGGCGGGATCGTAGGCAGTCCCGCCAAAGCTATCGGAATAGCCGAAGCTATTTGAATTGCTGGAGCCATCGGAATAGCCGGAGCCGCGCTCGGAGAACATACGCGGGGTGTCCCCGAAGGCGTCTTTGCCGAAGCTGCCGGGGGCATCCTCCTGCGGCGTGTACCGGGACTCGCCGAAGCTGCCCGCGGATTCGTCCGGAGCGCTGCGGCGGGTTTCGGCGGAGCCGTCCGTGCCGGGCGGAGATGCCGTATGATTGCTGGGGTTCCATTTATCCATATCAAACTCCGTTCCTGTGTTCATGGACAGTGGAGGGCGTGTTCCGGATGCCGGAGACGCCCGTGGTGGTTTCTATTTTGCTGCTTATTGTACGCGATACCCATAAACGGCGCGTGTCGGAAAAATGAATTTTTTGTTAAGCGTTGATTATTCGACGGCAGGAAGAGTAAAAATAAACTTCGCAAGTCCGTTTTCGCTGCGCGCGACGATGTTTTCGCCGTGCATTTTGAGGATGGACTTGACGATGAACAGCCCCAGTCCCGCACCGTTGGCATCCACGCCGCGCGAGGTGTCCGCCTTGTAGAAGCGGTCGAACAGGTACGGGAGCTTATCCTCGGGGATGCTGCCGGTGTTGGCGATGGTCGTGACGACCTTCGGGCCGTCGCGGACGACGCTGACGGCGAGCGTGCCGCCGGGGGCGGTGAATTTGCAGGCGTTGTCGGTCAGGTTGAAGACGACCTGCACGAGGTTGTCGGGATCGGCCATCACATACATGCTTTCCTGCTCGAAATCGATCTGGACGTCGATGTTTTTGTCGCGCAGCACCTGCTCAAAGCCGAGGATCGTCTGCCGGATGGTCTCGCACAGGTCAAAGCGCGCCGGATGGATCTGCGTCTGTCCCGATTCGATGCGCGACGCCTGCAGCATCCGGACGACGAGGCGCGAAAGGCGCTTCGTGTCGGCGCTGATGCGGCGCAGGTACTCGTTCTGGCGCTCGGGCGGGATCGTGCCGTCGAGAATGCCGTCGACGAAGCCCGTGATCGTCGTCATCGGGGTCTTCAGCTCGTGGGAGACGTTGGCGATGAACGAGGAACGCAGCTCCTCGAGCTTATTCAGGGAGGCGCTCATCTGGTTGATGGCGTGGGCGAGCTCGCCGATCTCGTCGTCGCGGTCCTCGGGGACCTTGGGCGAGAAATCGCCGCGGCTGTAGGAGCGCGTGACGACGATCATCTTCTTGAGCGGACGCGACATGCTCTGCGCGACGTAATAGGAGACGATGATCGCCATGAAGAGGATGAACGCGGCGTAGAGGAAGAAGGTGCGCTGCATATCCGCGACGGCGGAGAAGGCGCCCGACGTGGGAGAGGAGACGAAAAGCGCGAACGTCGTCTGGGAATCCGGATGCCGGAGCAGGATGCCGGAGGTGTAGAAAATGCCGGACAGCGCGCCGCCGAGATCGCCGATCTGGTAGTAGCTGCCGGTCGACTTCAGCTCGTTCATGATGCCGGCGTCGATGATCTCCAGCGCGCCCTCGCGGATGCCGTCGCGGTCGGCGTAGTACAGGAGGATGCCGCTGTCGCTGCAGATGATGACGTTGAAGCCCTCGTCGAAGATCTGCGTGACGGAGCTCAGATACATCTCGCGCACAAGGGGCGTGTCGTTATAGAGCAGCGTGATCGTCATCGAGGCGATGTTTTTCGTCTTCAGCTCGAGCTGCTCGCGCGTGTTCTCGACGGACATCGTATACGAGCGCCACATGAAGAGCGTGCCGGACAGCAGAAAGCTGCACAGCAGGAGCGAGACGGTCACGGTCAGGGTGCGTCCGAAAAGGCTTTTCATAGCGCGCGCCGCAGCTCGAACTTATAGCCGACGCCCCAGACGGTCGCGAGCGACCACTCCTCGCTGACGCCCTCGAGCTTTTCGCGCAGGCGCTTGACGTGCACGTCGATGGTGCGGGTGTCGCCGAAGTAATCAAAGCCCCAGACCTCGTCGAGAAGCTGGGAACGCGTGAAAACGTGGTTCGGATTCGACGCGAGGAAGTACAGAAGCTCGATCTCCTTCGGCGGCGTATCGACCTTCTTGCCGCGGACGGTCAGCTCGTAGGCCTCCATGTCGATGACGAGCCCGTCGAAGACCAGACGCTTGGAGACGACGGATTCCGGCGCATAGCGGCGCATGACGGCGTGGACGCGGGCGATGACCTCCTTCATCTCGAGGGGCTTGACGATGTAGTCGTCCGCGCCCATTTCAAGGCCCGTGATCTTGTCGACGGTCTCGCCTTTGGCGGTGAGCATGATGATGGGGGTCGTGGATTCGCGGCGGATCTCGCGGCAGACCTGCCAGCCGTCCATGACGGGCAGCATGATGTCGAGCATGACGAGATCGGGATTGACGCGCTTGTACTCGCGCAGGCCGTTGGAGCCGTCGGACACCCCGAAGACCTCAAAGCCGTCTTTTTCGAGATAGAGGCGCAGAAGCTCGCGGATATTGGCGTCGTCTTCGATGATTAACGCTTTCTTAGGCATGAAACAGTCCTCATTTCCGCCGCGGCGTCGTGTTGCGCAGGGTCATTCATTGCGGCTGAAGTCAGTATACACGGCTGAAATCAGAGGATTATGAACGAGCAATATATTTTCTGTAAATTGATATGGGGATTATGTATGGATAAAACCGTAATATTTCCAAAGAATATAGAGAATCGGAACAGCCGCCGCGGCGTTGAGCAGATCGGACACGCTCCAGACGGCGGCGGCGGAGCAGAGCGCGCCCGCACCCGCGGCTGCCGTCCAGAAAACGGCGTACACCTTCTCCGGCACGCCCGGGCATGCCCGGGAAAACGCGCGCGCGCCGACATAGCCCCAGCCGAGGATGCAGGCATAGCCGAGAAGGACGGTGCAGACGCGGAACGCCGTCCGCCCGAGCGGCAGAAGCGAGAACGCCTGCAGGCAGAACGCCGCGCCGTCCGCCGTATCGATGCCCGCGTGCAGGGCTGCCGCGGTGAAGGCGACGCCGGTGATGCCGCAGAAGACGACGGTGTCCCAGAAGGTCGCCGTCGCGGAGACCATCGCCTGCCGCGAGGGGTCGCCGTCCGGAAGCGCCGCGGCGGCGATGCCGGCGGTGCCGAGGCCGGCCTCGTTGGAGAAAAGCCCGCGCGACACGCCGTAGCGGACGGCGCGCAGTCCGGGCGAAGCGGCGCAGATGCCGCCGAGGAGTCCGCAGGCGGCGCTGCGGAACCGGAACGCGCCGGAGAAAATGGCGCGGAGTGCCGGGAGGAGCTCCGCGCGGCAGACATAGAGGATGGCGCAGCAGCAGGCGAGATACAGCGCGGCGGCGAGCGGCAGGAGCTTTTCGCAGGCGCGCCGGATCCAGTCCGCGCCGCCGAGGATGACGCAGCCGGTCAGAACCGTCAATACGGCGGCGCTTGCCGGACGCGGAACGGGCAGCGCGAGTGCGGCGGCGTTTGCGGGGATCATCGAGCCGAGAAAGAGCCCGCCGAGCGCGACGCAGAAGGCATAGACGCTCCCGAGCCGCGGGCCCATCGCGTCCCAGGGGCCTCCCTCCCCGGGCGCTTTCCGGCATTCGAGCGTCATGCGCGCTTCGGCATAGGTGGTGGCGATGCCGAAAAGCCCCGCGATCCAGACCCAGAAGACGGCGCCCGCTCCCCCGCCGATGACCGCTAGGGCGACGCCGGTGATGTTGCCGACGCCGAGGGTCGCGGAGAGCTGGACGGCGAGCGCGGAAAAGCTGCGGCGCTCTCCGTCCGCGGCGCGCACGGAGTCGCGGATGCCCTGCCCGATGCGGCGCTGGGGCACGCCGAGGCGGATGGTCAGGAAAAGATGGGCCGCGCACAGCAGAATAGGCAGCGCGGCGCTCCAGAGCGCGGCTCCGGCGGCTTCGAGAACGGTCAAAACGGTCAAGGTCGGCCTCCTGTTTTGAAAAAATCCGGGCCTGCCCCGCAAAAAGGGCTTGCAATTCCGGCGGAATGGGTGTATAATACAGCGTCAAGGTATTACAATGCTATTTTATGTAATGGAGGAACCCCCTATGATTTCCGCAGGCGAATTCCGTAACGGCGTAACCTTTGAGATGGACGGTCAGGTTCTGCAGATCGTCGAATTCCAGCATGTCAAGCCCGGCAAGGGCGCGGCCTTTGTCCGTACCAAGCTGAAGAACGTCATTACCGGCGCCGTTGTCGAGCGTACCTTCAACCCCACCGACAAATTCCCGCCCGCGTTCGTCGAGCGTAAGGACATGCAGTACCTGTATAACGACGGGGATCTGTATTACTTCATGGATCCCGAATCCTTCGAGCAGATCCCGATCAACAAGAGCACCCTCTCGGACAACTTCAAGTTCGTCAAGGAAGAGACCATGTGCAAGATCGTTTCCTACAAGGGCAGTGTCTTCGCCGTCGAGCCGCCGAACTTCATGGACCTCGAGGTCACCGATACCGAGCCCGGTTTCGCCGGCAACACCGCCACGAACACCTTCAAGCCCGCGACGCTGGAGACCGGCGCCGAGATCAAGGTCCCGCTCTTCATCAACATCGGCGACAAGATCAAGATCGACACCCGTACGAGCGAGTATCTGTCCCGCGCATAAATTGCAGCTTTTGCGTATAAACGCCGCTTTTTCGGCGTACAATACCTTACCGAACCAGGAAAATAATGGAGGATATACCATGACCATCACGGAAAAAGTGGCGTATGTCAAGGGTCTTGTCGCGGGTCTGGAGCTCGACGGGACGAAGAAGGAGACGAAGGTCATCCTCGCGATGCTCGACGTGCTCGACGAGATGGCGCTTTCCGTCACCGACTGCGAGGACGACATCATCTCTCTCGGCGAGGAAGTCGACGCGATGAGCGAGAGCATCTCCGACCTCGAGGACACCGTCTACGACGAGGACGAGGACGACGACGAATGCGACGACGATTGCTGCTGCTGCGGCGATGACGACGACGAGGAAGAAGAGGATCCGGACTATTTCGAGTTCACCTGCCCCGACTGCGGCGAAAAGCTGTATCTGGACGAGGAAGTGCTCGAGCAGGGCAGCATCAAGTGCAAGGCCTGCGGCCGTGAGATCGCGTTCGAGATCGTCGACGAGTGCGGCTGCGAGGACTGCTGCGGCTGTGAAGACTGTGAAGACGGCGAAGACGAGCACGAGGAGCACGACGGCTGCTGCTGCTGCAAGGACGAAGACAAGGAGTAAGAGTCTATGATCGTTCGCGCATCGGAACAGCGCTGCGAGACCCGTACCGCCATGCGCGGCGGAAAGGGCGAGATCGCGCTGCAGCACTTGGTCGACGGCACGAAGACCTACGGCAAGACGCGCATGATGGCGCGGCTCACCTTCCCCGCCGGCGCGTCCATCGGCAAGCATCCGCATCTGGAGGAGGCCGAGGCCTACATCATCCTGTCCGGAGAGGCGACGGTGACGGAAAACGACGTCTCCTACAAGCTGACGGCGGGTGACGCGGCGTTTACGGGGAACGGCGACACGCATTCCATCGAAAACACCGGCGACGGCGAGCTCGTCATCCTCGCGATCATCTTCAACTGAAAAAACGGGTACCCCCGACCGCACGGCCGGGGGTATTTTGACTCAAAAAGAGCGTCCGGAAACGTATCAGCGCTTCCGGACGCTCTTTTTATGTGCTTTTTTGCCGCGATCCGCCCCTCAGCGGCGGTCGATGAACGCCTGCACGGCGTCGGCTTTCGCTTCCATGTCCTCGAGCAGCCGCATCTGGGCGCGCGCGCGGATGAGATTGTGGTGAGGGGACTTGACCTTGAAGTAGAGGTCGCCCTCGATGTAGTCCGTGAGGAAGCGCATCGCGAGCTCGCAGGTGATGACGCGCATGCCGAGCGGCAGAAGGTCGATCTCGTGCGGCGTGAGGAAGCCGTCGACCTCGGAGAGGAAGCCGCGGGTGAAGAGCGCGAATTTGTCCATGTCGAGCGCGATTTTGGAGAGGTCCTCCTCGTCCTCGGCGGCGGTGGACGCGCCGAAGCGGATGGCGTCGCCGTAGTCGTAGAGCGCGGAGCCGGGCATGACGGTGTCGAGGTCGATGACGCAGACGGCGCGGTCGGTGTCGTTGTCGATCATGACGTTGTTGATCTTCGTGTCGTTGTGCGTCACGCGCAGCGGCAGCGTGCCGCGGTCGAGCTCGCGGACGATGGAGCCCATCGCGCGGCGGCGGTCGAACATGAACTCGATCTCCGGCTCCAGCTCGCGCACGCGTCCGGCCTTATCCTCGGAGACGGCGCGGACGAAGGCGTAGAAGCGCTTGGTCGTGTTGTGGAAGTCGGGGATCGTCGTGTGCAGCTCGGAGGCGGGAAAATCGCAGAGCAGACGCTGAAACTCACCGAAGGCGTGCCCGGCCTGTTCAAACTGCATCGGGCGGGTGATCGTGTCGTAGGCGGTGGCGTTCTCGATGTAGCGGTAGGCGCGCCAGTAGCCGCCGTTTTTGAACAGCGAGCGGCCGTCGGTCGTCGGGATGATCTCGAGCACGCGCCGGGAGGGGTCCTCCCCTGCCGCGAGAAACTTCGCGCGGAGGTGGGAGGTGATGCGCTCGATGTTTTCCATGACGGCGTAGGGGTCGTGGAAGACGTAGGTGTTGACGCTCTGGAGAATATAGTGCCGGATGGCGCCGCCGGACGCGTACTGGAGATGATAGGTGTTGTTGATATTGCCCGAGTGAACCTCGCAGGCGGAAACGTAAAAGCCCTCAAACTGAAAATGGGGCAGAATATGCTTGATCTGATTATATACCATTCTGGTATCCTCCGGAGAGTTTCTGGATGGAGTCGCCTAGCTAGTATAGCATATGCAAAATCAGGAATCAAGTGTTTTCCGCGCGGGGAGACGGCGCCGCACGGAAAATTTACATTGGACGATTGACAAGCCGTTTTGCGCGGTGGTATACTCTATAATGGACTATAATAGAATGCTTTTGGCTACGCCAGAGAGGAATACAAATGAAAATCAGCGAGATCCTGCAGTCCGGCCGCGTTTCCTTCTCCTGTGAGATTTTCCCGCCGAAAACCGGTACGGACATCGACCATGTGGACGAAGTCATCGACGGCATCGCCGCGCTCTCCCCGTCTTTTATCAGCGTCACCTACGGTGCGTCCGGCTCCACGTCGAAGACGACGGCGTCCATCTGCGAAAAGGTGATGGCGCGCGGCATGACGCCGATCGCGCACATGACCTGCCTGTCTTCGACGCGTGACGAGGTGCATACCTATACGGAAAAGCTCACGGCGCTGGGCGTCGAAAACGTCTTTGCGCTGCGCGGCGACCGTCCCGCGGGCGTCACCGAGCCGGGTCCGGGCCAGTACCGGTATGCCTCCCAGCTCGTGACCGAGCTTGCGGCGCTCGACCGCTTCTGCATCGGCGGCGCCTGCTACCCCGACGGCCATGTCGAGGCGCATGACAAGGCGGAGGATATCGCGCATCTGAAGGAAAAAGTGGACGCCGGCTGCTCGTTTTTGACGACGCAGATGTTCTTTGACAACGACGTTATGTACAGCTTCCTCTACCGTGCGGTCAAGGCGGGCATCCACGTCCCGATCCTCGCGGGCATCATGCCGCTGACGACGGCGAGCCAGTACGCGCGCTCGGCGCAGCTCTCCGGCACCCCCCTGCCCCCGCGCCTTCGCTCCATCTACGACAAATTCAAGGATCGCCCCCGTGCGCTGCGCGAGGCCGGCATCGCCTATGCCACGGAGCAGATCATCGACCTCGTCGCAAACGGCGTGCAGGGCATCCACATCTACACGATGAACCGGCCGGAAAACGCGGCGGACATCTTCAAAAACATCGCCTACATCCGCAAAACCAAAATATAAAAAAACGAGGCGCGGGACGCCTTTTTACAGGTTAGGAAATGTAAAACATGGAGTTTTTGGAACGATTCAGGACGGAAAGACTGTTTTTTGACGGCGCGATGGGCACGATGCTGCAGGCGGCGGGGCTGCCTGCGGGCGTGTCGCCGGAGCTGTGGAATGTGACGCATCCGGAGGCCGTGACCGCGATCCACCGCGCCTATGCCGAAGCCGGCTCGCGGATCGCGAAGGTCAACACCTTCGGCGCGTACGCGCACAAGCTCTCGGGCGTCAGCGTCGAGGACGCCGTGCGGGCGGCGATCCGCTGCGCGCGGGCGTCGGGCGTGGAATACGTCGCGCTGGACGTCGGTCCGACGGGCAAGCTCGTCGAGCCGCTGGGCGATACGCCGTTTGAGGAAGCGGCGGCGGATTTTGCAAGACTCGTCGCCGCGGGACGGGACGCGGACTGCGTCATCATCGAGACGATGACGAACCTCGCGGAGTGCCGCGCGGCGGTCATCGCGGCCAAGGAGACAACTTCGCTGCCGGTGCTCGCGTCGCTGACGTTCGAGCCCACCGGGCGGATGCTGTCGGGCGCGGATCCGGAGACGGCGGTCGCCGTGCTGGAGGCCGCGGGCGCGGATGCCATCGGCGTCAACTGCGGGCTCGGACCGAAGCTGTACGCGGACATCCTCCGGCGGATGGAGGCCTGCGCGCATGTGCCGCTGTTTGCCAATCCCAATGCGGGCATCCCGGAGGTCGTGGACGGTAAAACGGTCTTTCCGCTCTCCCCGGCGGAGTTTGCGGCGGAAATGAGGGAGCTCGCGCCCTTCACGTTTGCCCTGGGCGGCTGCTGCGGCACGAATCCCGCGTACATCGCGCGTCTTGCGGACGCCGTCCGCGGGATCGCGCTCCCTGTCCTCCGCGAACGGACGCAGGCGGTCATCGCGAGCGGCACGCAGACGCTGGCACTCGGGGAAAAGCCGGTGATGATCGGCGAGCGCCTGAATCCGACGGGCAAGCCGAAGCTCAAAAGCGCGCTGCGCGCGGGAGACATGGGATACCTGCAGCGGGAAGCGCTGGCGCAGGCCGACCGGGGCGCGGACGCGCTCGACGTCAACGTCGGACTGCCCGGCATCGACGAAACGGCGTCGCTGACGGCGGCGGTGCGGGCGGTCATGCGCGTCTGCGGGCTGCCGCTGCAGCTCGACACGGCCTCCCCCGCCGCGATGGAGGCGGCGCTGCGCGTCTACTGCGGCCGGGCGCTCATCAACAGCGTCAGCGGCAAGCAGAGCGTGATGGACGCGGTGTTCCCGATCGCGAAAAAATACGGCGGCGTGCTCATCGCGCTGACGCTGGACGACGACGGCATTCCGAAAACCGCCGAAGGGCGCTTCCGCGTTGCCGAAAAGATACAAAAAGAGGCGGCAAAGTACGGCATCCCGCCCTGCGACCTCATCTTCGACCCGCTCGCGATGGCCGTCAGCGCGGACGCGGACGCGGCGTCCGTTGCGCTCGAATCCATCCGGCTGATCGGCGAACGTTTGGGCGGCTGCTGCTCGCTCGGCGTGTCGAACATCAGCTTCGGGCTGCCGCAGCGCGAGAACGTCAACGCGGCGTTCCTGACGATGGCGCTGGGAGCGGGACTCAAGGCTGCGATCGTCAATCCCGGCAGCGACGCGATGCGCCGGGCGTTCGACAGCTATCTCGTCCTCGCGGGCTACGACGACCGGGCGCTGCGCTACATCGAGCGCTACTCGGAGGAAACGGCGGCGGACAGGCCGAAAGCGGCGGAAAAACCGGGACTGCGGGAAGCGGTGACGCGCGGCTTGAAGTCCGCGGCGGCCGAGGCGGCGGGAAAGCTGCTCGACGAGGGTCGCGCGACGATGGAGATCGTCGACGGCGAGCTGATCCCCGCGCTCGACGAGGTCGGCCGGGGCTTTGAAAAGGGCCGGCTTTTCCTGCCGCAGCTCATGCTCGCGGCGGACGCGGCGAAGAGCGCGTTTGCCGTGCTGCGCGAACGGCTGCAGGCGTCGGGCGAGGCGGCGGAGAGCCGCGGCGTCATCGTGCTCGCGACGGTCGAGGGCGATATCCACGACATCGGCAAGAACATCGCGGGCAGCATCCTCGAAAACTACCGCTTTACCGTGCGCGATCTCGGCCGGAACGTGCCGGTGGAGGACGTCGTGGACGCCGTCGTGCGCGAGCATGTGCAGCTCTGCGGGCTGTCGGCGCTGATGACGACGACGGTCGGGGCGATGGAGCGCACGATCCGCGCGCTGCACGAGCATGCGCCGTGGTGCAGGATCATGGTCGGCGGCGCGGTGCTGACGGAGGACTACGCCCGGTCGATCGGCGCGGACTACTACTGCCCCAACGCGATGACCGATGTGCGCGTCGCGGAGGAGATCTTCGGCGGATAAAAAGCCTTTGAAAAAAAGGAGGGTCGCCTGTGTTTTTTGACATGCACGGCCACGTTTACAAATATCAGTACCCGACGCCGTCGGGGATTGAGCTGTTTGCGTCCCCGGAGCAGCTCGCGGAGATTTACGCCCGCATCGGCGTGGAGCGCGCGGTGCTGCTGCCGGTGGTCAGCTCGGAGGAGTATATGCCGCAGTCCGTCGGCGAGGTGATCGACATCGCGAACGCCTCGGGCGGACGCTGGATCCCGTTCTGCAACATCGATCCGCGCGTCTACAGCAACAGCTCCGACGCGCCGATCGGACGGCTCCTCGAGCATTACGCGCGCCTCGGGTGCTGCGGCATCGGCGAGGTCATGCCGAATCTGCCGTGGAGAGACCCGCGCATGCAGAATCTGCTGCACTGCACGGAGCAGTTCGGCTTCCCGCTGCTGTTTGACATGACGGGCAGGCTCTACCGCGGCTACGGCATCTTCGACGAGCCGGGGATGCCGCAGCTTGAGTACAGCCTTGCGCGGCATCCGGATCTCATCTTCATCGGCCACGGCCCCGCGGTCTGGTCGGAGCTCGGCACGCTGC
>JAEDGJ010000059.1 GCA_016297585.1 Clostridiaceae bacterium
TGGGAAGCAAGCGGTTCGAGCCGGTTTATGGACAGCCTGACGGTCGCGGAATCGAACGGCCGGCTGAAGATCGAAAACCGGCAGACGGAAAACGGCCGCGGCTTTTTCGGCTTCCGCCGCGAGCAGGAAAACCGCATCGAGATCTGGACGGGCTTTTCCCGCGGCGAGGAAGCGGAGCTCACCATCGCCGGCTCCGGCAGCATCGTCTGCGAGCCGTCCTTCGCCGCCGCGTCGCTTGCCGTCGCGGGCTCCGGCGACATCGACTTTTCCGAGGCGGACACGCTGACGGTCTCCGTCGCGGGATCGGGCGACGTCGACTTTGCCGCGGCGGGTGCAGCCACCGTCAGCGTCGCGGGCTCCGGCGACGTTGACGGCGGGTGCGTCCGGGAATCGCTCAGCGTCAATATCGCGGGCTCCGGCGACGTCAGCATCCGGGAGAGCCGTCTGCGCCGCTTCAACGCCTCCATCGCCGGTTCCGGCGACATCAGCGTCGGCGCGCTCGACGCCGAAACGGCGGAGATCGCGATCCGCGGCTCGGGCGACGTTTCCGTCGCGAGCGGCACGGCCGAGCATCTCATCGCCGGGCTTTCCGGCTCCGGAACGCTTTCCGCTGGCGGCGTTACGGCGGACACTGCCGACATCACGCTCGGCGGCACGAGCGAGATGACGATCGGCGGCATCCGCGGCAGATGCGTCTCGCGCGTCGCGCGCACGGCGTCGCTGCGCATTCTGCATGTAGCGGGCTCTTTTGCGTAATACAAAAGGCGCGGACTTCCGAAACACCATCGGGAGTCCGCGCTTTTTCATGCCGGAGGCAGGCTTACAGCATCAGGATATGCACCGCGCCGATGCGGTCCGCGCCGCCGACGGCGAGCATCGTGCCGTCCGGGCTGACCGCGATCGCGGAGAGGACGTTCGACGCCGTCGGGCCGTCCATGTAGCCGGGGGAGTTGTAGTTGATAAGTCCGAGCTGGCGCAGGCCGTGCTCATCGTCAAACGCGAAGATCGTGCCCATATCCTCGACGTCGCCCGCCGTACCGTAAAGGCGCTTGCCGTCCGGCGTCACGCTCATGCAGCGCACGGGGCCCAAGGGCGCGGCGTTGCCGTAGTTGAACACCTTCCCGTCCTTCACCGTCGCGAACAGGCCGTCCTTCGTGCCGACGGCAATTCTGCCGCCCGCAAGCTCCGCCGTCGCCGTCGCGACCGCGAGATAGCGGCGTCCGGCGACCTCCGGAAGCACAGTGCCCTCCGGCAGCTCGCATTTGCCCGGCAGGAGGTTTTCGTCCAGCCATTTCGCAAGTCCCACCGTAATATCGTCGACCGGGCAGAACGCCGCGATCTCATACGAATAGGACAGCGGCACGTCGATCGCCCAGCGTCCGTTCTCCTCGCGCTCGTTGATGCGGGTCTTCAGGATCGAGCGCCAGATCATCACGTCCTCGCAGGCGTCAGCCTCCGCCTTCGACGCAAACCAGGCGGTTTTGCGCGGGGAAAGCCGGAAATAGTACCTGTTTTCCGTCTCGCCGCAGTAGCCGTGGATATTGCCTTCGCCGTCCCACGCCAGACCGCGCACCTTCGAGTCCTCGATCCTTGCTCCCGGCGTATCCGCGAGCTTTCTCCAGAGCCGGATCGGGATCACATGGGAAATCGGCACCGGCGCGAACGGATTCTTGCCGGAGACCTCTTCTCCCGCCCATTCCGGCGGCTCGGCGGCCTTTTTGCGGATCTCGGCGACCTCCTCCTCGGGATACGGCTTCACCGTCATCTTCTGCTCCCAGATCGGGCCCTTTTCCTTCGCATGGGGACGGAATTCCGCGAGATTCAGGCAGAACAGCGCGCACGAGGACGCCGCTCCCTCCTGATTGATCGGCTGGGAGGAGCCGATGCAGTAGAAGATGTCGCGCTCCTTGTCGAGGCAGAGCACCGACGAGCCGGAATAGTTGTGCTCCTGCGTGCCCATGATGCCCAGGATCTCCGGCTTCGGCTCGTTGCGGAAGTCCCAGCGCACAAGGAGACGCGGATTCGGCGTGCGGTAGAACTCGTCCTTGGGCTTGTCGATCATCCAGCCGGACAGCGCGTACCAGAGCACGCCGTATTTGTCCACGCAGAACTCGTCGAGGCAGAACGGGTTGATCTCGAAGTCGTTGACGTAGTCCACCGGCGCGCGCTTTCCGAGATCGCGGACCGTGCAGGTATCGGTATCGAACAGGAACATATCCTCCGACGCCGTGGACGTGAAGACAAACTCGTGGTCGGAGACGTTGTGCGCCTGCGACAGATAGCGATACCAGGTGTTGTCGACGAAGTTGTCGGGGAACGCCGGCATACGCCAGTGCATATCCTCGATCTCCTCGGTATCGACGTTGATGCGGAAGAGGAAGCCGGTCTTCGTCATACCGTAGATGTGGGCGTCCGGGCCGCGGTGCAGGCGGTAGCAGTAGACCTCAGCGGCCTTGCCGAGATCGCGGACGGTGCAGTCGTCGAGCGAATAGCGGTAGACATGCCCGCGCATGAAGCCGATCATGTAATAGGCGTTGTGCTTGGCGTCGTAGCAGGCGCCGTAGATGCTCTCACGCGGCGCGGGAACGCCCATATTGCGGCTCTCGCCGGTCTTCGGGTCGTAGATGACGATCGCGGAGCCGGGGAAGCCGTCGTAGACATGGTCGACGTGGGCAAACGGCATCCATTCGGGATGCTGCGGCGCCTTGTCGGTCGAATGGGTCGTCGCGATCAGGCGTCCGTCGGGCAGGAAGTCGATCGCCTCGTGGAATTTCGTATGCGGGAGCTGGCGAACCGGCGGCAGCGTCAGCTTTTCGGCCTTGACCACGATCTTGGACTCGTCTTTCGCATAGTCGTAGGCCACAAGCCGCGCCTGCTCGCTCTGTCCCTCGTGGCACATCGCGATATAGACGGTGCCGTCGTAGGGAGAGACGTTCATGTCCCAGGACCCCGGATACCCGGTCTTTCCCGGATCGAGCACGATCCGCACGCCGTGCTGGTTGATCAGACGGAATTTTTCCTTGTCCTCATAGCGTCCGAAATAGCTTGTTCTTCCTTCTGGAATGCTCATAGGGGATGATCCTCCTTTTATGATTCGAGCAGCGTTTCCCGCATGAAATCGGGATGATAGCCGTGTTCCGCGCACCACCCGACGGCGGCAAGCACACGCTCGCGGTAATCGGGCAGATAATGCGCGTAATCCGGGTAGAAATACTGCTCGTGAATCAGCAGTTCGACAAAACCGCGTCCCGGGTAGCGCGCCTGGTTTTCGTCCAGCGCCCGGCGCACACCGGCGGGCGTATGCTCGTTGACATAGAGGTCGCAGGTGAAATAGACCATGTCATACTGCGGGTCATAGAGCCCCGCGTACCGGTGCGACTGCCGCGCCTGGCTGTCCGTCATCTGCAGCCGCAGATCGGACTCCGTATCAGAAAGAAGCCTGCTCGTCACGCAGAAGCAGCGCAGGTTTTCGTCGCGGAACGCCCGCATGCCGGCGTCGGAGCAGACGTCCCAGTGCATCGTCGTCACGGGCGCCGCCCACGCTTCCTCTCCGGCAAAGCGGACCACCTCGCGCCGCACGTCTTCAATGTCGCGCGCAAGGGTGGGGTAGTCGACGTTCTCGTACAGCCGGTCGGGCTTATCCGCCCGCGCATGGAAGCCGATGCGGAACCAGTCCGCGTTGGCGCGGAACTCGTCCCGGAACTTGTCCGGCATCTCCGAAAGCGTAAACCCGCCGTGCTCGGGGCATTCGTAATAGATGTTCATCAGAATCTTCGTCCCGAAGCGGTCGTGCACCTCTTTCATCAGGCCGAGATAGGGATTGTCGAAGATCGATCGGTATGTATCCGCGTGCCGCGCGATGTCCTGCAGGTTCCAGATGTTGTCGTCGAGCGACAGCCGGTACATCCCCGTCGCCCGCGGCACCCAGAAAAGCACCGCCTCCGCGGTCTCTCCCGCGGTTTCGTCGGTCAGCGTCAGCACATTGCGGTAGCCGGTCAGGTTTGCGCGCGCAAGATAGCGTCCGGGCCCCGCTTCCTTTGCGGGGGTTCCGGATAAGAGGATGCGATGCCCCGGCTCGGCGATGAGCACGCAGTCGACCGCCAGAGCATCCGGCAGCCGGACGCCCGCGGCGTCGGACAGCATCGCGTTTTCATGGGGAAGGAGCAGACGCATGGCATAGTACCTCCGTCACAGCAGTTTTTTGAACGCGGAAAGGCTCATGCCGCGGTACACATAGCCGCGCGCCCACCGCATCGTGTCGCCTCTTCCGGTCCGCACCGTATCGCCGGCCATAATCAGGCCGTAGTCGTAGTATGCCGAGGCAATCCCGCGCACCGTCTCATTCTGCTTTCCGGAAGGGTAGCAGAGCACATACGGAATTTTCCCCGTCAGCCGCGCGATCTCGAGCCGGGAGCGGGAGAGCTCGTACTCGAGGCTCTTTTCGTCGAGAGAGGTCAGCTCGGGATGGGTATGCGAGTGCGACTGGATGCTGACAAGCCCCGACGCGTCCATCTCGCGCACCATTTCGGGCGTCACGCAGCGCGGATCGTCTAGGTTGTTCGTGACGATGAACATCGTCGCGCAGACCCCGTATTTTTCGAGGATGGGGAAGGCCTCCGTGTAGTTGTCAAGATAGCCGTCGTCGAACGTCAGCATCACCGGCTTCTCAATTTCGCCGAGTCTGCCGAGATCGTCGAACGTGACCGGCGTATAGCCGTTTTCGAGCAGGTACACGATCTGCTCCTCCAGCTCGGACGGGCGCACGAACAGCTCCTCATAGCCCCAGGTCTCGTCCGAGACGGCGTGGTACATGAGGATCGGCAGCCGGACGCCCTCCGGCGGCGCGTCATCCGCGCCGGACGACACATACAGCGTCCGGTATTCGGAATCGTACAGCAGCCGCAGCCCCAGAAAGGACTCCAGCGCGCGCACCGGCACATACGCCGTCCCTCTGTGCCAGAGCGGATAGGCGCGGACGTCCGAGAGCGCGCCGTCGATATAGGTGCGGGAGGTGGTCATCAGAAAACGGAACGTATGCCCCTCGCGGACGATCATATAGCCGCAGCGGTGGGGCGCGGGAAACACCGCCGCGCCCAGCCGCTCGGTAAAGCGCTCCAGCGGAACATATGCCGTCCCCTTATACAGCATTCCTCCGTCTTCCAGCGCCTCCCCGTCGAGTACCACGGCAATCGGCACGATGTCCGCCGCGTACGCACCGGCACACCATACAAGGCTGCATAATACCAGTAAAGCAGAAATCCAGCGTCGTATCATACGCAGTAGGCTTTGCGGAAAGCGTCGATTTTATGCGCGCCCTCCAGCACGCCCAGCACAACATGGAACTTTGCCGACTCAAACGGCGCAAGCGAAGTCAGGCCTCCGGCCTCGCGTTCGCCGACACGTCCGCGCAGCAGATTGTTCGTCGGCTCCAGCCCGAGCGCGTAGTCGCCCGCCGCCATCGATTTCCACTGCGAGAAATTCGGCAGCGTATCGACCGCGTAGCGCACATAGAACCCCAGTCCGAGCTTTTCGCTGACCGCGAGCACCGTCGCGCAGCCGTCCTCCGCCGGCAGATTCTTCTGCAGGAACACCTGCTCCGGGACGTTGTCCTGCGGCGCGCTCATGACGTCGTAGGCCGAAAGCCCCGCCGCGGCGTCCGCATTGCGGGGCGTCACCTCATAGCCGCTGCGGTAGACGCGCACGCCCTCGTCGAGGAACGGGTAGCCGAGGTTGCAGTGATACAGGATCGCGATCTCCGCGGCCTGCGTCGAGCGGTTTTCGAGCGTATCGTCGATGACGATCTCGGGCTTTGAGGCACCGGTGCGGATGCGGCGGGTCAGATGCAGATTTTCGGCAAACAGCCGGGTCTCCCGCAGCTTTCCGCCGATTTCGATGCTTTGGTCCCCGTCGTTTGTCACCGCGTAGACCTCCGACGCCGCCGCGCCGTCTGCCCGGCCGTGCGTGGGATGGTACAGCCCGTCCTCGGTCACGTCGCCGCCGACGTTGAGGAAGCCCGCCGTGAACATCATGCCGCCGTTCATCGTGCGGCCGAATTCGCCGGGCACGGTCGAGAAGCGTTCGCCGGAAACCAGTCCGTTTTTCGTCCGGAACGTCAGGTTGACGCCCTTGTAGGACATCTCATACAGATCGAGTCCGCGTCCCTCGAGAACGGAAAAGCGCAGTCCCGCGCCGGTCTCCGCCTCGATCGCCGCCATCCCGCGCGCGCTTCCGTCGGCGTAGGTCACACGGCGGACGCCGTAAACCTGGGAAACATCCCCCGTATAGCGGTACAGTTCTTTCTTATCCATGAAAAATACCCCTTTCCCGGTCAAAATCAGAGGCCGCCCGCCGCAACGGACAGCGCCGCATAGTCGCCGATGCTCTCTCCGAGCTCCGCCGGGACGACGGAACAGACCGCAAGCGCACCCGGCAGCGCTTCCTCCGAAAGCGTCTGCATCATCGCATCATATAACAGTTCGCGGCAGCGCGCGTAGATGCTGCCGATGACGATTTTCTCGGGGTTGAGCAGGTCCACGAGGATCGCCAGCCCCTTTCCGAGATATTCGCCGCAGCGGCGGTAGACCGCGATGCCGAACGGATCGCCCTCCGCGGCGGCGTCCGCGACGACCTTCGCCGTCAGGGCGTCGAGTTCCCGCGCCGACTCACAGATCGCAGGCGGCGTGCCGCGCTGGATCTGCTCGATGGCCATGTACCGCGCAAGCTGGGCGATGCCGCCGCCGGAGCAAAAGCCCTCCATCGAGCCGCATTTGCCGTAGCCGACGGGCCCGAAGCGCTCCATGCGGATGTGTCCGGCCTCTCCCGCCATGTCGTTCGTTCCGGCGTAGAGCCGCCCGCCGAGGATCAGCCCCGCGCCGAGTCCCGTGCCGAAGGTGAGAAAGATCATGTTTTCGCAGCCGCGTCCCGCGCCGAAGCGCCATTCGGCGACCGCGCAGGCGTTCGCGTCGTTCTGCAGATACGCCGGCACGCCGTACCGCCGCCGCAGAAGCTCCGTGATCTCCACGTGATCCCAGCCCGGCAGATTCGGGGGAGACAGGATCACGCCGGATTTGGAATCGAGCGGCCCGCCGCAGGAGACGCCGATGCCCGCGAGCTGACCCGGACGAAGCTCCGCCTCCTCCAGCAGCGCGTCGGCCTGTTCCGTCATCGCCTTCAGCGCCGCCGCGCAGCCCTCCGGCGTCGGAAACTTCCGCTTCCCGAGCACCCGGCAGACATCCCGATCCACAAATCCAAGACTTACCGCGCATTTCGTTCCGCCGATGTCAAATCCCAGACAATACATGCAGCGCACCTCCCTGATATGATTCATGCGGTCGTTTTTTGTCAGACCGCCTGCGCGCTTTCCCCGGTTTTCCGGTACGCACAGACCGCAAAAGCGGCCTGCGTCGTCAGCTCGGCAAGGGAATCCAGCTTTTCCTGGTCTTTCCGCGACGTTTTATAATAGTAGGGCGTCATCATGAACAGATTCCGGATCGCGTCGTTTCCCCGAAGCGTCATTTCATAGCGGATCTCGCGGCGGGACAGCAGCGAAAAGCCCTCCCGCTCGTCCGAATCCACGCGGTTGCGGTACGGCTCGTCATAGACCGCCCGTTTCAGCTCCCAGAGATGCTCCTCTAAAGGATACGCCATGATAAACACGCCTTCCGGCGACAGCACGCGCCGGAATTCCGCAAGACACAGCGGCGAAAAGATGGACAGCAGCATATCAAAGCTTCCGTCCGCCGCCGGCAGATCGTATACGCTCGCCACCGCAAGCTCGATATCCCGTCCGCGCTTTCCCGCCGCGATCAGCGCGTCGCGCGAGATGTCCACGCCCGCAGTCTCCGGCGCAAAGCCGCGCGCCGCCAGCGTATCTTTCACGCGCGCGGTATAGTACCCTTCGCCGCAGCCCGCGTCAAACAGGCGCACGCCGGGGAAGGCATACGCCGCCGCGGCCTCGGCGACCGCGTCCGCGAGCGGCTCGTAATAGCCGCCGTCCAGGAATTCCCGCCGCGCGCGCACCATCAGGCGGTCGTCGCCGTGATTCCCGCCGCCGCGCGCGCGCAGCAGATTGACATAGCCGCTTTTTGCCCGGTCGAACGCGTGACCGGCCGGACAGACGAGTCCCGCGGCGTTTTCGGCAAGCGGCTCCCGACAAACCGGGCAGCGAAACGCGCTCACTTCTGGGACTCCGCCAGCGCCTGCGCCAGATCCTCGTACAGATCCTCGATGTCCTCAAGCCCGATCGCCAGCCGCACGGTGCCGGGCGCGATGCCCGCGGCGTAGAGCTGCTCGTCGGAAAGCTGGGAATGCGTCGTCGTTGCCGGATGGGAGACGAGGCTTCTCGCGTCGCCGAGATTCGTGACGTGGGAGATGAGCTTGCAGGCATTGATGAACCGGCCTCCCGCCTCGCGGCCGCCCTTGATGATGAAGGTGAACATCGACGACGCGCCCGAGGGGAGGTATTTCTTCGACAGCTCGTAATAGGGGCTCGACGGCAGCGCGGGATAGTTGACCTGCTCGACCGCGTCGGACGCCTCGAGGAATTTTGCCACGGCGAGCGCGTTTTCGCTGTGCTTTTTCATGCGGAGCCCCAGCGTCTCGACGCCGAGCAGCGTCACCCATGCGTTAAACGGGGACTGGCAGCCGCCGTAGTCGCGCAGGATCAGCGCACGCTGACGCGCGATGAAGCCCGCGTTGTTCGGCACGTCGGCGAACACGACGCCGTGATAGCTCGGGTCGGGGTCATTGAGCAGCGGGAAGCGGGGATTGTCCTTCCACCGGAACGTGCCGCAGTCGACGGTCATGCCGCCCATGACGGTGCCGGTGCCGGACAGGAACTTCGTCGTCGAATGGATGATGAGGTCGGCGCCGAACTCCTTGGGGCGCAGCAGGGCGGGGGAGGGAACCGTGTTGTCGACGATCAGCGGCACGCCGTGCGCGTGCGCGATACCGGCGATCGCCTCGATATCCGCGAGGTCGGCGTTGGGATTTCCCACCGCTTCGACGTACAGCGCCTTCGTCTTGTCCGTAATCGCCTCTTCAAAGGCCTCCGGACGGTGCGCGTCGACGAAATTGACGCGGATGCCGAGCCGCGCGAGCGATTTGCCGAACATATTCATCGTGCCGCCGTAGAGATTGTTGCCCGCCACGATCTCGTCGCCCTCTCCGGCGAGGTTCATGACCGTCATATGGATCGCCGCGTGTCCGGACGCCGCCGCGAGCGCCCCGACGCCGCCCTCGAGCGCCGCGATGCGCGCTTCCAGGATGTCGCAGGTGGGGTTGCTCAGGCGGGAATAGATGTTTCCGGGCTCCTCCAGCGCGAAAAGCTGGCGCGCGTGTTCGGTGCTGTCGAAGGTGTAGGCGGTCGTCGCGTAGATCGGGACGGCGCGGGAATGCGTCGTCGGCTCGGGGGAATAGCCGGCATGAAGAGCAGCGGTATCAAAACGCATAGGTGTTTCACAGACCTTTCTCTTATTGTACAGTAATCGTCCCCGGCGTGCGGGGCGTGATGGGCTGGTCGAAATGAGGATGGAGATACGCCTGACGCGCCTCTCCGTCGATCAGGAACTGGACGCCGGCGACCTCCGGCAGCGCGGTCAGGGAGTTGACGATCGCGTACACGACAAGACTCGTCCCGTCGGGAGCCGCGATGTTTTCGTTGAGAAATTCCTCGGACAGATCGACGTAGCAGATGCCGTCGTCGATCCCGGCGCTGTGCAGCTCGGTGCCGTCGGCGATGAAGCGGATGACATAGCCCTTGTCGGTCACGGGACCGGACAGCAGCGTCTCCATCACCGCCTCCGCGACGTTGGCGTCCGCCGCGAGCCTGACTTCGCACAGCGCGCTTTCCAGCCCGTCCTGCTCGAGATTCGGATAATACAGCGTCAGCTCGCGGGTCTCGATCCGCAGCGCGTTTGTATCCGTCACATACAGCTCCGGCGTCAGAACGCCTTCATGGAGCGCCTGCGAGCCGGCAAGGATCCGAACGCCGTCCGCGTCGCTGTTGCGGCAGACGGTCAGCGTCACCGCGCAGAACACCCGCTCCAGCTGCGCCGCCTCCAGCGACGAAAGCCCCTCGGAAAAGACGCACACGACGGTGCCGTCCTCCTCCGTCACCTCCGTCAGACTGATGCCGTAGCCGAGCACGGCGGAGAGCGCCGTATTGGAGGGCGTTTTCTGCATTTCCGAGATCAGGCGCCGGTACAGCACGGAGCCCGTGACCTTCGGGATGCTGCGTTCCTCAAAATGGAGCGCGCCGGTGCCGTCCGGAGAGGAAGGCGCGGCGGCGCAGGCGATGGAAACGGTCTGCATCTGTCCGCTTTTCGCGCAGGCGGACAGCATGCCGCTCAGGCAGAGGACGGCGAACAGGACCGCGGCGATCTTTGCGTTTCTCATGATTCGAGCCCCACCTCCGCTCCGCGATAGGGAAGGCATACGACAAACCTCGTGCCCTGCGGCCGCCGGTTCTCCGCCCATACCTTTCCGCCGTATTCCTCGACGGTCTGCTTGACGATCGACAGTCCGAGTCCGGTGCCGCCCGTCTCCCGCGAACGCGCCTTGTCCACACGGTAAAAGCGCTCGAAAATGCGGGAAAGCTCGGCCTCCGGCACGCCGACGCCGGTATCGTCGACGAGACAGTAGACATTCCCTTCGCTCTTATACGTCAGGACATGCACGCTGCCGCAGTCTACATTATATTTGATGGCGTTTTCCACGAGATTGAAGATCACCTGATAGAGCGGATCCTCGGCCGCCTCGACGATGCACTCCGGCGCGGTGTCCGCCTGCAGCGTGATGCCGCGCTCCGCCGCGAGCGGCTGCGACAGCCGGACCGCGCGGCGGGCAATATCCGACAGATCGAGGTACTCTCTGGCGTGATCGGCAAGCTCGACGTCGAGCCGCGTCAGCTGCAGCAGGTGATCCGTGATGCGCGTCAGACGCGCGATCTCGTCGCTGATGTCGTGCAGGAACTCCTGCACGTCGCTCATCGGCATATCCGGCGTCTGGATGATCGAATCGGCCAGGAGCTTCACGGACGCGAGCGGCGTTTTCAGCTCGTGCGACGCGTCGGACACAAAGCGCCGGCGCAGCGTCTCGGTCTTCTGCAGCCTTCCCGAAAGATCGTTGAACTCCTCCGCCAGCGCGGTGATCTCGTCGTGCCCGTCGATGACGAGCCGGTGCTCGTACTGCCCCTCGCGGATCATTTTGATCGCGCCGGAGAGCTTCTGCATCCGGCGGGAGAACATGGCGGAGAACAGGATCATCATCACGATGCAGACGAGCAGCACGATCAGCGTGATCGTGCGCAGGTAATCCTGAATGCCGAGCAGCAGCCCCGCCGTACCGGCATCGACGTCAAAAAAACAGACCGTTCCGAGGATCTCGCCCTTGTACATGACCGGAACGGCCGCAATCGACTCAAATGCCCCGTCCGTATAGGTACTGCGGAAGGAATCGTTGCCGGAAAGCGCCGAAAAAACCTCCGAAAGCATCAGTGTCTTTCCCCGGACGGGCAGCTCCCGCGAGTTGTCGTACAGCACGGCGCCCCGGTAGTCGGTAACGAGCACCCGCACATCCCCGGAAACGTCCAGAATCGACATGACGGACTCCACCCGCTCCGAATCGAGCGACCCGAGCCCCGCCAGCGTGGAGGAGACCATGTTCGCGGTTTTCAGAAGCTCGTTGGACTTCGATTCGACGATCAGGCGCTGGGTCGTCATCACGGGCGTCGTGTTGACGAGGATGAGCACGACGGCGATGATCGTAAAATAGCTGCCGAGGATGCGGAAGCGGAGACTGCACAAAAAGTCGCGAAGCGCGTGCTTACTGCTTGAAATAATAACCCACTCCCCACTTGGTGATGATGTATTCCGGTTCGGCGGGGTTCTTCTCGATCTTTTCCCGCAGATGCCGGATATGCACATCCACCGTACGGATATCGCCCGGATATTCGTAGCCCCAGACGATGTTTAGGAGGTTTTCGCGGCTGTAAACGCGTCCGGCGTTGCGCATCAGCATCTCCAGCAGGTCAAACTCCTTGGCCGTCAGGACGACGTGCCGGCCGTCGACGTAGACGTTGCGCTCAAAGCCGTCCAGCTCGATCGTGCCGACCTTGACGCGGCGGTTCTGCTCGGCGCGGTCCGCGCTGCCGGCACGGCGCAGGATCGCGCGGATGCGGGCTTTGAGCTCCATGATGTTGAAGGGCTTTGTAATGTAATCGTCGGCGCCGTATTCAAAGCCGATCAGCTTGTCGGTATCCTCGCCCTTCGCCGTCAGCATGATGACCGGCGTGTTGATGAACTCGCGGATGCGGCGGCAGACCTCCAGACCGTCGATCTTCGGCAGCATCAGGTCGAGGATGATCAGATCGAACTGCATCTCCCGCGCAAGCCTCAGCGCCTCCTCGCCGTCGAACGCGGTCTCCACGGTATACCCTTCGTTCTCCAGATTGAACTTTATGCCCTTGACGAGCAGCTTTTCGTCGTCGACAACCAAAATTCGCATACGGTTTTATCCCCCTTAAATCGCAATTGACAAACAACGGAATCCGGTTTACAATATATACAGGGGTATTATACCACATCCCCTCCGGTAAACGCAAGCCGTTTTCCAAAAAGAAACGATTTGCGGATTCCTCTTTTTTCGAAAGGGATTTCCATACGATGCGTAAACACTTTTTCCGCGCCGCCGCATGGCTGCTGGCCGTCTGCCTTTTTGCCTCTCCCGCCCTTGCGTTTACGAATTACGACGACGCGCCTGAGATCGCCGCGAAGGGCTGCGTGGTCTACGAAAAAAACAGCGGGGAGCTGCTGTATTCCAAAGGGGAGGACGAGCGCCTCTATCCCGCCAGCACGACGAAGATCATGACCGCGCTGCTGCTGCTCGAATACGGGCACCTAAACGACGTCGTGACCGCTTCCCGTACCGCCATTACGAGCGTCCAGCCCGGCTCGTCCATCGCGGGACTCAAAACCGGCGAGAAAATGAAGCTCTCCGACCTGCTCATCTGTCTGCTCGTCCCCTCCGGCAACGACGCCGCCAACGTCATCGCGGAGACCGTCGGCGGCAGTATCGAAGCCTTTGTCGATATGATGAACGCCAAAGCAAAGGCGCTCGGCTGCACGGGTACCCATTTTGTCAACGCGCACGGCTACCACGACGACGATCACTATACCACGGCGTCCGATCTGCTGAAAATCACGCTCGCCGCGATGCAATACCCGGAATTCGTTGAGATCTGCGGCATGGCGCAGGCCTCCGTCCCGGAAACCAACCTCTGTGAGGCGCGCTACTTCAACTCGACGAACTTCATGATCTCCAACACCGAAACCTCCGCCTATCTGTATTCCTACTGCACCGGCGGCAAGACGGGCACGACGACCGAGGCAGGCCGCTGCTTCGTCGGCTTTGCGCAGAAGGGGGATCTCTATCTCGTCTCCGTCATGCTCGGCTCCACCACCGAATACACGCACTCCGGCATCCGCCGCATCATGAGCTTCCTCGATACGGAAGAGCTTTTCGACTGGGCGTTCTCGAAATTCACCTACCGCACCATCATCTCCACCTCCGAGCCCGCCGCCGAGGTCAAAGTCGCGCTGTCGGACGGCAAGGACTATGTGGTCTTAAAGCCCGACCACGAGGTGCGCCGGCTCCTGCATGCCTCCGTCGAGCTGTCCCGCTTCACGACCTCCATCACGCTCGCCGAGGATGTCACGGCGCCGGTCGACCGCGGCGACGTGCTCGGAACGATGACCGTCTATTTCGACGGCTCTCCCATCGATACGCTCCGTCTCCTCGCGGCGGAGGACGTCGAGCTTTCCCAGACGCTTTACATGCTCCAGGAGCTGCAGCGCGTGCTGCACGAGCCGTGGGTCGGCTGGGTCATCGCCGCGCTGCTGCTGCTCGTGGCCGCGTACATCATTTTC
>JAEDGJ010000060.1 GCA_016297585.1 Clostridiaceae bacterium
AAGAAAGGAGTTCGGAGGGTGCAGGGGGGCGAATAGCGCCCCCTGCAAAGTATCAGCCAGCTGTAGGTGCCGGTTAAGAAGCTACGCCGCATTCACAATGCGATAATACGAACGGGCGGTCACCCCGTAAATGACTGTGTAGACGAGCGCGAACGCGAGACACGTCGCGGCGGTCGTGACGACGAAGAGGAGGGTGTTGTCGAGGTTGAAGATGCGGAGCATCCGCAGGACCATCGGGAAGGCGAAGGCGACGTGGAGGAAGGCGGCGCACAGGGGGAGGAAGAAGACCGTCAGAACCTGACTTTTGACCGTGCCGCGGACTTCGTCGTCCGAGAGTCCGACTTTTTTCATGATCTCGAAGCGCGAGGCGTCGTCGAAGCCCTCGGAGACCTGCTTGTAGTAGATGATGAGCACCGTCGCCATCAGGAAGAGAAGGCCGAGGATGATGCCGACGAAGAAGAGGCCGCCGTAGACGGAGACGAAGTCCGCCCACTGCTCGCAGACCAGCGTGACGGAGAGCGCGTGTCCGCGGAACGCGGTGTGGACGCTCGCTTTCGCGTCGAGCTGGAGGGCGTCCGGGGAGTCCGTGTCGAAGCCGTAGTAGAACGTCTCACCCTCGTAGCGATCCGCAAGGTTCGACGCTTTCACGATGCGGAGGACGGCTTCGTCGTCCGGGACGATCAGGTAGTAGCGGTACGCGCGCTCGAGGACGTTCGCCGTCGGAACGTTCAGGGCGGAAAGCCGCTCGGTGATGCGGTAGACCTCGCCATTAATGTCGACCGAGTCGCCGAGGAGGTTTTTGTCCGGCGTGTAGAGGAGCGCCTCGCCCGGGGAGAGCGTGCGGGATTCGCCCATCAGCGCGTTGTAGGACGCAAGCGGGATGAATTCGAAGCGCGCGCCGTCGGAATAGTATTCATAGCCGTTTGAAAAGTCGATCACGCCGTCGCGGATGCCGTAGGCGATCGCGTAGTAGCGGTAGGAGATCAGCGATTCGCGGGAGACGCCGTGTTGGTCGGCGATCGCGCCGAGCGTTTCGGCGGCGGCATCGGCTTCGGCGGGCTCGAAATCGAAGCCGTAGACGGCGAAGTTACGGGGGTACATCGTGCGGAGCATGTCGTCGACGCCCGAATAGAGGGAGACCGTCGTCGAGACCGTGACGAGCACCATCGTCGAGAGGATGCAGATGCTCGCAAGCCCCGCCGCGTTGCGCTTCATGCGGTAGATGAGGCCGGAAACGTTGATGAAATGCCGCGTTTGGTAGTAATAGCGGCGGTTTTTGCGCAGGGACTTGAGAACGGCGATGCTGCCCGCCGTGAAAAGGCAGTAGGTGCCGATGATGACGAGAATGACCGCGACAAAGAACATGCCCATTGCCTGGATCGGGTCGCGCGTCAGGAGCGCGAGCGTGTAGCCGCCGCCGAGCGTGAGAATGCCTACGGCGGCGAGCAGCCAGCGCGTTTTCGGCTCGCGCTCGCCCGCGTTCGACGCGGACAGCAGCTCCGCCGGACGCGCCAGCACGACGCTGCGGACGGAGGAGGCGAGGATGAGCAGGAAGATCGCGCCGAAGACCGCGGCGGTGATGCCGATGGCGGGCAGGGAGACGGAAAACCCGAGCACGGGCGCGTTGCGCACGAGCTTGAGGAGCAAAAGGAGCAGGAGCTTGGAAAGCAGGATGCCGAGCGCGATCCCCGCGCCGGTGCCCACGAGCGCGAGCATCAGCGTTTCGATCGCCATCATGCGCGCGAGGTGGCGCTTTTCGAGGCCGAGGACGTTTAGGAGCCCGAACTCCTTTTTCCGGCGGCGCAGCAGGAAGGAGTTTGTGTAATAGAGCACGACCAGCGCGAAAATGGCGACGACGCCGACGCCGAAGGAGAGCATCAGGCGCAGCTCGTTGTCGCCCGCGGCGATCAGGGGATCCGGGTAGGTGTCGAGGAAGCAGAGGTTATAGAACATCGCCGCGGTGCCGGCGACGCAGAGGAGGAAGGGCAGCGTCGAGCGCGCGCCGCGCCGGAGGTTGCCGAAGGCGAGCCTTGCGCACAGGTTCATGTTACGCGCGCTCCTTTCCGCCGTCGGGAATATCCGCCGACAGGAGCGTCAGCGCGTCGGAGATGCGCGCGAACTGGGTCGGAAGGTCGGCGCCCGCGCGGTAGAGCTGGTTGATGACCTCGCCGTCGCGCAGGAAGAGGACGCGTCCGGCGTGGGAGGCGGCCTTGACGCTGTGCGTGACCATGACGATGGTCTGGCCGGACGCGTTGATGCGGTCGAAGAGCGCCATCAGGCTGTCCGCGGCGCGGGAGTCGAGCGCGCCGGTCGGCTCGTCCGCGAGCAGCAGGCGGGGGTTCGTGATGATCGCGCGGGCGACGGCGGCGCGCTGCTTCTGGCCGCCGGAGACCTCGTAGGGGAACTTGTCGAGGAGGTCGCCGATGCCGAGCTCCGCCGCGCAGAGCTCGAGCCGCTGGCGCATCTCGTCGTAGCGCTTCCCCGCGAGCACGAGCGGCAGGAAGATGTTGTCGCGCAGGTTAAAGCTGTCAAGAAGGTTAAAATCCTGAAAGACAAACCCTAAGTGGTCGCGCCGGAACGCGGACAGCTCGCGCTCGCGGATCTCGCCCGTGGGACGGCCGTCGAGCAGGACCTCGCCCGACGTCGGGCGGTCGAGCGCGGCGAGGATGTTGAGCAGCGTCGTCTTGCCCGAGCCGGACTCGCCCATGACGGCGACGTACTCGCCCTCCTCGACGGTGAAGCTGACCGAATGCAGCGCCGTTACGGGATGCCCCGTGCCGCGCGTCGTGTAGACCTTTTTGATGCTGCGAACGTCAAGCAATGCCAATGAAATCGAAACCCCTTTCGGTATTGGTATCAACGGCGTTCATTATACCGCGCCCCGCGCCGCCGTGCAATCGATTTGGCTTACAAAACGGGCGCTTCGTCTTACATTTTCGTAAGCCCTTGACAAGACGGGGTTTTTGTGATGTAATAGAGGAAAGAGATTTTTCTTGACCGTAACTGTCAGAAAATTGAAAGGCACGGTCAAAAACGGAAAGGACGAAAAACGGACTATGAAGCTCGGAATTCTCCCTCTGTATGCGCCGCTGTACGAGCGCATCGACCCGGGGTCTGCAAAGCGCGCGGCGGCGTTTGCCGGGACGCTTGCGCGGAAGCTCTCGTGCGAGGAGCTCTGCGCGGAGGCGGCGGACGTCGCGCTGACGGTCGCGGACGTGCGGCGCGCGCTGCGGGCGATGGAAGCGTCGGGCGCGGACGCGGTCGGCGTGCTGTTTTTGGCGTATCACCCGTCGATGCAGTCGGCGCCGGCGCTCGCGGAGACGAAGCTGCCCGTCATCCTGCTCGACACGACGCCCTGTCTCGATTTCGGGCCGATGGCCTCTCCGGAGCAGATCATGCCCTGCCACGGCATCCACGGCGTGCAGGATCTGTGCTGCGTGCTCGCGCGGATGGGCAAGCCGTATCTCGTGGAGGCGGGCTACTGGGACAGCGAGGACTATCCCGGCCGCGTCGTGCGCGCGGTCCGCTCCGCCGTGATCGCGAAGGCGTTTGCGGGCGCGCGCGTCGGGCTGATCGGCCGTCCGTTCGAGGACATGGGCGACTTCGAGCTGCCGTTTGACGAGATCCGCGCGCGCTCCGGCGTGCAGACCGTGCCGCTGTCTCCCGCGACCTGCCGGCGCGCGGTCGAGAGCGTGACGGACGGGGAGGCGGATACCGAGGCGACCCGCCTGCGCGCGTCGTATGCGGTCGAAATCGAGGACAGCGCCGTGCTGACCGCCGCGCGGACGACCGTTGCGATCCGCAAGCTCGTGCGCGAGTTCGACCTTTCCGCGTTTTCGTTTAATTTCCTCGATTTCTGCGAGGACTTAGGGCTTCCGACGATCCCGTTTGTCGCCGCCTGCGAGCTGATGCGCGAGGGCGTGGGATATGCGGGGGAGGGGGACGTGCTGACGGCGGCGCTCGTCGGCGCGCTGCTGCGCGTATACCCGGAGACGAGCTTTGCCGAGATGTTCTGCCCCGACTTCCTCGGCGACCGCGTGTTCCTGTCGCATATGGGCGAGCTGAACGCCCGGGTCGCGCGCCGTGCGGCGCTGATCGACAAACCCGTGCCGTATGTGCCGCCGGTCGGACACGCGCCGTCCGTGGGGGCGGTGTATAAGACCGGCTCGGCGGTCTGGATGAACATCTCGCCCGGAAAGCGCGAAAACCGCGCCATCCTCGCGTCCTGCCACATGGACTGCCCCGAGCGCGACGCGTTTGCGGGCTCTGTGCGCGGCTGGCTCGACCCGCGGATGCCCGTGACGGACTTCCTCGAGCAGTATTCCCGCCTTGCGGGCACCCATCACAGCGCGCTCGTCTACCACGCCGACCCGCGCGTGCTCGCGGACGCGGCGACGCTCTGCGGGATGCCCGTCGACCGGATCTGACGAGGGGAAAAGGGAGGAACTATCACGATGGCTCTGTTTGAAATCCGGGACTGCGACGCCCGGATCTACCGCGAGCGGCTCGCGGATTTTCTGCCGGAGAAGCTCTATGACATCCACACGCATGTCTACATGCCCGACGCGCACATCACGGCCGACTGCCGCACCGCGTCGTGGCCCGCGCGCGTCGCGGACCGCAACCCGCCGGAGCATCTGACGGAGACCTATCGGCTGCTGTTCCCAGGCCGGGACTGCCGCGCGCTGATCTTCGGAAGCCCCGCGCCGGGGATGGACGTCGACGCCGCAAACCGCTTTATCGACGCCGCGGCCGAGGCGACCGGGTTTGCAAAGCTCTATCTGACCCACCCGTCGATGAGCCCGGACGCGCTGCGCGACGCGGTGAAGCACCGCGGCTACCGGGGCATCAAGGTCTATCTGTGCTTTGCCGACCCCGCGATCCCGGACGCGAGCCTGCGCATCTTCGACTTCCTGACGCGCGAGCACCTCGCCGTGATGGACGAGCTCGGCGCGGTCGTGATGCTGCACATCGCGCGGCCGCAGCGGCTGCGGGATCCGCAGAACCTCGCCGATCTGCTCGAGATCGAACGCGATTTCCCGCATGTGCGGCTCATCGTCGCGCATATCGGGCGCGCGTACTGCGAATCGGACGTCGGGGACGCGATGGAGGTGCTCGCCGGGACGCGGCAGATGCGCTTTGACTTCTCGGCGAACACGAACGGGCAGGTGATGGAGCGGCTGCTGCGCACGGTCGGGCCGTCGCGGGTGCTGTTCGGCTCCGACCTGCCGATCACGCGGATGCGGATGCGCCGCATCGACGAGCAGGGCCGCTACGTCAACCTCGTCCAGCGCGGCATGTACGGCGACGTCTCGGACGACCCGCATATGCGCGAGGTCGACGCGGCGGATGACCCGGAGATGACGTTTTTCATGTATGAGGAGCTGCTCGCGTTCCGCGGCGCGGCGGAGCGTGCGGGGCTGTCCCGCGAGGACGTCCGGCGCGTGTTTTACCGCAACGCGGAGGAACTGCTCGACCTTTAAGAGAGAAAAGAGAACGAAAACATGAACGAATTTTTGGAGTACATCACCCAGCAGCTTTCAAACCTGACCGTGGAGGTGCTGCTGCGCACGGTTCTGATCCTGCTGTTCATCTTCGCGGCCGTCCGGCTCACGAAATGGTTCCTGCGCAAGGTTTTCACGCTCGAGCACGCGCGGAAGCGCCGCGACGTGGACGAGACGCTCTTCAACTTCTTCCATACGGCGGTCGCCGCCGGGATGTATGTGCTGATCTTCTTCACCGGCGCGTCGATGCTGAAGGTGCCGATGACGGGCTTCATCACGGCGCTCGGCTCGATCGGGCTCGCGCTCGGCCTTGCGCTGCAGGGCGGGCTGTCAAACCTCGCCGGCAGCGTGATGATCATGCTGTTCCGGCCGTTTGCCGACGGCGACTTCATCGACGCGGGCGGCACGACGGGCACCGTGAAGGACATCGGCTTCTTCTATACGACGCTCGTCACACCCGACAACCGCCGCATCACGGTCCCCAACGGCACGCTCTCGTCGAGCACCGTGACGAACTACAGCGCGATGGAGAACCGCCGCGTCGATATCGAGTTCTCCGCGTCCTACGCGTCGGACATCGACCGCGTCATCGGCGTGATGCAGCGCGTCGCGGGCGCGCATCCGCTGACGCTCGACGATCCGGCGCCGTTCACGCGCCTGCTGCGGCAGGACGATTCCGCGCTCGTCTTCGTGCTGCGCGTCTGGTGCCGCGCCGCGGATTACTGGACGGTCTACTTCGACATGAACGAGCAGATGAAGCGCGCCTTCGACGAGGCGGGCATCGAGATCCCGTTCCCGCAGCTCGACGTCCACAGCCGGGACTGAGAATAAGGCGCCTTCGGCATAAAAAGGCCGCTTTCCGCTTCGCGCAGGCCGTTTTGCGGCAGACTGTCCGGAGCGAAAAGCGGCTTTTTATGCCAAAAATCGGGGCTTGACAAGCGGGGAAAAGTGTAGTATATTAGTAGTGATTAAACGGATATTGGAGAACGAAGAGCTATGCGGATCACGAACGAGGCGGACTACGCGCTTCGTATTGTCTACAGTCTTTTGGACGGGTCGCAGAAGAGCGCGAAGACGATTTCGGAGCAGACGGGCGTCACGCTGCGGTTTGCGCTGAAGATCCTGCGCAAGCTCGCGCTGTCGGGGCTCGTCAGCGCGCAGCAGGGCGCGGCGGGCGGCTACTATCTGAACCGCGACGCGTCCGAAATCTCCGTCGGGGAGATCGTCGAGGTCATCGACGGCCCGATCGAGATCAACAACTGCATCGACGGCGACTATGTCTGCTCCCGCGTCGGAGAGAACACGGGCGAGTGCCGCATCCACCGTTTTTTCTGCAGCTTAAACGAGCAGATCCGCCGCGAGCTGTTCGAAACGAAGATGGACCGCTTCCGCGACTGAAGCACCCGGAGGAGGCTTATCCCGCGTCCGCCATCAGTCCGCGCAGGAAGCCGAGGCTTTTTGCGATGGCCGCGTCCTCGTACGCGCCGTGCAGCAGCATCGCGTGCGCGCCGGGACAGCCCGCAAGCAGGGCGGCAAAGTCCGCGATGCCCTCGCCCGCGCCGCAGAACGAAAGCCCCTCGCCCTCGCGCACATCCTTGCCGTGCAGCAGCACGGTGTCCCGCGATAACAGCCGCAGCGCATTCCGGAGCGTCTCCGCGACGTTCCCGGGGTGCGCTGTTCCCATATGGAAGAGATTTGCCGGGTCGAGCACGATCTTGACCGCGCCGCCGACGTCGTCGAGCAGCGCGCGCGCCTTCTCCGGCGTGTTGACGACGTTCGACGCCTCGACCTCGACGCAGAGAACCAGTCCGCGCGCGTCCGCGGCTTCCGCGCAGCGCCGCACCGTCTCGCGCATATCCTGCCACGCGGCGTCCGTTTCGTTGTCCGGATGCGGCCGCCACAGATGCGCGGGGTTGCGCGTGCCGGTGCAGATCGTGACGTACGGGATGCCGAGCGCGCGCGCCGCGTCGAGGAGCGGCTCCATCCGGCGAACCCCCTCCGCACGCACGGCGGGGTCGGGATGCGCCATGTTGAACGTGCCGTTGACGGCGGCAAAATCGAGCCCGTGCCGCGCGGCCTCTCGCTCGAGCGCGGAGAGCACGGCGGCGGGGATGCTTTCCGGGATCTCGAGCTCGCCCGATGGGGCAAAGCCGGGGATCCCGACCGATTCGAACGCGAGCTGCGCCGTCGTGACGCCGAAGGACGCGAGCTTCTCGCAGAGCGCCTCCGGGGACATCGCGCGGCGAAAGTCCGTGGTGCAGATGCCAAGTTTCATGTTGCGGGCTCCTTTCCATGCCGAAAAAGGCTCCGGGGTCTGCCGGAGCCTTTTTTGTATGTGTGCGGCGCGGCGAAACGTCAGGTGCGCGGCGCGAAACGGCTCGCGGAAACGATGTCGCCGTAGTTGTTGATGTAGGAGGGCGGGCCCTCGAGGCCGTCGTAGGGCAGGCGCGGCTCGTCGAGGTCACAAAGCGCCGTGCGGTCGCCCGCGAGATACGCCTCGATCTGCTCGATGGCGGTCTGGATGCGGATCAAGAGCCCGCCGTAGCGCAGATCCATCGTGTCCCAGCCGAGGGACTTGTACGTCGCGTACCAGAGCGACTTGTGCGCGAGCCGCAGCGCCTCGACGCGCTCGTAGAGGTCGGGGAGGATGTCCGAGGCGTACTCCTCGAGCAGCACCGTCGCGTTGTTCTTGTACGCGGCGGTCAGGCGCAGGCCGATTTCCGACTTGAGGGACAGCACGTCCGCGACGTGGTAGTTGTAGCGCATCAGCTCGTTGTATTCGCCGTTGCGCGTCGCCGCGTTCGCCATCGCCGCCGCGAGCTCCTCGTAGTGCTCGTTGAGCGGCAGTCCCTCGATGTTCTTGTCGAAGAGCCCGGTCAGGATGTCCTGCCACATCAGGTACTTCGAGCAGTTGTATTCGAGGACCGAGTGCGGGTCGATCGACGGGATCGTGTCGATGCGCTGGAAGGCCATGAAGTCCTCCCACTTCGCGCCGGTGCAGAACTCGAAGCGGCGGGCGATGTCCTCAAGCGAGGGATCGGCGCGGTAGCCGTGCTCCGCGTAGAACTGAAGGCCCGGCAGCGTCGAGAAGATGTTGTTTTCGGTGCCGTCGTCGCCCCAGACGGTGATGATGACCTCGCGGCAGTTCGAGCTCTTGCACGCCATCGCCGCGGGGTAGGAGGTGTCGAAGGTTTTGGCCCAGTTCGCGCCGAAGCCGACCCAGGTCCAGATGCCGCCGGCAAAGATCGTCGGCGCCATCCGGCGGTGCTTTTCGAAGTAGCTCTCGTAGAAGCTGCGCTCGTGATGGTAGTAGTCCCAGTAGACGAGGCTGACGCCCTCGGGCACGGCGTCGATCGTCTCCTGCGGGATCTCGATCGATTCGTCGTAGTAGCCGCCGCCGGGGATGATCGCGCGGAAGAACATATCGCTCCACATCATCGGCTCGAGCCCCAGCTCGCGGACGATCTCCATCACGCGCGCGAGGTGGATGCGCATGAGCTCCGTCTTCGACGTCAGCCCGTGCAGCTCGAGATACTGTCCGAGCCCGAGCCGCCACGCCTCGTCCATGCCGATGTGGATCCGCTTCGAGCGGAAGGGCTTCGTCGCCGCCTCGAGGAGCTTGCGGATGAACGCGTAGGTCTTTTCCTCGCCGACGAGCAGACACTCGTTGTCCTCGCGGATGTCGGCATAGACGCGCTTCCAGTGCATCGTGTCCGCGAGATGCGCGAGCGTCTGGATGCAGGGGATGATCTCGATGCCGAAGGCGTCGGCGTAGTCGTCGAGCTCGCGCATGTCGGCTTCGGTGTATTTGGCGCGCATATGGCCGAAATACGGCTCGCCGGGCACCTCGTAGCTGTCCTCGCAGTAGAGCATCAGCATCGAAAGCCCCATCACCGCCATCGTGCGCAGCAGGGACTTCACGCTGCGGACGTTGATGACCGCGTTGCCCTGCGAAACGTCGAACATCGGGCCGTTCATCGTGAAATAGACGTCCTCGGCGATCGTAAAGTCGCCCTCACCGGCGCGCAGGCGCTCGACGAGCAGCCCGAGCGCGCGGAAAAAGTGGATGCGGCGGTCGTAGCGGATCGTTACGGCGTCTCCGGACTTCGAGACGGACAAACGGTCGGCCGCGCCGCGTTCGACCGTGACGGTCAGCGCGCCGGGGCAGACTTCAAAGCACGGCTCGACGCCGAGCTGCGGGGCAAGCTCGCGGATCCCCGCGCGGAAGGGGGAGACGTCGCCGGTAAAGTACAGCTTCATGGTCAGCAGCTCTCCTTTTCATTCATTGGATAAATTAACTCTATTATCCACAGCCCGGGGGCTTTTGTCAATCCCGCCCGCAACTATTTTTGTTTTCGCACAAAAAACCCTAAAATTTTTACGGCAGCAGCCGGTCGAGCGCCAGCGCGGCGCCGCCTTCGGCGCAGGGGAGGGAGACGAAGTCCGCGCAGGCGAGCACCTCGGGCGTCGAGTCGCCCATCGCGGCGGCGACCGCGGCGTGGGCGAGCATCTCGAGGTCGTTGGCCGAGTCGCCCATCGCGACCGTGCGCGAAAGGGGCAGTCCCGCGTCCGCGAGCCAGACGTCCATGCCGGACGCCTTCGAGCAGCCGCGGAGGATGCCCTCGGAGTAATGGGGATGCTGGATGTAGGTGAAATGGCGCTCGATGAGGGCGCGTCCCTCATCGGGAAGGCTCGGGACGCGCGCGGAGATGATCGTGATCTTCGACGTGCGGCCGGAGAGATCGGCGTAGCTGCGGATGGGGATGAAGCCCTCGCGCTCGGTGTTCATGCAGAAGCACTCGTCGACGCCCTCGAAGTAGCAGGCGAGATCCGTGCGCGAAAAGTAATCGCAGAGCGCGGCGAGTATCTCGTCGGACACGCATTCGTTTTTGAGAATGCGCTCTCCCGCGCGCACATACGCGCCGCCGCCCGCGATCACGCCGTCGAACGGCACGGTGTCGAGCACCTTTTTCGGGATGAACCCATACGAGCGCCCGGTGTTGAGGACGATCCTGTGTCCGCGCGCCTGCGCACGGAGAATGGCGTCGAGATTTGCGGGAACGACCTCGCTGCGGTCGGTCAGCGTGCCGTCCATATCGAGGAAAGCCGTCCAGGTCATGGCGGATGCTCCTTTACGGTTGACGTTACGTCCTAAGCATACCGCAAAACGGCGGGATTGTCAACCGCTGCCGGAGAGAAGCGCGAAAAAAGGGGATTTTCCGGCGAAGAAAAAGGAAAAAACCCCTTGACAGGAAAGACAGACTGTGGTATAGTATACGGGTACAAAGAAGCGGCGCGCTCAGGGTGCGTCCACCCCAAGCACAGCGAAGGGGTTGATATGGAAATTCCGCATACGGGGCGTTTTGTGCGCCGCGGCGGGGTTTGTATGTCGAACGAGCAGCTGTGAAAGGCTGCCTTTTTTATTTCTTTCGGGAGGTGTCCGGGTATCAGTAACACAAAGCATCAGACAAACGAGGAGATCCGTGATAAGGAAGTCCGCGTCATCGACGCAGACGGGTCGCAGCTGGGCGTGATGCCCATCGCAAACGCGATGCGCGTGGCGTTCAACCGCGGGCTCGACCTCGTGAAGATCGCGCCGCAGGCCGTGCCGCCGGTGTGCAAGGTCATGGATTACGGCAAGTTCCGCTTTGAGCAGGCGAAAAGAGAAAAGGAAGCGCGCAAGAACCAGCACGTCGTCGATATCAAGGAGGTACAGCTCTCCGTCGGCATCGGCATCCACGACTACAACGTGAAGCTGGGACACGCGAAGCGCTTCATCGGCGACGGAGACAAGGTGAAGGTTTCCGTGCGGTTCCGCGGACGCGAGATGGCGCATACGTCGCTCGGTCAGGAGCTGCTGTTGAAGTTCGCGGAGGAATGCGCGGACATCGCCGTGGTGGAGAAGGCGCCGAAGCTCGAAGGCCGTCAGATGCTGCTGTTTCTGGCCCCGAAGCCCGCGAAGGCGGAGAAGGCGGAAAAGTCCGCGAAAGCCCCCCGCGAGAAGCGCGAAGCCGCGGATCCTGCGGCAAAGCCGTCTACGGTAGAACCGTCCACGGCGGAACCGTCCGAGAAATAGCGTCCCCCTGCCCGGGGGAGAGCGTGCCGGAGAAGTCCGGCGGGCCGTCCCCGTGGGTTTTACTTTTTCGACAAAAGGAGCACATGACTATGCCTAAGATCAAAACGCACAGCGGCGCGTCCAAGCGCTTCTCCGTGACCAAGAACGGCCACGTGAAGTACTCGCACCAGAACCGCCGCCACATCCTCACGAAGAGAAGCACCAAGCGTAAGCGCGGCCTGCGTCAGGGCGCGTACGTCGCGGACTGCATCGAGAACAACATCAAGAAGCTCATCCCTTACGCGTAAACATTGCCGAAATAAGAAAGGAGCGCGCGGCGTAAAAAACCCCTCCGCGTGGTGCGGAGAGGAAGCCGCGATTTAGAGTATGGCTAGAGTAAAAGGCGCGATGATGACGCGCAAGAGAAGAAACCGTGTATTAAAGCTTGCCAAGGGCTACTTTGGCTCGAAGTCGAAGCTCTTCAGAACCGCAAATCAGGCGGTCATGAAGTCCCTCAAGTATGCGTACGTCGGCCGCCGCTTAAAGAAGCGCGACTTCCGCCGCATCTGGATCACCCGTATCTCCGCCGCCGCGAAGCTGAACGACATGAACTACTCCCGCTTCATGAACGGCCTCAAGAAGGCCGGCATCGTCATGAACCGGAAGATGCTCTCCGAGATCGCCATCGCCGATCCCGCCGCGTTCACCGCGCTCTGCGAGAAGGCCAAGGCCGCTCTGTAAGCGATAAAAACGACATAAACGCCGGTACGATTCCGCAAAAGCGGAGCCGTACCGGCGTTTTTGCGTCTCCCCGCCCCAATAAGGCTCCCTTTTTTGCATAAAACGCCGCGCGGCACGGCAGAATAGGCGGGAAAGGGTACACAGGATAAAAAACGGGAGGGGTCATTTTTGAAACGGAGCCTTGTCCTCTGCCTTGCCGCGCTGCTGCTGTCCGCCGTATGCGCGGGCTGCGCGGCGGCGCCGGAGGAGCTGTATATCTTCAATACCAAGGGCGAGAACGCCGACGCGCTGCGGCACGCGGCGGACGCGTTCACGGAGGAGACCGGCGTGCGCGTCCGGGTCTTTTCGCTCGGCTCCGGCGCCGACAGCACCGAGGTGCTGCGCACCGAGATGAACGCGCGGAAAAAGCCCGCGATCTTCTGCGTGATGAACGGCGTCGCGCTGACCGAATGGGTCGAGGGCGGCTTTGCGCGTCCGCTGAGCGCGGCGCTGACCGACGGCTTCCGCGCACTCGCGGACGGCATTCCGGAGGCGTTCGCGCTCTCCGACGGCGCGCAGAGTTACGGCGTGCCGTTCAACCTCGAGGGCTACGGCTATATCACGGACACGGCGATGCTCGAGAGCCTCTTTGAGGACACGGACGGGCTGCTGCCCGCGCTGCGGGACTGCGGTTACGCCGAATGGGAGGCGCTCGTCGGGGCGCTGTCGCGCTATATCCGGGAAGGGGAGGCGTCCTCCGTCACGCTCGGCGGGCGGACGTTTGCGCTGCGGTCGGAAAAGACCGGACGCGCAAAAAATTTGGAAGGCGTGTTTGCCGTCGCGGGATCGCAGAACTGGACGTACGGCGACCATATGCTCAACGTCGCGCTCAACGCGGTGTTCCGGGATCCGCTGGCGGCGGCGAACGCGACGGAGGCGGAGCTCGAGCGCCTGACCGGGGCACTTACGGCCTATGCGCGCGCGCTCGACCTAAAGACCGCGAACGCCGTTCCGCCGCGGGGCGCGCGGCTCATCACGAGCACCGAGGGCGGCTATGACGCGGCGGTCGAAAACCTCGCCGCGGGACGCGCGGTCTTTCTCAAGCAGGGCAACTGGGTCAGCCCGAACTTCGCGTCGACGTCCGACCCGGACGCGGTGCAGCGGCTTTGTTTTCTGCCCGTCAAGCTGCCGCTTACGGACGCGGACGTCACCGTGCCGGGGCGGAGCGCGGCGTCGATCAACGCGTCGATCCCGGTGTTCGTGCCGAATTATTACGTCATCAACGCCAAGGTCACGGAAACGGAGCAGATCTGGGCGGAGGAGTTCCTCGTGTGGCTGAACACGTCGGAGACGGGACAGCGGTTCGTGCGGGAGGAGATGGGGTTCATCCCCTATAACGCGGACCCCGAGACGTTCGAGGCGCCGAACGCGCTGGCGGCGAGCATCCTCGAATACGTCCGCGACGGGAGAACGCTCTCGAACCCCTACGCGGGCGCGCCCATCAACTGGTCGGGGCAGACCGTCGGGCAGTACGTCATGGAGCGGTATCTTGCGCGGGAGCGCTGGGAC
>JAEDGJ010000061.1 GCA_016297585.1 Clostridiaceae bacterium
AAAATCGATATTCATGTCCACACCACGCCGGAAGCGCTCCTCTTCCGTCCCGACGGCAGCACCTACGCCACGCCGCGCGAGCTGCGGGCGATGTACGACGCCATCGGCGTGGAGCGCGCGCTCCTGCTGCCCTCCGTGCATGAGATCTCCAACCGCGAGGCGCGCAATCTCGTGCGCGATAACCCCGACGTCTTCGGCTGGTGGTTCTGCAACTTCTCCCCCAGCACCGACCGCAACGATCCGGATGAGGATCTGTCGCGCATCCTGCTTTCCTATAAAAAAGCCGGCGCGCGCGGCGTCGGCGAGCTCTGCTACAACCGGTACTTCGACGACCCGTATATGCTGAACCTGTTCCGCCATGCGGAAAAGTGCGGCATGCCGGTCACGTTCCACATCGGCGACATGGGCCACGACTACGGCGTCGTGGACGAGGTGGGACTGCCGCGGCTCGAAAAGGTGCTGCGGATGTTCCCGAAGCTTACCTTCCTCGGGCATTCGCAGAAGTTCTGGGCGGAGATCGCCCCCTGCGACGCCGAGTCCCGCCGCGGCTATCCGAAGGGCAAGGTTACGCCCGGACGCGTCGTGGAGCTGATGCGCCGGTACCCGAACCTCTGCGGCGACCTGTCCGCCGGCTCCGGCGCGAACGCCGTCATGCGCGACCCGGACTTCGGCTATGCCTTCCTCGAGGAGTTCCAGGACCGGCTCTTTTTCGGCACCGACATCTGCGACCCCCGCAACATCACGAATCCCATGCTGAAGCTTTCCGCGTTCCTCGACGACGCCATGCTCTCGGGGAAGATCAGCTACGCGGCCTATGAAAAAATCTCGCGCGGCAACGCGCTGAATCTGCTGGAGAAATAACGTGCATTACGATTTTGAAACTCTGACCCCGCCGGTGGGGAAAAACCTCCCCTTTGTCCGCACCACGCATACGCATACGCCGGAGCACCCCGAAGCCGTCAACCTCGGCGTCGCGGAGATGAAGTTCCCGCTGCTGCCCGCCATCGCGGACGTCCTGCGCGACGCCGCGTCGCTCGGCGCGCTCGGATATGTCACCCCCACGCCCGAATTTGACCGCGCCGTCGTCGCCTGGCAGAAGGCGCGCCACGACTGGGACCTCGACCCCGCCTGGTACACGCTCGTCTACGGCGTCGTGCCCGCGATCGGCTTTGCGCTGCGCACCTTCACGAAGGAGGGCGACGGCGTCATCGTGCAGCTTCCGATCTACACGCCTTTTTTGGTGACGGTGCGCAAGAACAACCGCCGTCTGGTCGAAAACCGCCTCGTCGCGAACGGAAACCGCTGGGAAATCAACTTCGACGAGCTGGAGCGGCAGGCGGCCGATCCGCACACGACGGCGATGATCCTCTGCTCCCCGCATAACCCCACGGGCCGCGTCTGGACGCCGGACGAGCTGTCCCGCATCGCGGACATCTGCCGCCGCAACGGCGTCTATGTGATCTCCGACGAGATTCACGCCGACCTCATCCTCCCGGGCTATACGCATACGATGTTCTCCAAGATCGCCGGCGGCGCGCGGCATACGCTCCTGACCGCGCCCTCGAAGACGTTCAGCATCCCCGGACTGACCTGCGCGTTCTCGATCACGCCCGATCCCGACGACCGCCGCTCTCTCGCGGAGACGATCGACCGCGACATGGGCGGGTATACGAACGTCCCCGGCATCCTCGCCTGCGGCGCGGGCTATACGCACGGCGGCGAATGGCTCGACGAGTGCTGCGAAGTGCTCGCGCGCAACACGGAGATCCTCGCCCGCGCGCTGAAAACCCATATCCCCGACGCAAAGCTCTACGACGCGCAGGGCACCTACCTGCGCTGGGTCGACTTCTCCTGCTTCGGGCTCGATCCCAAGGGGCTTGAAGCCCTCTTTGCCCGGGCGCATTTCCCGACGCATGCCGGCGCGATGTACGATACGCGCGAAAACCGCTGCGCCCGCATCAACGTCGCCTGCCCGTCGCGCTACATCGAACCCGCCGTCGAGCGGCTTGCACGCGCCGCGGGACTGTAATTTTATCTTTTGGGCGCAAAAACGCCCGGAAACCCGTTGAAAATCAGGGTTTCCGGGCGTTTTTTTACTCGTCTCGGCCGATCAGCCACATACAGGAGCCGGCCGGCAGCGTACAGGCAAGCTCCCCGTCCGCGACGCGGGCCCGGACGCCGTTCAGAAGCGATTCCGCGGCGGGATGCCGCCAGCCGCAGCGGATCTCGCGCGGCAGGCCGCCCCGGTTGACGGCGCAGAGCAGCGTTTCCCCGTCCGTCTCGCGGACAAACGCCAGCGTATCGCCCAGCGCCGTCACAAAACGCAGCCTGCCGCGCTTTAAGGCGGCGGTATGCGTCCGCACCGTGCCGAGCAGCCGGTACCATGCGAGGAGCTCCGCGTCCTCCCGTCCCCACGGATAGCCGCGGCGGTTGAAGGGGTCCTCGAAGCCCTCGAGCCCCGCTTCGTCGCCGTAGAAGATCATCGGCGAGCCGGGGAAGGCGTAGAGGATCGCCGTCGCGAGCCGCAGCAGGGCTTTTCCCCGTGCGCGCTCTGCGGGAGAGAGCCTGAAAACCGCGCGCGCGTCCTGCTCCTCCGGCGGATTTTCGCAGCCGAGCTGCGTCAGAATGCGCACCGTGTCGTGCGTGCCGAGGAAATTCATCAGCGACGCGAACGCCTGCGGCGGGTAGTTTTCCCGCAGCGCCTCCATCGCGGTGCGGAACTCGAGCGCGTCGCCGCCCTGCACGAAACGGAGGATCGCGTCGCGCAGCGGGTAGTTCATCACGCCGTCGAGCTGGCGGCCTTCGAAATAGTGTCTGCGGCGTCCGTAGGCGACCTTGTTCGACGCGTCCTCCCAGACCTCGCCGATCACGGCAGCATCCGGCTTTTCCCCGCGGACGACCGTGCGCAGCGTCTCGAGGAACTCATCCGGCAGCTCGTCTGCCACATCGAGCCGCCAGCCGTCCGCGCCCGCGCGCATCCACCGGCGCACGACGGAATCCTCCCCGCGCAGGATGTAATCGAGATACGACGGGCAGGTCTCCTCCACGCAGGGCAGCGCCCGGACGTCCCACCAGCAGTCGTAGTCGTCCGGCCAGTGCCGGAAGCGGTACCACGGATAGTAGGGGGAGTCCTCCGACTGCGCGGCGCCGACGGAATCGTAGGTGCCTTCCGCGTTGAAGTAGCGCGAATCCGCGCCGGTATGGGAAAACACGCCGTCGAGCAGGACGCGCATACCGAGCGCGTGCGCGTCGCGGCAGAGCGCGCCGAAATCCGCCTCGTCCCCGAGGAGCGGATCGATGCGCTCGTAGTCGCCGGTGTCGTAGCGGTGGTTGGACTGCGCGCGGAAGATGGGATTCAAGTACAGCGTCGTGACCCCGAGCGAGCGCAGATACGGCAGCTTTTCGCGGATGCCCGCGAGATCGCCGCCGAAGCAGTCGTTGCGGCGGATGACGCCGTCGGGGGACGGCTTGTAGTCCGGCACGGCGTCCCAGGGCTTTAAGGGCCGGTCGGGAGACAGCGTCCCGCCGCGGCGGAAGCGGTCGGGAAAGATGCCGTAGGTGATCCCCTCGCCGAACCACGCGGGGGTCGCCTGCGGCTCGTACACGGTGATCTGCCACGCCGGAACGGGCTCCGCGTTATAAATGCCGCCCGTAATATCGGGATGGTCGGGAGAAGGGAGCATTTTCCCGTAAAAATACGGCTCTCCAGCCCCGTATACCCCGCCGTGCCGGTCTGCGCCTCAAACAGGTCAAAATCCGCGTCGCCGGACGGCACACGGCGCATCGGCAGCTCCTCCTGCAGTCCGTCCGCGTCCCGGAAGACGCGGAGAAAGGCGTCGCGCACCTCGAAGGTACGCGGCGCCATGATCTTCAGTGTCACAGTCGTCCCCGACGGCGCAGCACCCGGGGGATCCCGGAACGCGGGGTCGCGCGGGTCATGTTTCGGCATCAGCATCGCTTAATATACACCGGCCTCCAGCGCCGTATCGATAAAGACGCGGTAGTTTTCCTCCGTCTTCGGGGAAAGCGGCACGTTGATGGGACCCGCCGTCGGCATGATGACAAAGCGTCCGCCGGGCTTGCACGCGTCCATCGTGCGCAAAACGTATTCGCGCACCTCTTCGGCGGAGCCCTTCTCGAGGAGCTTTAACTGGATGTTGCCCATCAGCACGATCCGGTCGCCGACGCGGCGCTTGATGTCGGCAAACTCGATGTCGCCGTCCGGCGGCGCTTCACAGGGGTCGATGGCGTCGCAGCCGGTCGCGGCCATCATGTCGAGCACCTGCCCGATCTTCCCGTGGCAGTGGATGCGGGCATACGCGCCGTGGCTGTGGATGAGATCGACCATCTCCTTTAAGTACGGCGCCGTATACTTCGCAAAGTACTCCGGCGGCAGATACGGCGGCGTCAGGTATTCCGGCCCGCAGATGCGGTACATATCGACGGTATAGGTATTCAGCTGGCGCTCGAGATTCTGCATCATGCGCTCGTGGAAGATCCGGACGGTCTTTTCGAAGTGCTCCGGCTCGGTCATCGCCCATACGAGGCTCTCGCCGAATTCCATGAGCTGCATCGCGGCGCAGGCGGGGTCCGCGGGGCTGGTCACGAGCAGACCGTGCTCGCCCACCTCTTCCCGGAGCCGGGGCATGTCGGAGGGATCGTAGGTCACGGGCTCGTACGGGATGTCGAGCAGCGCGTCGACGTCCTCGATGCTCTTGCAGAGCGGCTCGACGTTCCACGTCGTATGGACGCCGTTGATCACGCGGTCGACCTTGTGCAGCGTCCGGCCGGGCAGATTGACCGTCAGATGCGTCTCATAGCCGTCCGGCCGCTGGACGCGTTCGACCTTGCAGTCCGGACGGACGGCGGTCTGCGTGAAGAAGCAGTTCGTCGGCATATAGTGCAGGCACATGCAGTCGGTTTTCTCGCGGATATAGTCCATCAGCGAGCGGTAGGACGGCTCCTTGTTATAGAAAACGGCGGAATTATAGCCTACCACCTCGTAGGTGGAGATCGGGACGCGGTCGGGGATCTCCCCCCGCATCACCGTAAGCAGTCTCTCTCTTGAAGTCATCACGGTTCCCCCCGATACCGACGCGTCACTTCACACGCCAGATGTTCTTCGCGTATTCCATCACGGCGCGGTCGGCGCAGAAGCGCCCCGAGCCTGCGATGTTGAGGATGCTCATGCGGTTCCACCGCGCGGGGTCTGCGTAGGCGGCGTCGACTCGCATCTGGGTCTGCGTATAGCTGTCGAAGTCGGCGAGCAGCATATACTCGTCCGGATTCGCGCCCACAAGCAGGCTCTGCACGAGATCGTGGTAGCTGACGCCGTCGTCAAAGCCCCGTTCGATGAGATCGAGCACCGCACGGACGCGCGGATTGGTCGCGTAGATCCCCGCGGGGCTGTAATGCGGCTTTAAGGCGGCGACCTCGTCGGCGTGCAGGCCGAAGATGAAGATGTTGTCCTGTCCCACGGCCTCCGCCATTTCGACATTCGCGCCGTCCAGCGTGCCGATGGTCAGCGCGCCGTTCATCATGAATTTCATGTTGCCGGTGCCGGAGGCTTCCTTGCCGGCGGTGGAGATCTGCTCGGACAGCTCGGCCGCCGGCATGATCTTTTCGGCGAGCGTCACGCGGTAGTTCTCCATAAAGACGACGCGGATGATGCGGCTGACGACCGGGTCGCGGTCGATGAATGCGGCGACGCTGTTGATCAGGCGGATGATCTGCTTGGCGGCGATATAGCCGGGGAAGGCCTTCGCGCCGAACAGGAACACGCGCGGCTGCCAGTTCGCGTTGGGGCTCTCCTTGATGCGCAGATAGAGGTCGAGGATGCGCAGCACGTTCAGAAGCTGGCGCTTGTACTCATGCAGGCGCTTGACCTGCACGTCGAACATCGCGTCGACGTCGACCGCCGCGCCGGTAGTGCGCAGATAGGCGGCAAGGCGCTCCTTATTCGCGCGTTTAATTTGGGCGGCGCGCTGCTGTACGCCGGCGTCGTCGGCAAACTCCGCGAATCTGGCAAAGGCCTCGGGATTGGTCAGGAATTCGTCCCCGATGCACTCGCGCATCAGCGCGGCAAGCTCGGGATTGCACTCGCAGAGCCAGCGGCGGTGCGCGATGCCGTTGGTGACGTTCGTGAATTTGTCCGGGGTCAGCTCGTAGAAATCCCGGAACACGTTCGTGCGGAGGATCTCGGAGTGCAGCGCGGAGACGCCGTTGACGCGGAAGGACGCCGCGACGGCGAGGTTGGCCATGCGCACCTGCCCGTCGGCGAGGATCGCCATGCGGCTGATGCGGTCGAAGTCCCCCGGATAGCGCTTCCAGAGCTCCGCGCAGAAGCGCTCGTTGATTTCGTGCAGGATCGACCAGATGCGGGGCACGACGGTCTCGAAGAGGCTCTGCGGCCACTGTTCAAGCGCCTCGGGCAGGACGGTGTGGTTCGTATAGGCGACCGATTTCGTCACGATGCGCCACGCGTCGTCCCAGCTCATGTATTCCTCGTCCATGAAAATGCGCATCAGCTCGGGGATGACCATGACCGGGTGCGTGTCGTTCATCTGGATGACGTGGCAGTCGGCGAAGTTCTCCAGCGTGCCGTGCAGCGCCTTGTGCTTGGCGACGATGTCCTGCACGGTCGCGGAGACGAAGAAATACTGCTGCTTTAAGCGCAGGGATTTTCCCTCGAGATGCTTGTCGTCGGGGTATAGGATCTTCGAGATGACCTCCGCCATCGCGTGCTGCTCGAGCGCCTTGAGGTATTCGCCCCGAGAAAAGAGGTTTAAGTCCAGCTCCACCGGCGATTTTGCGCTCCACAGGCGCAGCACGCAGACGTTTCCGGTCTTATAGCCGCCGATGAGCATATCGTACGGCACGGCGAGCACGGGGGTATAGCCATCGAGCCGGGGCTTCATGTGCCCGTACTGCCATTCCTCCGTCACCTTGCCGCCGAAGCGCACCTCGCGCACCTCGTCCATGCGGGGCAGCAGCCAGACGTCGCCGACGTCGAGCCACGAGTCGGGCAGCTCGATCTGCTGGCCCTCGACGATGCGCTGCTTGAAGAGGCCGTGCTCGTAGCGGATGGAATAGCCGGTCGCGGCGATGCCGAGGGAGGCCATCGCGTCGAGATAGCAGGCGGCGAGCCGTCCGAGTCCGCCGTTGCCGAGTCCGGCATCCGGCTCCGCTTCGAGCAGATCCGACAGACTGACGCCGACGGCCGAGAGCGTCTCGCGCATCTCGTCGAGCATATCCAGATTGAACGCGTTATTCAGGAAGGAGCGTCCCATCAGAAATTCAAGGGACATATAATGCACCTGACGCGCATGGGTCAGCTCGCGGCGCTCCTGTGTCTGCATGGCGTTGGCCGCCAGGCGGTCGCGCATCACGAGGGCGCAGGCGCGGAACAGATCCGTGCGCCCCGCCTCCTCGATCGAGCAGCCGTAATGCCGTTTCAGCTTGGTTTCAATCTCTGCGCGCAGCTGTTCGCGCTCCTGTTTTCCCATAGTAACTCCTTTTAGTATCCGATATAAGAGACAAGCGTCGCAAATGCGGCGGCGATCGCCTTTCTGTGCGTGCGTTCGTAGCCGTGCGTCGCCGAAACGCCGGGCCCAAACAGGCCGATGCGGACATTATAGCCCGCGCGGACGGCGGCGCCCGCGTCGGAGCCGTAGCGCTCGGGGTAGACGTCGACGACATACGGCGCGCCGGCACGCTGCGCGGCATCGATTAACCCCCGCGTCACGCGGGGATCGTAGGGCATCGAGGCGTCTTTCGCGACGATGGAGACGGAAAACTCGTTTCCCTCAAGCTCCCGGCCGATGATGCCGACGTCGGCGGCGAGGAACTCGCGGACATCCTCCGGAAGCCCCGCCGAGCCGCCGAGTCCGATCTCCTCGAAGTCGGCAAACTGCAGCACGGTATGCCTTCCCGGCGTCCGGCCGGTCTCCCGCAGCCATTTCGCGTATACGAGGAGCACCGCCGCCTGCGCGCGGTCGTCCAGCGCGCGGCTCTTGATAAATCCGCCCGCCTCGCACACCTTCGGGTCGAAGACGACATAGTCGCCGTTCTCCACGCCCAGCGCACGGGTCTCCGCGGCGCTCGACGTCTCCTCGTCGAGGACGACCTCCATCGTCATGCGGTTTCTCTCCCGGGTGCGCACCTCGCCGTTGGCATGGGTGGACGGCTCGTCGAGCTGGAGGGTGCCGGAGATCGCGCGTCCGCCGCGGGTGTAGACCGTGCAGTTCTCCGAATCGAGATTCGCGAACACGACGCCGCCGAGCGCCGCCAGCCGCAGCCGGCCGTTCGGCAGCACGGAGCTGACCATCGTCCCGATCGCGTCGAGATGCGCGGAGACGACGAGCGTATCGCCCTCCCCGCCGAGGTCGCACAGAAGTCCGCCCTTGTGGATCCGCCGCGGTTCCCAGCCGTACGCGCGCAGCTTCTGCTCCACATACGCGCAGATCTCCTCCGTCCAGCCCGTCGGGCCCGGGATCCGGCACAGACGGACCGTTTCCTCGGCAAGCTCCTGCGCCAGCGGCCCTTCCATCACCTCATTAAAGAATCCGTTCGTCATTTCTTCTCCGCGATCCTTTCGTACAGCTCCTCGAACGCCTTCGCGCTGCGCTTCCAGGAGAAATCCTCGCTCATGCCGCGGCGCACCAGCGTGTTCCAGACCTCGCGGTCATGGTACAGCGACGCGGCGAGGCGGATGGTATAGAGCATGTCGTGCGCGTTGTAGTTCGTGAAGGAAAAGCCGTTGCCCTCGCCCGTCGCGGGGTTGTAGGCATGGACGGTGTCGGCGAGTCCGCCGGTTTCGCGGACGATCGGCAGCGTGCCGTAGCGCAGGGCGACCATCTGGGCAAGCCCACACGGCTCGCTCTTCGACGGCATCAGCAGCATATCGGCGCCCGCGTAGATCTTATGCGCGAAATCCTCGGAAAAGAGGATGTTGACGGAGATCTTGCCCGGATAGCGGCGCTTGGCCTGCTGGAAGAGCTGCTCATACTTCCATTCGCCGCGTCCGAGGACGACAAGCTGGATGTTTTCGCTCATGATGTCGTCGAGCACGGCGGCGATGAGGTCGATGCCCTTGTGCTCGGCCAGTCTCGTCACGAGCGCGATGACCGGCACGTCCAGATCGGCGTGCAGCCCGAGCGTCCGCTGGAGCGCGAGCTTATTCTCCTGCTTGCCCTCCGGAGACCCGGCGGAATACGGCACGCTCAGCGCCTCGTCGCGCGCGGGGTTATACACATCGGTGTCGATGCCGTTGAGGATACCGCAGAGCTTGCCGGCGTTTGCGCGGAGGATGCCGTCGAGTCCCGCGCCGTAATAGGCGGTGAGGATCTCCCGGGCATAGGTCGGGCTGACGGTCGTCAGCGCGTCGCAGAGCACGATCGCGCTCTTTAAGAGGTTGATGCCGTCGTTGTAGGCAAGCAGACCCGAACGGAAATAGGCGTCGTCGATGCCGGCGACGTCGGAGAGGAAGCCGCGGGGGAACGAGCCCTGATAGGCGATATTGTGGATGGTGAACACGGTTTTCATGCCCTGATAGCGCGGATCGTCGCGGTAGAGGCATTTCAGATAGACCGGGATCAGCGCGGTCTGCCAGTCGTTGGCGTGGATGACGTCGAAGGAGAGCCCGAGCGCGGGGATCATATCGACGATGGCCTTGGAGAAGAAGGCGAAGCGCTCGCCGTCGTCGTAATGCCCGTACAGCTCGCGGCGCCGGTAGTAGTAGCCGTTGTCGAGGAAATAGTAGGTCACGCCGTCGCGGACGAGGGAAAAGACGCCGCAGGTCTGGTTTCTCCAGGCAAGCGAGACCTGGAGCATCCGGACGAAGGTCATTTCCCGCCGCGCCCAGTCGGGAACGGCGTCGTACAGCGGAAGCACCACGCTGACCTCGACGCCGGACGCGGCCAGTGCCTTCGGCAGCGCGCCCGCCACATCGGCAAGGCCTCCGGTTTTGCAGAACGGCGCGGCTTCCGATGCTGCATACAGTAATTTCATACGTTCGATACCGCCTTTCTTCATAAATCAGGGGAAAACTGCGTCAAAAACGGATGGGATTTTACAGCCGGGAGCCCTTCGCGATGACGACGGGATACGCGGCGTTCCCCATCAGGACGTTGCCCTCGCCGATAAAGACGCGCTTGTCGGCGATGATGTACTCCGTAAATACGTTTTTCTCGATCTGTCCGTCCTGCATGACGATGCAGTTCTTCACCGTCGCGCCGGGCGCGACATAGACGTTGCGGAACAGGATGGAATTTTCGACATGCCCCTCGATCCGGCAGCCGTCGGCGATCAGACTGTTCCGGACGACGGCGGAATCGGAATAATACGTCGGCGCGCTGTCGCGCACACGGGTGCGGATGGGGTTCGCGCGGGAGAAGACGTCGCGGCGCACCGCGGGATCGAGCAGCGCCATGCTGTTGTTGAAGTACATGGCGACATTGTGGAAGCGCGCGGCATAGCCCTCGTGGAAATACGGCAGCACGCGCAGGCGCGGCAGTACGACGCGCAGGATGCCGCGTTCGAAATGCACCATATCTCCGGCGCGGCCGGTCTGGATCAGCTCGAGCAGGAGCTGTTTTTTCATGATGAAAATGCCGAGGCTCTCGTTCTCCCCCGCCTGCTGCGGATGGGAGTCGATCGCGCAGACGCGGCCGTCCTCGTCGAGCCGGAAATAGATCGAACGGGCCGGTTCGCCGACTTTGCGCTTCGTGCAGACGGCGGTGATGTCCGCGCCGGTCTCGATATGGCGCTCGAGCACCTCGCGCAGCCGGATATTGGTCACGCAGTCGCCCTCCGCGAGCACGACGTACTCCTCGCGGCTGTGCCGGATGTAGGAGGTCACGCCCGCCAGCGCGTCGAGCTTGCCGGAAAAGGTCGTCGCGGTATTCTGCCTTTCCCCGCCGTAGGAAAACGGCGGCAGGAGGAACAGTCCCCCGTTTTTGCGGCTCAGATCCCAGTCCTTACCGGAGCCGACATGGTCCATCAGCGACTGATAGCTGTCGCGCAGGATGACGCCGACGTCGGTCACGCCGGCGTTGACGAGATTCGAGAGGCAGAAGTCGATGGCGCGGTAGCGTCCGCCGAAGGGAACGGACGCGGTCGTGCGCGGCGCCACCAGCTCACGCATGCCGCTGTAGGAACGATAGGCAAAAACCAGACCAAGCATCGAATTCATCTGTGCCGCCTCCCTTAATCCAGCATCGCGCCGGGTGTGATCTCGGCGCCTGCCGCAATCTCCACACCCGCCGCCGCGACGGTGATCTTGCTGCCGAGCGGATCGATCGCGCCGCCGCCGACATGCGCGCCGCGTCCGACATGGACGTTTTCGGCGAGGATGGAGAACTCCACGACGGCGTCCTCCTCCACCACCGCGCCGGGCATCAGGATGGAATAGCGGATCTGCGCGCCCCGCGCGACGCGGACGTCGTTGAACAGGACGCTTGCGGTCACGTCTCCCGCGATCTCGCAGCCCTCGGAGATCATCGAGTGCTGCACCGTGCCCTCGGGCGCGATATAGTGCGGCGGAGACGCCGGGTTGCGCGAATAGATGCGCCACGACGGGTCGTTCAACCGCAGCGGGCAGTCCGGGGAGAGCATATCCATGTTCGCCTCCCACAGGCTGTCGATCGTGCCGACGTCCTTCCAGTAGCCCTCGAAGGGGTGGACGTACATCCGGCAGCCGTCCGCGAGCATACCGGGGATGATGTTCTTGCCGAAGTCGTTTTCGCTCGCGGGATCGGCCTCGTCGGCGATGAGCCGCTCGCGCAGCACCTTCCAGGTGAAGATGTAGATGCCCATCGACGCGAGCGTGCTCTCCGGATTCGCCGGTTTTTCGACGAATTTCGTGATGCGGCCGCTCTCGTCGGCGGAAAGGATGCCGAAGCGGCGCGCCTCGGACAGCGGCACGTCGATCACGGCGATGGTGCAGTCGGCGCCGTTCTTCTTGTGCGCGTCGAGCATCTTCGCGTAGTCCATTTTATAGATATGATCGCCGGAAAGAATGAGAACATACTCCGGATCGAACTGTTCCATGAAGGGAATGTTCTGGAAAATCGCGTTGGCGGTGCCTTTATACCACTCGCCGGACTTCGAGCGCATGTAGGGCGGGAGAATGTGGACGCCGCCGGACGCACGGTCGAGATCCCACGGCTGGCCGGAGCCGATGTATGCGTGAAGCGCCAGCGGCTCGTACTGCGTCAGCACGCCGACGGTGTCGATGCCGGAGTTGACGCAGTTGGACAGCGGAAAATCGATGATGCGGTATTTCCCCCCAAAAGGCACGGCAGGCTTTGCGACATGCCTTGTCAGCACATACAGCCGCGATCCCTGCCCGCCCGCGAGCAGCATCGCGATGCACTCTTTCTTCCCATACACGATAAATCGCCTCCTGTCCGGCTCACTTCCCGGACTGAGCGGACTCAGCCGGTTCATAGCCGGGTTTATAGTACAGAATCCTTGCCGGAGCGCCGGCAGCCACCGCGCCCGCCGGGATGGATTTCGTCACGACGGAGCCCGCGCCGACGGTCGCCTTTTCCCCGATCTCGATGCCGGGGATGAGGACGCTGGCCGCGCCGACATACGCGCCGCGGCGGAGAATGACCATCTTGTCCTCGGCGCGCGTGATGTTGCGCTTCGGGCCGTGCGCGACGATGGTCACGCCGAAGGAGATGGTCGCGTCGTCCTCGAGCACGACGTTTTCGGAGTGCAGATCCTCCAGAAAGCCGTTCTGGCCGATAAAGCCGCCGCGTCCGATCTTCATGCCGGTCAGCCGGTATAAGAACTTGCGGAAATGCGTGTTGATATGCGGCACATTGGCCGCGACGTTGTTGGCGATGAAGGTGCGCAGCCACTGGAAGCGGTACGCGTCGCCCTTCGCGTGCTTGCCGAACAGCAGATCCCCGAGATAAAACCCGATCTGCCCCGCGAGCTCAAACGCGCCGAGCAGCAGCTTCCCGACCGGATACGCAATGAGCATCACGGGCATCAGCAGAACGATCAGAACCGCGATGACCGCGCTCTGTCCCTTCGTATATTCTGGCGTGATTTTCAGGTTCAGTGCCTCCAGATTGGGATTTTCCCGGTTCTGCCAGAAAGCCTTCATAGTGCCCAGATCCTCTCTTTTCTTTTCTCAAAGCCCGCAGAGAAGCCTCTGTTTTCATTATAAAGCATTCCGCTCCCTTTGTAAAGGGGTATTTCGGCCGTATATGAAAAATCTGATAAAAATCCACGAATATACAGGCGGATTTTTTAGCAATATGTCCTTTGCCCGCCATTTCCCGACGCCGCACAACAGCCCGGACACCGAAGCGCCCGGGCAGCAGTCTGCGGCAGGGAACCGTCCGCCGCAAAAAAAACACGCCATATGGCGTGTTTTCATCTGGACCGCAGCGCGTGCCCGTCCGGGGCGCGCGGCTCCGGTCTTATGCGCGGCGGCTTTCGGCAGGCGCTTGGGCAGCCTCCCGCTCGAGCGCCTGCTCCTGCTCCCGCTGGACGTCCTCGAAGCAGGACAGCATGGGCTTAATGCCGGGCTTTTTCTCGATGCGCCTTGCCGTGTAATTCTTTGTGATCGCCATCACGGTTCCGGACAGCGTGACCACGCCGATGAGGTTCGGGATCGCCATCAGGCCGTTGAACGTATCGGACAGGTCGATGACGAGATCCGCCTTGAGGGTGGAGGCCGCGAGGATGGCGGCGATGAACACGATCTTATAGTACACCGTGGACTTGGTTCCGAACAGGAACTCCCACGCCTTCGTGCCGTAATAGCTCCAGCCGAGCG
>JAEDGJ010000215.1 GCA_016297585.1 Clostridiaceae bacterium
GAGACGTCGAGATCACGGACCCCGAGCTCGAGATCCTCGCTATCGACGACGAGCAGGCGCGTCCGGTCGTCACCCGCCACCGCTTAGGCCGCGGCAGCTGCATCCTGCTGAACACCTGGACCTATCCCGGCGCGCTCGACATGGACGAGGGCCCCGGCGGCGTCTACGGCTCCTCCGGCCTTCTGGGCTATATCTACCGCGCCGTCGCCAACGAGTCGCGCGGCCACGTCTACATCACCGACGACAAGCGCGTCCCCGGCACGGAATGCGACTACGTTTCCTACAGCTACTTCCCCGAGGCGGGCAAGATCTGCCTGTTCAACGTGGATTTCGAGCAGCCGCACACCGTCTGGCTCCACCGCTTCGGCATCCACGAAAAGCTCACCCTCGCGCCCGGCGAATTCCGGACGCTGGAGACCGCAAAGCTCGAATAAAAGCATAAAACAAAGGGGAGACGCCCGTTTTCGCGTCTCCCCTTTGCTTTTTTATCCAAGCTTTAACACGATGCCGACCACCGCGCCCGCGGCGATGAACCAGATCGGATGCAGCTTCTTCCACTTCTCCGCGACAAACAGCAGCACGGCATACAGAATGCACTCCCGCCATTGAATAAACGAGACGAGCGCCGGCAGCTCCGCGGTCAGCGCCGCGTTTGCCGAAAGCAGCGCGACCCGCATCACGGACAGTCCCGCCGCCGCGATGAGCCCCGTCACCGCCGGACGCAGCCCCTCGAACGCCGCGTTGACCCAGCGGTTCTCGCGGAACTTCTGCAGAATGCGCGCGACGATCAGGATGACGCAGTAGGACGGAAGGATGAGGCCGAACGTCGCGACGATGCCGCCCGGGATGCCCGCCGCGGTGATGCCCGCGTAGGTCGCCATGTTGACGCCGATCGGTCCGGGCGTCGATTCGCCGACGGCGATCATGTTGGAGAGCATCGCGGTGTCAAACCACGGGTATTTTTCCGCCAGCGCCTGCAAAAACGGGACCGTCGCGAGTCCGCCGCCGACGGCGAACATACCGATCTTCAAAAACTCGAAGAAAAGCTGTAAATAGATCATGCCTTCCTCCATTTCTCACACAGCAGCCCGACGGCGGCCGCCGCGATGACCAGATACACGGGCGACCAGTCCGTAAACACCGTAATGAGCAGCGCCGCCGCGAAAATCAGCACCGCGCGCAGGTTTTTGATGTTCGATTTCCAGAGCTTGATGACCGCCGTCGTGATCAGCACCGCCACGGCGACGCGGATGCCGCCGAACGCGTGCTGCACCACGGGGTACTCCGCGAAATGGCGCAGGAAAAGGGCGATGATGCTGATGATGACGATCGCCGGGAAAACGACGCCCACCGTCGCGCACGCCGCGCCCAGAGCGCCCTTCTTTTTCGCGCCGACAAAGGTCGCCGTGTTGACCGCGATGACGCCCGGCGTACACTGCGCGACCGCGTAGTAGTCGAGGATCTCGTCGTTTGTCACCCAGCCGTGCTTCTCGCAAAGCTCGCGCTGGAACATCGGCAGCATCGCGTAGCCGCCGCCGAACGTCACGGCGCCGATCTTCGCGAATGTCAGGAACAGGTCGAGATAAATGTTCATCCGCCGCACTTCCTTCCTTTTTTACAGAGGTTTCTGCTTGATCTTCGCGTATCTTCTCGGGTACCCGGACGGCGTCGGCGCCGTCTTTTCGATCCAAACGGCACAGTGCGTCACGTCCGTCCCCGGAATCGTGTATTCCGCACACTCCCGCACGCGTCCGCCGAGCGTCGGGATCGCGCGGGACGCCGCCCGCAGCTCCTCGCCGGCGCTTTTCGCCTTCATCGCGCAGAAGACCCCGCCCATGCGCACAAACGGCAGGCACAGCTCCGCGAGGATGTTGAGCGGCGCGACCGCCCGGGACACGGCGGCGTCGAAGCGTTCCCGCAGCTCCGCCGCTTCCTCGGCGCGCTTCGCCGTGCAGGTCACGTCCGCAAGCCCCATCGCCGACGCGGTCTCGCGCAGAAAGTCGATCTTCTTCTCCGTCGCGTCGAGCAGCGTCAGCGAAACCGACGGCACGAGCAGCTTGACCGGCATTCCCGGCAGTCCCGCGCCGCAGCCGACGTCGATGACGCGCTTTCCGGCGAAATCGTACTGCCGCACGAGCGCCGCGCAGTCGAGCAGATGCAGCCGCACCGCCTCCACGGGATCGGTGATCGCCGTCAGGTTCATCACGCGGTTGCGCTCGAGCACCCGCTCGAGATACTCTCCCAGCGCTTCCGCCGCCGCGCCGTCCGTCAGCCCGTACGCGGCAAGTCCGTCCCGCAGGACGGAGACAGCGTTTTCGTTCAGCATCGCGATTCTCCTTTCAGCGGATCCCCAGTGCGATCAGCAGCACCGTGATATCCGCGGGGGACACCCCCGAAATGCGCGCCGCCTGCCCGATGCTGCGCGGACGCAGCGCGGACAGCTTCTGCCGCGCTTCCAGCCGCAGTCCGGCGAGCGACTGATAGTCGAAATCCTCCGGCAGCAGCCGGCTTTCGAGCTTCTTGAACTGCGCCACCTGCGATTCCTGCCGCCGCAGATAGCCCTCGTAGCGGATCTCGATCTCCGCCGCCTCCCAAACCGCGCGCGGCAGCTCCGGACGCGTCACGTCGACCGGAGAAAGCATCGCGTATCCGAGCTCCGGACGCCGCAGCAGCGCGCCGAG
>JAEDGJ010000216.1 GCA_016297585.1 Clostridiaceae bacterium
CGACCAGCAGCAGGGTGATGACCGCGACAACGGCGGAATTTTTCCTGATGCCAAGCTTCCAGTTCTTTTTCATGCTCTCATCCTTTCCTTTTACCCTTTTTCCCCTTGCATCGGGCCTTGCGTTCAGCCCATTTTCATGACGACGATCCGGTCGGCGGAGAGTCCGGTCAGCGCGCTGACGGCACGCGTGACGGTCAGACGGACGGAGGCGAGGTCGCCCCCCTCGCAGATGACCACCGCGCCGCGGTAGACGGCCCCATCTTCGCGCAGGATGACGGGGCGCTCTCCCCCGCTGCCGTCGGAGAGAATGACGTGCGTCAGACGGGAATCGGATTCCGTGTCTTCCGCGCCGTCCGAGACGCTGTGCCGGTCGGAAGTATCCGAATCCGCGGCGAGAATGCGCTCCGGTTCGGACAACACGCTCAGAACTACCGCAACACGCCCCACCCCCTCGGCTTTCGACAGCCGCGCCTCCAGCTTTTCCTCCAGCTCCGTCACGCAGGAGCCCTCGTCCTCCGGTTCCTGCGCGGCTGAGGACGGCGCGGAGGACGTGCCGAACGGCCATAAGAGCAGCACGGCGCCGGCTGCGGCGACCAGCAAGACATACTTATACTTATGCCACAGGTTCTGCATCCATGCGCGAAATTGACGGTTTTCCATCCGCGTCCTCCTCTTCTACCGAAATATAGCGAATGCGTTCCCCGGAAAGTCCGAGCGCCTGCGCGGCCAGCGCGGATGCGGCTTCGCGGGCGGCGGCGGGGCCCGAGACCGTGACGGAAACCGGCGTCAGATCCTCCGAGAGCTCCAGCGAAAACGTGATGCCGTCCGCGATGGCGGCGGCCTGCGCTTCCAGATAGGCGGCGGCCTGTGCGGCGGCATAGTCCCGCGCAAGCGCCTCGCTTGTCTCCTGACTATAGGATGCGGCGCGTTTCTGGGCGTCAAACGAGCGCTCGAGCGAGCGCAGCAGCTCGCGAGGCGCGTTCGTGCGCAGCGGCATGAGGATCGCGAGCGCGACGCATACGCCGCAGAACAGCCGCACGGCGCCGCGCTGTCCGGATTTGTCCGTCAGAGCACGGGCGATGGCGGCAAGGATCGCCGTGACGGTGATGCCGGCGACCCATTCCCGAAGCAGTTCCATATTACGCAAAACCTCCGATCGTCATGCCGGTAAAAACGGCGATCAGCAGCAGCAGCGTGCAGGCGCCGCACAGCCCCAAAAGAAGCCCAAGGCTTTCCCCGATGCCGTCGACGAGCTTTGCGAGCGCGGCGTCGGCGCAGAGGGAGGAAAAAGCGGCGGCGAGCTTATAGAAGACGAACTGGATGCCGATACGCAGAAACGGGACGGCGGCGGTTGCGGCGAGTACGAGCACGCCGAAGACGCCGAGCGCATTGCGGACGAGCTTTGCGCCGGAAAGCACCGCGCCCGCGGCGTCCGCCATGATGCCGCCGACGACCGGGAGCCCCGTGGAGAGCGCGAGCTTCGCGGTTTTCAGGGCGATGGCGTCCGTCGCGCCGGAGAGAAGCCCGGTCAGCGAAAAATAGGCGAAAAACAGCGTCAAAACCGTGCGCAGGATGGTCGAAACGCAGGTTTTCAGCATCGCGGCGATCTTTCCGAGGCTTTCCTCGCCGGAAACGGTCTGCGCGAGCGTCAGCGCGAGATGGCAGTAGACGGCGGGGACGACGAAGCCGTGGAGCATGGTGATGACGGCGTCGCACAGGAACAGGAGCACGGGCGCGCGGGAGGCTGCCGTGACCGCCGCGCCCGAAGCCGCACCCGCCGAGAGCAGGACGGGAAGCAGCAGCTTCGAAAAGACGTTCATCTCGCCGATCGTCGCGCCGGCAAGCCGGCAGAAGGCGTTCGCATCCGCCAGTGTGACGGCGGCGACGGCGGCGGAACCCGCGACGGTGACGACGGGCAGCTTTGAGTCTCCGGAGCCGATGAGCGTCTGCGCGATGCCGCAGAGGGCGGCGATGCCCGCAAGCCGCACCGCGGCGAGGAGCCCCTGCCGCAGATACTCACCGGACTGCGCGGCGGCGTTCCGGATGAGGGCGCCGAGCTTTTCGGAGACGTCCGTGCCGGGGTCCACCGCCGCGCCGTCCAGCAGCTCCCGCGCACCGTCCGGGACGGCGGCTTCCAGCCCCGCGGTGTCAAACTGCGCAAGCTGGCAGCCGACCCGGTCGGCTGCGGCGGCGGAAAGGGATAAAAGAAACAGGAGCGGGAGAAAAAGCAGTCGCCTGTAACCCATTTTGATGTCCTCATTTGTCACAGCATGTCCGCGATCAGGCGGAGCAGCTCGGAAAGCAGCGGCAGCATCACGAGGATGCACGCGGCGTTCCCGCAGAGCTCGAGCTTGGCCGCGAGCGCGCTTTCACCGCTGTCCCGGCAGAGCGCCGAGGCAAGCTGGATCGTAATCGAGATGCCGACGGCGCGGAACAGCGGCGCGGAGACCTTCCCCGCCGTCCCGGACAGGGCGCCGAGGTCGTGCCAGAAGTCGGCGACGACGGCAAGATACTGCAGCGCCGCCGAAACGAGCACCGCGCCTGCCGCCAGCACGATGACGAGCGCGATGTCGGGGTTCTGCCTGCGGACGGACAGCGCCAGCAGCGTGCCGAGGATCGCCGCGGCGGCGAGTTTTCCGAGATCGTCCATC
>JAEDGJ010000217.1 GCA_016297585.1 Clostridiaceae bacterium
CTCCGGCATCGGCAAGAGCGAGACCGCCATCGAGCTCGTCAAGCGCGGACACCGCCTCATCGCCGACGACGCCGTCGAGATCCGCAAGGTCTCGAACCATACCCTCGTCGGCTCCGCGCCGGAGGTCATCCGCCACTACATCGAGCTGCGCGGCATCGGCGTCATCGACGTGCGCCGCATCTTCGGCGTCGGCGCGGTCAAATCCACCGAGCGGCTCGACCTCGTCATCAACCTCGAGCTCTGGCGCGAGGGCAAGGACTACGACCGCCTCGGCATGGACCAGCAGACTATCGACATCATGGACATCACGCTCCCGATGCTCACGATCCCCGTCAAGCCCGGCCGCAACCTCGCGGTCATCTTCGAGGTCGCCGCGATGAACAACCGCGACCGCAAAATGGGCTTCGACCCGGCGTCCGAGCTCGTGCAGAGGATCAACGATGCCTATGACATATAAGCTCCGCCGCGCGGGCGCGTCCGACATGCCCGCCGTTTACCGCATGATCGCCGAAGGGCGGGAAAGCCTTGCCGCGCGCGGGGTCGACCAGTGGCAGACCGACGCCCCCGGCGCGCGGGAGTTTGCGCGGGACTGCGCGCTGTCCCAGCTCTGGGTGCTCACGGACGAGTCCGGCGCTCCCTGCGCGTCCGCCGCGCTCTGCTTTGGCGACGACCCCTCCTACCGCGTCATCACCGACGGCGCATGGGAGAATCCGCCGCCCTACGCCGCCATCCACCGCGTCGCCGTCGCCGGGCGCTGCCGGGGCAGGGGCGTCGCGGGCATCCTCTTTGACCGCCTCTGCCGGATCGCGCGGGACGCGGGCGTCCCGTCCGTGCGCGTCGATACGCACGAAAATAACCGCAGTATGCGCCGCGCGCTCGAAAAAAGCGGCTTTGTATATCGCGGACGGGTGCGCACCCTGCAGGGAAGGCCCCGCGTCGCCTATGAAAAAAGTCTATAATCCCTCTAAAATACAAAAAATCGTATACGGAACAGGAGAAACTCATATGGTGTATATCGGTGTGGATCTCGGCGGTACGAAAATCGCCGCCGGCGTTGTCAACGACAACTGCGAAATTCTGTACAAGGACAGCATCCCGACCGGCGCGTCCCGTCCGGCGGAGGAGATCGCCGCGGACATGGCAGCACTTTGCAAGAGCGTGACCGAAAAGGCCGGCGTCGATCCGGCCGACGTCGCGTGGATCGGCATCGGCAGCCCCGGCTCCATCGACCGCGAAAACGGCGTCATCCTCTATGCAAACAACATCAATTTCCTCAAAACCCCGTTTGCCGCGATGCTGCGCGCGCACTGGGACATCCCCGTGTACATCGATAACGACGCCAACGCCGCCGCGCTCGGCGAGGCGTATGCCGGCGCCGCGAAGGGCTGCCGCGACGCGATCATGGTCACGCTCGGCACCGGCGTCGGCGGCGGCATCATCATCGACCGCAAGATCTACTCCGGCTTCAACTCCAACGGCGCGGAGCTCGGCCACACCGTCATCGTCGCGGACGGCCGTCCCTGCACCTGCGGCCGTCACGGCTGCTGGGAAGCCTACGCGTCCGTCACCGGCCTGATCGCCGACACCCGCGCCGCGATGCTCGCCCATCCGGAAAGCTCCATGTGGAAGCTCGAGGACGGCTCCGTCGAGAACGTCTCCGGCAAAACGGCCTTCATCGCCGCGAAGGCGGGGGATCCCGTCGCCGAGGAGGTCGTGCGCAAGTATCGCGAGTACGTCGCGATCGGCATCACGAATCTCGTCAACATCTTCCAGCCCGAGGTGCTCTGCGTCGGCGGCGCGATCAGCAAGGAGGGCGAATATCTGCTCGCCCCGATCCGCGAATTCGTCGAGCGGGAGCGCTATACCCGCTACTGCAAGCAGACCGAGATCAAGATCGCGTCTCTCGGCAACGACGCCGGCATCATCGGCGCCGCGATGCTCGGAAAGAGCGTCTAAAACCGGTACATCCGCCGCAGCCGTTTGCAAAAAGGAGGTTTTCGGATGGAGCATTTTCTCTCGCAGCTCGCCGACTGCGTGCCCGGCGCGCGCATTCTCGAATATGAGCCGCTGTCCCGGCACACCTCCTTCCGCATCGGCGGTCCGGCGCGTGCGCTGATCTGTCCCGGGCGCCCGGACGATATCCCCGCCATCCTCGCCGCCGCATGGCGCGCGGGCGTGCCGCTGCTCGTCATCGGAAACGGCACGAATCTGCTCGTGCCGGACGACGGCGTCTATGCCGTCGTGCTGAAAACCGCCGTCAGCTTCACCGGCGCGTGGGTCGAGGACGGCTGCCTCTGCGCGGACGCCGGGTGCCTGCTGTCCCGCGCGGCCGTCACGGCGCAGCGGGAGGGGCTTGCGGGGCTCGCGTTCGCCCACGGCATCCCCGGCACCGTCGGCGGCGCCGTTGTCATGAACGCCGGCGCCTACGGCGGGGAAATGGGAGGTGTGCTCGAGCGCGTGACGTTCTGCGACGAAAAAGGGGAGGTGCGCGAGCTCGCCTGCAGCCATGCGCAGTTCGGCTACCGCAAAAGTCCCTTCTCGGCCGACCCGTCGCTGACCGTCCTCTCCGCGCGCCTGCGGCTTACCCCCGGCGATCCGGAGGCGATCCGCGCCGAGATGGACGAACTCATCGCCCGGCGCGCCGCGTCC
>JAEDGJ010000218.1 GCA_016297585.1 Clostridiaceae bacterium
TCCCAGCGCGAGCCGCGGCCTGCCGAAGCGCACGCCGCGCAGCTTGGCCGCGGCGATCCCCTCGGCCTGACGCCGCCGGATGCTCTCGCGCTCCGTCTGCGCGACATAGGACAGAAGCTGCAGCACGATGTCCGCAATCAGCGTGCCCGTCAGGTCGCGTTCCCGGCTGCGCGTGTCGAGCAGCGGCATATCGAGCACGACGACGTCGGCGTGCAGCTCCTTGGTAATCTTCCGCCACTGCTCGAGGATCTCGGCGTAATTGCGTCCGAGCCGGTCGATGGAGGTGACGGCGAGGAGATCGCCGGGACGCAGCCTGCGGATCAGCTTTTTATACTGCGGGCGGTTGAAGTCCTTGCCCGACTGATGGTCGACGTACAGCCGGTCGACGGGAAACGGCGCCGCGCGGAGGGCGAGAAGCTGCCGGTCCTCGTTCTGATCCCGTGAGGAAACGCGGACATACCCATAGGTCATAGGTTTTTCTACCTCCTTTTTGGATTTCGGGTATGTCCCCAGTATAGCGGAAATTCCTCCGGGGGGGCAGTCCGTTTTTTTGCATTGACAGCTCGCCGGGGCGGCGTTATAATGAGAACAGATTGACATAAAAGAGGGGTACGCCCCTTATGAAAATACCCTGAGGAGGAAAAAACGGAATGAATCTCGGCGAAAAGCTGCTGCGGGAGGGAAACGGCATCCTCCGGCTCGCGCCCGCATGGGTGCCGCGTTCCTTCTGCCGTCCCGCAAAGCGCATCAAGCTGCATCCGGACGATTATTATAAGCTCGGACTCGCCCGCGGCGGCATCGACGAGCGCTGGCTTGCCTCGACGGTGCCCGCCGACAACGGCCCCGGCACGCCGCCCGACGAGGGGCTGTCGTATGCCGTCTCCCGCGACGGGAAGGAACGCGTCACGCTGTCGGAGCTCGTCGAAACGCTCCGCGGCGAGCTGATCGGCGACGCGCTCTGGGAAAAATACCGCCGCTGGCCCGCTTTTGCCAAGTTTTTCGACAATCTCGGCCCGCTGCCGCATCATATCCATCACGACGAAGCGCACGCCGCGCTGGTCGGCCTGCACGCAAAGCCCGAAATGTACTTCTTCCCCGCCCAGCTCAACGCCTTCGGCGGCGAATTCCCGTTCACGTTCTTCGGTCTGCGCCCGGAGACGACGCGGGAGGAGCTGCGCGAGGCGCTGGCGTCGTTCCCGAAGGGCGACAACCGCATCCTCGAGCTGTCGGTCGCCTACAAGCTCGCGCCCGACACCGGCTGGAACGTCCCGCCCGGCGTCCTGCACGCCCCGGGCAGCCTGTGCACCTACGAGCCGCAGTTTGCCTCCGACGTCTACGCGATGTACCAGTCCATGCTCTATTTCGAGCACGCGGTGCCGGAAAATCTCCTGTGGAACAACTGCCCCGATTCCAGGCTCGGCGACGTCGACTATCTGATGGAGGTCGTCGACTGGGAGAAGAACACCGACCCGTACTTCTCCAAAAACAGCTTCATGCGCCCGGTCACCGCTTCCGAAAGCGAAGCGTACCGCGACGAATGGATCTGCTACCGCTGCGAGCTCGCGTCCGCGAAGCGGCTCACCGTCGCGCCCGGGCAGTCCGTGCGGCTCCGCGACGCCGCCGCGCACGGCATCATCGCCGTCGAGGGCCACGGCACGATCAACGGCCAGCCGCTCGAGTCGCCGACGCTCATCCGCTTCGGCGCGCTGACGAACGACGAATACTTCATCCCCGCCGCCGCGGCCTCCGACGGCGTCGTCTACGAAAACCACAGCGCGTCCGAGCCGCTCGTCGTGCTGCGCCATTTCGCCGAGAATCCCGAGCTTCCCGCGCGGTAAATCGCCGCGCATGAAGCGTTTTTCACCCCTCTTTCCAGCGCACCCGTTTCCCGCGTCCCCGCCGTCAATGCGCAATGTTTCCAAAATTCCCGCGCATAACGGTTGGGAACCCGGAGGTTTTCCCGAATTTCCCCAGAGTTTTCCCCAGATAGAAGATGAAACCTTCACCTGAAACTTCCTAAAAAAACGGCGAGGTGTTTTTACCATATGCTGACGGTCCCGAAGACCATTTCAAGGTCGTATTTCGAAAAGAATCAGGAGCTGTACCCCAAGCACGCGATCGCCTGCTACCCGTGGGCGGCGGAGGGCTCGTACCGGCCCGAGAGCTTCGTGCGCGTCGCGCACAACGGCAGCGCGATCTTCGTGCGGCTCTGGTGCCGCGAGAAGGAGCCGCGTACCGCCGTCACCGAATGGAACGGCGACGTCTGGACGGATTCCGCGCTGGAGTTCTTCATCGAGCCGGTGCGCGGCGAGGGCTACTTCAATTTCGAGATGAACTCGCATCCGACGATGCTCGCCTACTTCGGTGTGGACACCGCCGACGACCGGCGCGTCCCGGTCGAATGGCCGCACGAGGCGTTTTCTCTTGCGTCGCGCTTCTGGAACCGCGGCGGCGCGGACTGGTGGGAGGTCTCGGTGACGATCCCGTTCGACGCGCTGCGCAAATATGTGCCGTCCTTCCGTCCCGTGCCGGGCACGGTCATCCGCGCCAACGCCTTCAAATGCGGCGACAGCTGCGCGGAGCCCCATTACGGCTGCCTGTTCCCGATCGACGCGAAGAAGAACCCCGAACCCGCGTTCCATCTGCCG
>JAEDGJ010000062.1 GCA_016297585.1 Clostridiaceae bacterium
GCGGTACGCCGCACAGGAACTCCGGGGTGATGGCGCCGGAGCCGATCTCGGACTTTGGGAAGGTGTAGAGCAGATGATACCCTTCGGGATGCTCAGGGTCGGTGACGAAAAGCGCGAGGATGACGGTGCCGCCCGCGGAGGGGAACAGCTCATGGCACAAAAGCCGGTCATAGCGCTCTCCGGCAAGCCCCGCAAGCGGAACGCGGTCGAGCTCCGTGCCGTCCGTATGGAGAATGACCAGCGCATCCCCGTCTGCCGGGACGGCGTAGGAATCGTAGGAGGGCAGGAAGAAGCGCAGCCAGTAGATGCGCTCGCCGTCCGACGCACAGAGCCCGTAATCGGTGCGGAGCTCGCGGACGTCCGAGCCGTCGGGCGCGCAGGAATAGAGCTTTCGCAGGAGCCTGTCCGGTGCGTCCTCCGCCGGCGCCGCGGTGATCAGGAGCCGGTTTCCGGCAAAGGTCAGGGAAATGGGGCTCCAGCCCGCATCTGGCAGGGACAGCGCAAGCGTTTCGCCCGAAGCGGGGTCGAGGCGGAGCAGCCCGGCGGCCGCATCGCCGTCCGCGCGGAACCGGAGGTAGAGAAACCGGTCGAAGGCCGCGAGGCTTTCGATATCCGTGCCCGCTTCGGCGGTGTACAGTACGGCCGGGGTCTGATTCTGAGAGGAAAGCCGCAGCGCGCAGACGCGGTCGTGTAAAACGAGGTTCTCGTCATAAAAGGAGATCAGCAGATAGAGCGTTCCGCGGTGCGCCAGGACGGCGCGCACCTGCTCCCCGTCGGTAAAGCGGCAGAGCACCCGGCGGTTCTGGCCGTCCGGATCGACCTGCAGCACCTCCTGCGAAGGACCGTCCGCCGCGATGGCGGTATAGAGGCGGTTTTCGGAAACGGAGAAGCAGTCCGACATGGAGGAAACGGGAAAATAGGCGCTGCAGGCAAGCCGCGCGGAAAAGTCCGGCTCGGCGCCGTGCAGACAGCCGAACCGGGTGCACAGCGGAACGATTTCCCGGGTGCCGCGGTCGATAAAATACACCGTCTCGCCGCTCTGACAGAAATACCCGTCCGAGACCTCCTGCAGGGTAAACCAGTTGTTGGGGTAGACCATGGTATACTGCCAGTCCGTGCCTTCCGTACTGCTGCCGGAATCGGCGCAGCCGGAGAGGATGCCGAAAAGCAGTATCAGAAGCGGGAAAACCGCAGCCTTTCCCCGGCAGCATCCCGTCCGGGGGAACGAAGCCGGCATGAAAGAAAATTCCTCCTTTCGAAAAAAGCGGTGTATGGGCAGCTTCACGCGGCGGCGAGTCCACAAGTGGACGGGAATGCCTGCGGACGGCTTAGCGCAGCGGTACGCCGCACAGGAACTCCGGGGTGATGGCGCCGGAGCCGATCTCGGACTTCGGGAAGGTGTAGAGCATGTGCATACGCTCTGACTCCGTCTCGCCGGGGCCACGGTAGCCAAAGATGAACTGTTCTCCGGGCATGGCGACGGTTTCATAGAAGGGATACTCCGTGAAACGGGAGTCGAGCGGGACGCGGTCGACCTCCCGACCCTCCATATCCAGAACGATCAGCGCGAGGTCGCCGACGCCGTTGGGGTAGTCGTAGATCGTGGGGAGAAAGTAGCGGATCCAGTAGATATAGTCGCCGTCGGAGACGAAAAATCCGTGATCGCGGTAGAGCTCGCGGACGTCCGAGCCGTCGAGCGCGCAGGAAAAGAGCCTGCAGAGCGTCCGGTCCTCCGCATCATCGTCCTGGAGGGCGGAAAACAGGAGGCGGTCTCCGAAAAAGGTCATGAAGCCGGGATACCAGCCCTCCTCGGGCAGGGGCAGTGTGAGCACATCCCCGGTCACGGTATCGACCCGGAGATAGCGGGCAGACGAGTACGAGAGGCTGTCGTCATAACAGTGCAGGTAGAGATACCGGCCGTAGGCGCGCATGGCCTGAATGCTCAGCCCCACATCGATGCTGCACAGCACGGCGGGGGTCTGTGCCGGGGAGCCGAGATCCAGCGTACAGATGCGATCGCGGCGGTCTGCGTTTTCGTCGTAACAGGTCATCAGCAGATAGAGCGTTCCGCGGTGCGCAAGGAGGGTGTGGATCCATTCTCCTCCGGTAAAGCGGTACAGCACCCGGCGGTTCTGGCCGTCCGGATCGACCTGCAGCACCTCCTGAGAGGGGCCGTCCGCCGCAATCGAGGCATAGATATGGCCGTTATAGACGGTAAAACAGTCCGCTGAGGAGGAGAAAGGGAAATAGGCGCTGCACTCGAGCATCGTCCGGAAATCCGGCTCCTGATCGTGCAGACAGCCGACCCGGGAGCAGAGGGGAAAAAGCTCCCGGGAATGCCGGTCGATAAAGTAGAGCATATGGCCGCTCTGCATATAATAGCCTTCCGTCACCTCCTGAATGGTGCCGAAAAGGACAGGACAATCTGTCTTATACTGCCAGTCCTCGCCAGTGCTGCCGGAATCGGCGCAGCCTGCGGCGGATAAAAGAAGGACAAGGCAGAGAATCAGGGAGAGGATTCGCATATGCAGTCTCCTTTCTTCGGAAAACAGACTGTATAAAAGGTATTTCGTCTCATTTTATTTTCAATATATCATATTCTTACATAGCAGTCAATAATTGACAACCAACTATTTATTAAGAATATGTAATATATTTAGAAAAGACGGATAAAAGCGCATATTGTCGGGAATCCGGACGGCGCACGGCGCATGCTCAGCCGTTCCGGTACAGCGCGCCCATATACTCGTGGTCAAAACGCAAAAACTCCGCCGGACGCAGCGTTCCGCTGCCGAGCGCGGACTTGTCGAGCCGGTAAAAATGCTGTTTCCCGCTGCCCCGTTCGCGGCAGTGCAGGATCGCGTACTCACCGGCGGTCGGATACAGCGCCAGGATCGCCGGGACAAAGCCGTCGAACGCGAGCCCGATGCAGTCGACCTCCCCGTATGCGGCGTCATAGACGTACAGCCGCGCGCCGTCCGGGCTTTCGGGGCCGCAGAGCAGGTACAGATACCGGCCGTCCGAACCGAGGGTCCCGCCCGGCAGCGGAAGCTCCCGCGGGTGGGAGCCGTCAAGGCCGCATTCGAAAAAGCGCGGCGCGTCGTCGGATGCGCCCTCCTTCGGGTAGGCGCCGGCGATGAGCTTGCCGTCCAGAAAATCGACAGACGTTACCGCATAGCCTTCGGGCGCGCCGGGAAGGGGAAAGGTCTCCCCGGTGTTCAGATCGTGCGCGTACAGGACGCGGTCGTCCCACGCATAGGGGTCACTGCAGAGATAATACAGATAGTTGCCGTAGGCGTTGATGCTGATGACCCGGGTCCCGGTTCCGGAGAGCTCGATGACTGTTTCCGGCGGCTCGTCCGGACGGTCGAGCGAATAGGCGTACAGCCCGCCGGAGCTGTCGGTGTTCTCATCGTACAGCGTCAGGGAGATATACAGGCTGCCCCGGTGGATCAGCGCGCAGTTGACGACCTTGACGTCGCCGAAGCAAAGGACGTCCTCGCGGCGGCTCCCGTCCTGCGAGATCTTTTTCAGCGTTGTTCGGTTCTCCCCGAAGCCGGTTTCCTCGTAAAACAGACCGTACAGGACGCCGCGGTACCATGCCACAAAGTTTACGCCGTTGGCATAGGGGAAATAGGCGCTGCACTGCTCGAACCGCTCCGGGTCAGTCTCTTTTTCGTGCAGGCAGTTCGGCCTGGCGCAGACCGGCGCGGCGGACGTGCAGTCCGGGTCGATATGCAGCAGGCAGACCGGAACGTGCATATAAAAGCCGTTGTCGGACGGCGCGAGGATCAGATTGTAGGAGGAGGTATACATAAAATAGGGATGGTCGGTGTCTGCGTGATAGGCGCCGTCCGTCGGATAGACGGGGCTTGCCGCGCAGCCCGAAACGAGCAGCAGACAGGCAAGACAGAACGCGAGCCGCCGCATAGAAACCCTCCTTTCAAAATTGGACGGCGTCCCCCCGCGGGCAGCTTCGTCAGGAAAACGCCCCGTCCGCAAAGGACAGCAGCGGGACGATCCGCGCCTGCCCGGCGGCGGCTTCGCTTTTGCGGAAATAGTAGAAGAAATGCCGCGCATCGCGCACCGAGACCGCGTAGAGCAGGACATAGTCGCTCGCCGTCGGATACAGCAGCGTAAACGACGGCAGCCCGTCGATGCCGGGCAGGTTTTCCATCGAAAGCTGCGCGACGGGGCGGTAGTCATGGCCGTAGACGCGGAAGGATTTGTCCCGGATCGCCGGGTTGCCGCGCGCGCTGTCCCGCTGGTAGAAGAAATCGGCGTCGGACGCCGTCACGGAGTGCGGGAAGACGCCCGGAGAAGTCCGGTCGCTGCCGTCCGGCGCATAGGAGATCAGCGGCGAATCCGGAAACGACAGCCCGTCGGTGTCGTCGGGGCGATAGCGCGTGCTGACGATGCGCCCGTCGAAGACGGTCAGGAAAACGGTGGACGCGCCGTCCTCCTGCCCGGGGAGACGGGACACCTCGCCCGTGGGGAGATACAGCCGGTAGGCGCACAGCTGCGGGCTGTTGTCCGCCTCGCAGTCCAGAAAATAAAGCGAGTCGCCGTAGGCGAGCAGACTGCCGAATCTGCCGCCGGTATCGGACTTCTTGGCCGCGTACAGCCGCTTCGGCGGCGCGGAGAGCCGGGACATATCGTACTCCAGAAGCTCCTCGACGGGGGCACCCGTCTCGTCGTAATACTGCGTCGCGGCGTACAGCCTGCCGCGGTGCAGGACGAACTGGGACACGGCGTTGTCGAACGCCAGCAGTTCCCGGCGCACGGTGCCGTCGGGCGACAGCCGGGACAGGACGTACTGCGTGGAGTGCGGGCGGAGATGGACGGCGTACAGCGAATCGCCCATGGCGCACAGCTGCGCGCCGAAGACGCCGCCCGTCAGATTCGCGCCGCAGGCTTCGCTGTCCGGGGTATGCGGGCAGTCCGGCTTGGCGCAGAGCGGGACGGGCGTCATGCTCGTCCTGTCCACGAAAAAGACGCGGCCGGGCACGGCGATATAGAACCCCGCTTCCGTCTCGGCGATGTTGTGGAAGTTGTTGTTTTCGTTGAGCCAGTACGGATAATCGCCCGCCGCATCCGCAGCCGGAGCGTACCTGCAGGCGGCGCAGGAGAGCAGAAGACACGCGGAGAGCAGGGTAAATAGACAGCTCCGCATCCGGTTTTTCATCGGTTTCCCTCCTTTTCGGGTGTTTTTGCCCGCCTTCCGGCAAAAACGCCGCTCAGGTGCCGCCATAAAACCGCACGGGACGCACGGAACCGCCGGAGAGCGCGTCCTTGTCGAGATACCAGAGCGAATTTTCGCCGTGGGACGCAGCGTTGATGAGCAGATGCCTGCCGGAGGTGAGCTGCACCTCCTGAAAGCCCGGCACCAGCGCGGTCATATCGAGGGATGCGGCGGCGCGGCCGTCGGGGGTGAGCGCGGTGAGGATAGTGTGGGGTTCGCCGCCGGTGTCCCGGATTTGGAGCAGGTACAGATACCGGTCGTCCGACGCCATCAGCGGTGCGGACGGAACCGGCAGGCGGTCCGCGGAGACCCATTCGGCAGGATCGCCGCCGTCGGGGTCCGCCTTCAAAAGACAGACCTCGCCGCCGCGCAGGGCGGAGACGATCAGACCGCCCGCGAAGGGGACGCATTCGAGGACGCTGAGGTCTTTATAGGCGGGAAGCTGCCCGAGGAGGACCGTTTCTCCGGTTTCCCGGTTCAGGATCCGCTGGCGGTAGACGCCGGATCCGTCAAGCTCCTGAAAGTACAGAAAGTCCCCCGCGCCGAGCAGGGCGCTGACATAGCCGCCCGAGCCGCCGCGGTACAGCGGGCGCGGCGTATGGGAAATGCCCGTCAGCGGGTACGCGCCGACGTCGACGGAGGCGTTTTCCTCCTCGTCATAGGAAGCCGCGGCCAGAAGCAGCTCGCCGCCGCTGATCAGCACCGTATCCGGCATCTGTGTACCGGCGGGACGGCGGAGCTGCAGGCGCTTTCTGCGGGAGGCGCCGTCGGGAGAGACCTCGTACAGGGCAAACCGCGCCGCGCCGTCCTGCAGGGAAACGCCGTCGGGCGTCAGGACGTACAGCCGGCCGCCGGAAAAGAAGACGGCGGCGTCTCCGCGCATATAGGGCTCGAAATAGGCGTTGCAAAGCGCGATTTTTTCCGGGTCGGTTTCCCGGTCGTGCAGGCATTCCGGGCGGGAGCAGACGGGAACGGGCGACATGGTGTCCTCCCCGGCGTAGTAGAGGAAACGGTTCGCGGTGAAGTAATACCCGGCTCCGCTCCACGCGGCGCAGCGCCTTCCGGCCTGAAAGTACGGGCTGCCGGCGGCTGCGGCGGATTTTTCGGGGCCTGCCGCGCAGCCCGTGAGCAGCCAGAGCAGAGCCGCGAGCACGGCAGGGATGGCTTTTCGCATGACGGCCTCCTTACGTCTTTTCGATATGGCTTTGCACGGGCGGCGGGGTCACTCCATCTCCTGCTGCAGCAGCACGCGCAGCGTGACCTCGCCGGTGGGGATGTCGCTCTTATCGAAGTAGTAGTAGGTCATCATGACCTTTTTCGAGCCGTCGGGGAGGGTGACGCGGGAGACGTCGACGACGAAGGCGTGCTCGAAAGGACTGACGTAGAGGCCGCGCACGCCCTTGTGCTCATAGCCGAGATCCTGCGACACGAGCAGGTTCCCCGCAAGATCGCGGATCTCGAGCTTGGCAAACGGCATGGCATTTTCCGCGCCGGTGCGTGTCAAGAGATATGTAAATATATCGTCGGTTGCGGTCATCGGCGATCTTCCGGGAGGAATATCGAGATCCAGCTCCGGCTCGCCGTTCGGGAGGGGGATATGACAGGCGAAATAACCGCCGTCCGGCCGTTCGGGGCCGAGAGTCCAGAAGCTGAGCGTGTTGTTCTGAATCCGAAGATCAAGAATATAAGAAAAAGTGACGCTTTCCTGCCGGTAAATAACCTCCGGAGGCTGCCGGGGGTCGTCCAGCGAATAGACTTTGAGACCGATTGCTGTGTTCATCTTCTCATCATAGACGGTTTCGGAGACATAGAACTTTCCGCGGTGGACGGCCATGCAGTCCGGCGTGCCGGCGTATTTCGTCAGCCCGTGGATGAGATCCTTGCGGGATGAGCCGTCGGGGGAGACCTCGAACAGGGAGACGCCGTCGCGCTCAAAGGAGGCGGCATAGACAAAGATCCGGCCGTCCGACCAGAAGACCTGTCCGCCGTAGTAGTTCACGCGGCGGAAATAGGCGTTGCAGAGGTCGAGACGTGCCGGATCGGTTTCGGCGGAATGCTGGCAGTTGGGCTTTGAACATACGGGGACGGGCGACATGGTGTCTTTGTCGCAGTAATAGAGAAAGCAGTCGAAGATGAAGTAGTAACCGGTATCGGAGCATGCAAAAAGAATGGGATTTCCGGTGGAACGCCAAGTGTACTGAAAATCGGTCTGAAAATGATACGCCGCGTCAGCCGGATAGCTGCGGCTTCCGCATCCGGAGAGGAGAAAGAGAAAGCACAGGAGAAAAGGAAAGCAGCGAGTCATTTTTTACCTCCATGAAACCGGACGGGCATCCGTTTTCTGTCAACAGGCGTCTGCGGCGCGCAAAAACTCACATCTTGCATTCCGGGAAGCGTCATGGTATAATTCTGTTGAAAAAGACTCGGGATACGGCGGGAAAACTTGTCTGCTATAGCCATATTCTATCACGGACGCATGGAATTGGCAAGCGCTTTTATAAAATTCAGGCGAAAAGTATTAGAAAAGACGGACGATCCGAAACGGCAAAAGTTTGTGGAGAATCCTTCAAAATAAAAGAGAATCTTACAAGAAGTCGGAACAAAAAAAGGATATAATACAACGTGAAAGAGAGGAGGAAAGGCTTTGAAGGACTGGGCGGAGATCCTTGAGGAGTACGAAAGGCATTTCGAGGGTCTGTGCGGCGTGCCGTGCGCGCGATTTGATCGGAAAAGCCGAACCTTCTGCGAAAAAGCCTATTGCAGCTGTATCTGCGCGGAGCAGACGAAGCAGGATTACGCGGTGGTGCACTGCTACGGCTGCGCGGAGTCGGCCCGGTGGGGAAACCGCTTTTTCTACTACGGTCCCTGCGGCTTTGTCTTCATCGCGGTGACGCTGGCGGAGGATAAGGATACCGCGATCATCGCCGGTCCCATCCGGATGGAGGGCGACGAGGATACGCCCGACGTGCCGGGCGTCGCGGTGATGAAGCCTTCGCAGGTGACGAATCTGTCGGCGCTGATGCTCGCGGTGTTCGGCGGCGTCGAGCAGCTCCGGCAGCGGATGGACGACGACCATCCGCGCGAGGAGTTTCTCTCGGAGCTGTACCGGATGGCCGACGAGCCCGAGGAGACGCGCGCCGTCTACCCGGTGGCCGACGAGCGGGAGCTGCGCCACGCGATCATGGACGGCGACGTCGCGGCCGCCCGTGCGGTCTTAAACCATCTGCTGGGCTTTGTCTTCTTCAGCGCCGGCGTCGACATCGACACGATCAAGGCGCGCACACTGGAGCTTCTCGTGCTGATCTCGCGCTACGCGATCGAAGGCGGCGCGGATCCGGAGACGATCCTCATGATGAACGAGGTCTGCATCCGCGAAATCCGCGATTTTTCCCGCATAGAGGACTTGAGCGTCTGGCTGGGAGGCGTGCTGAACCGGTTTATCGGCTGCGTGTTCGAGTTCCGCGACGTCAAGCACGCCGATACGCTGCGCAAGCTGACGAGGTTTCTCGGCGAGAACTATATGCGCCGTCTGACGCTGGACGACGTCGCAGAGCATGTGTTCCTGTCGAAATCCTATGTCAGCCGCCTGTTTTCCGAGGAGCTCGGCACGACGTTTACCGCGTATCTGAACCACATCCGGGTGGAAAAGGCGAAGATCATGCTGGCCGACCGCGAAAATACGCTGTCGGCGATCGCGGACGCCGTCGGGTTTACCGATCAGAGCTATTTCTCCCGCGTTTTCAAATCCATAACGCATGTTTCTCCGGGCGTATACCGGGAGCAGCATCACAAAGAGTAAAAAGGAGCACTGTTGCAATGAGTACGTTAACCGAAATCAGTGAATTTCTGCAGAAGGGCCGCGCCAAGAGCGTCCGCGAGCTGGTCAACCGTGCGCTGGAGGAAGGCACTCCCGCGAAGACGATCCTCGAAGAAGGCCTGCTGCCCGGCATGAGCGTCATCGGCGAAAAGTTCCGCAAGAACGAAGTGTTCGTTCCCGAAGTGCTCGTCGCGGCGCGCGCGATGAACGCCGGTATCGAGATCCTCAAGCCGCATCTCGCCGCGGGCGACAACACCTCCAAGGGCAAGGCCGTCATCGGTACGGTCAAGGGCGACCTGCACGACATCGGCAAGAACCTCGTCAAGATCATGCTCGAGGGCAAGGGTCTCGAGGTCATCGACCTCGGCGTCGACGTTTCCGCCGAGCAGTTCGTCACCACCGCGAAGGAACAGGGCGCGCAGATCATCTGCTGCTCCGCGCTGCTGACGACCACGATGGGCGAGATGAAGGAGACCGTCGAGGAAGCCAAGCGCCAGGGCATCCGCGACAAGGTTTTCATCATGGTCGGCGGCGCGCCGCTGACGCAGGCGTTCTGCGATCAGATCGGCGCCGACTGCTACACCTCCGACGCCGCTTCCGCCGCCTCCGCCGCGCTGGAGCACTGCCAGAAGAGCGCGTAAATCCGCGTCTGCATTGAACTTTTGCCCGGCCGCATGGGAAAATGCCCCCTGCGGCCGGTTTTCTTATGCGGCGCCGCTTGTCAGGATCTGCGGGCTGTGGTATAATGTAACCCGAAAAATACAGGGGAAGGCAGGGATTTTTGTAACATGAAAGCAGCGGAACGGTTTTTGCGGTATGTACGGTACGCGTCGTTGTCCAAAACGGAGGCGGGGGTAAGCCCGCTGTCGATCGCCGCCGCGCTGGAGGAGGAGCTTCGCGCGCTGGGGCTTTCCGACGTGCGCCGGGACGGGAACGCCTATGTATACGGCGTGCTGCCCGCGGCGCCCGGGTATGAGTCCCGTCCGTCGGTCGGCTTCCTTGCGCATACGGACACCGCCGACGAGCATCCGGACGGCGCGGTGCAGCCCGTCGTGCACCCGGATTACGACGGCGGCGACGTCGGGCTGACCGGACGGACGATCCGGAACGCGGATTTCCCGCATCTTGCGTCGCTTGCCGGACGCACGCTCATCACCTCCGACGGCACGACGCTGCTCGGCGCGGACAACCGGGCGGGCGTCGCCGAGATCGTGTCGATGCTCGAGCAGGTCATGGCGGAGAACATTCCGCACGGGCGCATCGCGGTCTGCTTCACGTCCGACGAGGAGCGGGGCAGCGCGGGACTCGACGGCATCGATCTTGCCGCGTTCGGCTGCGACTACGCCTATACGGTGGACGGCGGCGCGGAGGGCGAGCTGGAGTACGAAAACTTCAATGCGGCGGGGGCCGAGCTGCGGATCCGCGGCTTCAGCGTGCATCCCGGTTCGTCGAAGGACACGATGATCAACGCGTGCCTCGTCGCGATGGAGGCGAACGCGATGCTGCCGTCCGGCGACACGCCGCGCGATACGGAGGGCTACGAGGGCTTTTTCCACCTCTGCGAGATGGAGGGCAGCGTCGACGAGGCGCGGCTTTCCTACATCGTCCGCGACCACGACGCCGCGCGCTTCGAGGGCAGGCTCGATACGCTGCGTCATATCGAAAAGGTCCTCAACGAGCGCTGGGGAGAGGGCACGGTCACGCTGGAGATCACGCAGCAGTACCGCAACATGGCGGAGAAGATCCGTCCGTGCTTCCATATCGTGGAGCTTGCGGAAGCGGCGATCCGCGACGCGGGGCTGGAGCCGGTGATCCGCCCGATCCGCGGCGGCACGGACGGCGCGAAGCTGTCGTACATGGGGCTGCCTTGCCCAAATCTCGGCACGGGCGGCTATGCCTACCACGGCCCGTATGAGCACTGCACGGCGGAGGGCATGGAGCTTGCGCAGAAAGTGCTCGTCAACATCGTCCGGCGCACGGCGCAGGGCTGAAGACCGCATTTTTCCACGGAAACTGCCCGGAGCTTCCCGTTTGGGGGAAACTCCGGGCAGTTTTTATCATAAAACCGGGGTTATTCGAGTACGATGTCCTGAATCGGCACGCTGCGGAAGCCGGATTCGTACAGATGCCGGACGGCGCGCAGAACGCGGTCGCCGCAGTCCGGGATGTAGTGCACATAGTCGGGGTAGAAATACTCCTCGTGGATCATCGGATGGAAAAAGCCCTTGGAAGGGCGCGCGGCGAGATAGCGCTCCATCCACGGAATGATCTCCCCGAGGGGGATGACGTTGAGCACCATGTCCGTATGGGCATAGAGGACGTCCTCGGCGTTGTCGCGCCAGAAGTCGCGTCCGGAACCGGCTCCGGCGTCGGAGGGGTTGTTGTAGGCGTCGACGCCGCTGCCGCGGAGATAGCGGGGCAGCCCGTCGCGGCCGTAGTAGGACAGGTATGGCGAATCGTCGTCCACGACGCGGAAGGAGCCGAACTGGATCCGGTAGCCGTTGTCGCGGAAGGCGCGCAGCGTCTCCAGCGTGGCGTTGCCGAAGTGCATCGTCGTGGCGGGCAGGAGGGACGCGGGGCCGGCAAACCGGCAGATCTCCCGGTGCACCATGCGGATGGATTCGCCGATGAAGTCCGCGCTCTGCACCATGCCGGGCATGTTGGGGTAATTGGCGTGCGCGTGATAGGAGAAGGTGAGCCAGTCGGCGTTGGCCTCGAACTCCGGGCGGAAGCGGTCGGTCATCATCGAGAGGGTAAACGGCGCCCGGTGCGCGGAAAAGTCGGCCGCGGACTCGGCGTTGAACTCGTAATAGAGGTTGATATGCACCTGCGCGCCGTACCGGTCGTGCGCGGCGCGGAACGGGGCGAGGAAGGGATGGTCAAAGATGGACGGGTAGCGCTCGGGACAGGCGTTCAGCTCGGCGAGAAAGACGATGGCGTCGTCCACGGTGAAGTAGAACTTCTTCACGGGGTCGTGCAGGCGGAAGACCGCGATGTCCGCGCGGCAGCCGTTGTACTCGTCGATCGCGGTGAGCGTGGTGCGGTAGCCGTAAAGGGGCAGCTCGGCGGTAAAGAGCCGGGATTTGGGGTCGAATGCGGCGGGACGGCCGTTGATGCGGAGCCTTGCGTTCTGCGCGGCGCGCACGCGCACCGGGATATGGAGCGCGCCGTCCGCCTCACGGCCGTCAAGGGGGCTTAAACAGTCCCCGTCGATCGGGAAAACGAAGCTTACGGGGTCATGGACACGGAAAAAATCCCTCATGAATGTCACCTCCGCAGATTCTTTTCGGTGCTTTCAGTATAGCACGGCGGCGCGCGGACTGTCAAATACAAAAAAGCGGCGCAGCCCCGGAGAAAAAGGGGCTGCGTCGCAAAAAAGGGAAGATAAAAGGGGAAAATTCGGTTAGCTGTTGTAGTAACGGGTGTACGCGGCCTGGATGTAGGAGGTCAGCTCTTCGATGCCCATCTTGCCGAGGACGGAGACAAAGTTGTCCCAGTTGTCGAGGGATTCGGCGCCGGAGATGAACTTCGCCTTCATCGAGGTGATGTACTCGGAGATCTCGGTGTTCAGGGTGGTGTAGCGGTCGGACTCGTCGCTCGTGTACTTCAGATAGGAGGACGGGAAGGGCTTGACATGGTACGGATAGAGCTTTTCAAGGCTCTCGAGGCCCTTGCAGGTCAGACCGGGGGAGGCGCCCTTCTGGATGGCCATCAGGGAGCACCAGGAGTGCATGGACGGGCCGTTGTAGGAGTAGATGTACTCCGTCGCGGACAGGTCGACGCCCTCGGGGATAAAGACGGAGTAGAACTCATGGGAGTCGTCGGTGTAGTCCCAGGTCTCGCCGCGGACGCCGAGCCAGTTGGTCAGGCCGTTGATGCCGGGGGCGACATCGTCCTTGGAGTAGTTGATGTCGAGGAAGCGGCAGAGGATCTCGGGCTGCTCGCAGGTGGCGGAGATGACGCGGCCGGAGTTCGAAACGCCGGAGTAACCCTTACATTTCAGGGTATCGGTGTACTCGCTGGTCACGAGCGGGAGGATCGTCATGTCGAGGTTGCCGGAAGCGAAGTTGTCATAGCCGAGCATGGTGCCGTAGGACATGAACGCGGCGTTGTTGGCCTTCGTGATGGCGGTCGTCGTCGCGGTGTCGGCGGTGTAGACTTCGTTGTACAGGATCTTCTCGGAGAAGAGCTTGTTCATGAAGGTCAGGTATTCACGGTACTGCTCGGACGTATAGTTGTGGTGGATGGTGCCGTCGCCGTTTTCAACGTAACCGGTGAAGGGATCTTCGCCAAACGCCGGGAAGAAATAGTTTTCGATGATTCCGAGATGGCCGGCAGAATACGGGAGCAGGGTGACGAAGTCGGGATTCGAAACGTTGTCTTCCTGAACGGCCTTCATCAGGTCATAGACTTCGGTGAGATCCTTGAGGGCGTTGATCTTTTCGAGGTCGTAGCCGACCTTTTCGGTGTAGTCG
>JAEDGJ010000219.1 GCA_016297585.1 Clostridiaceae bacterium
GTTTCCGTCAGGAAACACGGACATGCTCGCATTCGCCCTCGTTCAGGTCGGCGCCGCAGACCGGGCAGAGTCCCCGGCAGTCTTCGCGGCACAGATGCACCATGTCCATATCGAAGATGACGGCGTCGCGGGCGATCTCCCCGGCGTCCACCGTATCGTTTTCGATCAGAAGGATGTCGTCGTCTTCCTCGTTCTGCACCTCGTCGGCGATGACCTGATCGATCTCGACGGTCTTTTCGACGTGCAGGGGCTTTGCGCAGCGCGCGCAGTTCGTATCCACCGCGTAGCGGATCGTTTCGCGCACGCCGAGGATGCCGGCGCGGTTGTAGAGCGTACCGTCGACCCGCACGGGGTCGTGCAGCGGGGTCTCGCCGTAAAACGGCAGCTCCGACAGATCCGCCTCGAACGAAAACGGCAGGGTCGCGCCCGGCGTCTCCCGGACGGTTCTTACATCGAGCAGCATCGTTTCACCTCAAATTAGCGGTACTCGACTATTATATACGCAACAAACTGTTTTGTCAACAGTTATTTTGAATATTTTTCGCGTATTTCCCGGCGTTTATTCGCCGCCGCGCTCAAAAATGTTCCAGCAGGTCGGTGCAGCGCCGCGGGAACGCCCGCGCGAAGGCTTCCGCACCGGCGGCGCGCCGCACGGTCGTGCCCGGCAGGAACGCCATCTCCTCCGCCGTATAGCCCTGGCCGGAAAGCAGGATGCGCGAAAGGTTCGGCGCGTCCGTCTCCACATCCGCGCAGGCGTCGTCCGCGATCCGGCGCACCTCGGCTTCCCCGCCGCCGTATTCGACCTCGAACACGCCCGCGCAGGAGGGGAGCGCGTCGCGCACCGCCAGCGTAAAGCGCCCGGGGGCGTCCGGATAGGCGTTTTCGCGCAGCAGCGTCTGCGTGTCGAGCACGCGGCCCATCGCGCCGTTTCCCCAGCCGCGCTCGATGTGGTGGTAGTGCCCGAGGAAGGGGATGACCGGCGACGTCGGGGGCAGGGACGCAAAATGCACCGCGCGGCGCTGCCCTTCAAACAGCCGCAGCACGCCGAGGATGCCCGAAAGCGACGCAGGGGTCGTGCATACGAGCTCGTGCACCGTGACAAGGTCGGAGTCGCGCCCGTAGGACAGCGTCGCGTAGGCGTCGGGGGCTCCGTCGGGGTCGAGATGGAGATAGGTATAGACGAGCGAGCGCTCCGGGACGGGGTCGAACGCCTTCGCGTCCGGGCGGCGGATCATCAGGTTGTGCGACGCGGCGTAGCGCTCGAAAAGGGCGAGCAATGCGGCCTCCTGCGAGCCGTCGTAGAGCACGGCGTCCGCGCAGCGCGGCACGCAGTCGAGCTTTTCAAACGGCACCGTCAGCGAAACGCGCGGGGCGACCCGTTCGTAGCCGAACTGGCGGTAATAGGAGTAGGAAAACGGATATAAAAGCCCGTACGCCCAGCCGCGCTCCGCGCCCAGCCGCTCGAGCTCGCCGAAGAGCCGGCGGATATGGCCGCTGCGGCGTGCGAGCGGCAGCGTGCTGACGCCGCCGACGCCGAGCACCGGCAGAAAATGCCCGCACCAGCTGCCCTCGTAGGGACAGATCGTGACGGCTGCGCAGAGACGGCCGTCCTCGTACGAGCCGAGGCATTCGCGGGTGACGGGGGAGGGATGCTCGGGGTCGGTCGAAAAGGCGAACGCCGCGCTGCGCAGCCGGGAAAGGGCGAGCGCTTCGTCCGGGGAGATGACGCGGATCTCTGTCATAGGCAAAATCGGCTCCTTTTTTCCTGCGCCCGCGCACGGACGGCGTTTAGCCGCCGCCGGAAGGGCACATACTGTAGATACTTATAATAGGAAAGGACGTATGGGGAGTATGGCTGCAAGAAAAACCGCCCTGCGCACCGACCTCGCGGTCGAGGCGCGGGAGATCTATGCCGGAACGGGGGAGCTTTCCCGTCTTTCCGGCGTGCGCGCACGGGACGAACGCGTGCGGGGCTTTGCCGTTACGCGCGTCGAGATCCTCGACGAGGCCGGGGAGGCGGCGCTCGGAAAACCGCGCGGCACCTATCTGACCCTCGCGCTCGACGGCTATGTGCGCCGCCGCAGCGGTACCTTCGAGGACGCCGTGCAGGCCGTCGCCGGCTGCGTGCGCCCGATGCTGCCGCGGGAGGGCACGGCGCTTGTCGCCTGCCTCGGCAACGAGGCCGTGACGCCCGACGCGCTGGGGCCGCTCGCGATGCGCTCGCTCTGCGTGACGCGCCATATGCTGCGCGAGCTGCCGGAGGCGTTCGCGGGGTTCCGTCCCGTCGCCTGCGTCGCGCCCGGCGTGCTCGGCACGACCGGCATCGAAAGCCTCGAGCTCGTGCGCGGCGCGGCGGCGCATACGCAGCCCGCCGTCATCGTCGCCGTCGACGCGCTCGCGAGCATGAGCATGACGCGCCTGTGCGCGACCGTGCAGGTCACGGACGCGGGCATCTGCCCCGGCTCCGGCGTCGGCAACGCGCGCGCGGCGTTTTCGCGCGAATCGCTCGGCGTGCCGGTCATCGCCGTCGGCGTGCCGACCGTCGTCGACGCGGGGACGCTGGCGCGCGAGCTGACCGGGGAGGAGCCCGTGCGGGACGACGGCGGCGCGAGGATGATCGTCACCCCGCG
>JAEDGJ010000063.1 GCA_016297585.1 Clostridiaceae bacterium
CGCAGCGTCGCCCGCCCGCGGACGCTCTCGCGGCAGATGTACATATCCTCGAGGATGACCTGCCGCGGCATTAAGAGCTCCGCCGCGCCCTCGTCGGCCTCCCACTCGAAGCCCGGTTCGTAGAGCCCGGAGTCCGTCGTCGGGGGATGGAGCGCGTAGTGCACGAGCTCGTGCGTCAGGTCAAACATTTGTTCCTCCTCCGAGCGCAGGCTGTTGAGCACGATGATCGCCCGCGCCTTGTCCGGCGACGTGACGAGCAGACCCCGGAACGCCGGCGTTGAGAAGCGCGCCTCCCGCAGCTTTACACCGGCCAGCGAACGCGCGATGCAGAATGCGTCAAAGTGCCGCGAGCCCGCGTTCCATGCCGACCGGATCCCGTCGATGCGCCGATAGAGCGCCGCGCGCGCGTTTTCCATTTTGCCCGTCCCTCCCGATCATGTTGCGGCGGCGCGTCCCGAAACCGGGGCAGGCGCCGCCGCCTTTTTTTGGAAAACAGCTCCGAAAAAATCCGTCCTGCCCCCATTTGCCGCGCACGGCGCAAAAAGGGCGAAAATCCGGAGAAAAATTACCGGCTTTTCATCTGCTTGACGGCGTCGAGCAGGATCTGCACGTCCTCGGGCGCGAGCCCGGATTCCTCCGCCGAGCGCGCGAGACTCAGATACGCGCCGCTGACGCCCGAAACCTCGCTTGCGGGAATGGTGCGCCCCAGAAGGAAGTCTACCGATACGTGGAAATAATCCGCGACGGTTTCCACACGCTCGACGGACGGAATTTTCGAGTCCCAATGCGCGATCGAGCCGGGCGCAAAGCCGCAGGCTTTCTCCAGCGCGTTGATGCTGACGCCGCGCGAACGGCAGAGATCCTTGATACGCCGACGGATATCCATAAACTGCATCCCTCCTTTACTGTCTATATTATATCATACGAGTGTTCGCGTGTCAAGCAACTTTCATATACTTTTTAGAAATATTCTCTGGTTTTTCGTAGGAATGCATACAAACTGCACAAAAAAGCGTCCCCACTTTTAGTAAAGCGGGGACGCGGTACTCTGTCAGGCCGTGAAAAACCGGGGCTTTAGTTGCACTCGGCGACCAGCGGACCGGCCAGTTCCTTGAGGAAGAAGAGGCGGCCGGGCATCGTGGGCATCCAGGTGGAGGGCAGCCAGCGGGACGGGCCGTGGCGCAGCGTGACCCAGACTTCCATGCCCTGCCACATCATGCCTCTTCCGAGCGCGCCGTCGCAGCCGCCGATGCAGTAATCGGACTGCAGGAAGAGCGCCGGGCCGATCGTGTTGGCGCGGCAGGGAACGAGGGTCGTGCGGGACTTGAACGAGGTGATCGCGTTCTGCTCGATCGTCAGCGGATGGAGCTTCGCGCCGAGGCGGTAGGCGTTGGCCTTCCACGCCTCGTCGGTGTCGAATTCCGCGGCGAAATGCGGCTCCCAGAAGGCGATGTGGAACATACGGCCGATGCCGTAGACGGTGACGAGCTTCGCACCCTCGGCCTTGAGGGCGGCGATCTTCTCGGGGTAGGTCGGGAGGTTGTCCTTGGTCGCGAAGTTGCGCTGGGACACCGGGACGGTCAGCTCGCCAAGCGGGCCGTAGAACGCGTTCGTCATCGCGTTCTGGAACGCGCCGGGGTTATCGGAGGGCAGGGTGTTGCCTTCGCCGTCGGACCACTCGTCCATGTTGAAGCCGTAGACGTGGGAGCAGGAGACGTTCCACTCCTTGAGGAAGTAGACCGCCCAGCGGTACATGCCCATCGGGCCGACCGGCAGGATCATCGCGAGCTTCTGACCGGCGTCGCGGGTCTTCTTGATCTGCATCGCGATCTCGTGACCCATCATCATGTCGAAGTCGGCGAGCTGGTCGCACTGCACGGGCGTGAAGTCCTTGTTCCAGAAGCACTGGCGCTCGGTGATCGCCTCGGGCGGGAACTTGCAGCAGTCGTCAAACTTCTGCATATCCCAGCCGGCGGGGAAGAAGCCCTCCAGCAGGGAGCCCTTCACGGTAGACATGAAATCCATATGGAAAATCCTCCTTAGAATATGTAATGGCGGTGTTTTACGGCAAAACGGTTACGGCAGCCAGCGCTTCGTGGGAACGCGCGGCCAGGTCATGCAGGAGCGGAAGCCCTCGGCATACGCGACGCCGCACTGCAGGCCGCGGAACTTCGAGCAGGTGCGCACGAAGTCGCAGAAATCGATGTGGTCATGCTCGAGCATCCACTTGATCTGGCTTTCGTGGCAGGAGAGCGCCTCGAGCTTCGTCTCGATAGTGTCGGAGATGTCGACGTACTCGGTGGGCAGGAAGTTGACGCCGGCGAGGGTGTCCATGTAGTAGATGGGGCAGGCGTTGCCCTCGAAGGCGGGGGAGGCGGTCACATAGTGCATGATCGAGGTGGAGAAGGACGCGTTGAAGACGGCCTTGCCGGTCTCGACGTGGTCGCGCATATAGTCCTCGGCGCCGTGGGTGATGATGGCGTCGGGGCGGGCATAGCGGACGACCTCGCAGATCTTCTTGGCGGTGTCCTCGTTGAAGGAGCTGACGAGCAGGTCGCCGACGTCGATGTTGATGACCTCCTCCGCACCGAGGACGCGGCCGGCATTTTCGGCTTCCTTCGTGCGCATCGGACCGAGCTCGTCGGGCTCGATGATGACATGCCCCATGTTGCCGTTGGCGACATGGCACATGATGACGGTATCGCCGTTTTTGGCGTACTTCGCGATGGTACCGCCGCAGCCGATCTCGAGATCGTCGGGATGGCAGCCGATAGCAAGAATTCGCATGGCAAAAACCTCCTAAAAAACTTTTGGAAAAGCGTTACATGAGCTTTACGGTATAGTAGACTGCCAGAATGAACAGGTAGCCGCAGAGAATGTAGAGAAGAACGGAGCCCGCGCCCGCGACGGCGGCGGCCGTAAAGACGATGGCGGCGACAAAGAGCAGGGCCGTGACCGCCGAGGAGACGAAGGGCGCGCCGTATTCCTCGCCGGCTTCGAGCAGACGGAAGACGCGCGAGCCGATGCGCACCGCGCCGTCGCCGTGGCGCAGCAGGGCGAAAACGGCGGCCGCCGCGGCGGAGAGGACGATGCCGAGGACGGCGTACACGACGGAGGCGGTGCCGCCGGAGCGCGCGACGGCCCACATCAGGAGCATCGAGCCGCCGCAGAGCAGCGCCTGCAGGAAGAAGACGCGCTGCAGCAGTGAGAACAGCAGATAGAGCACCGCGCAGGCGGGATAGACGACGTAGAGCAGGCGCGTGACGGACAGGACGTCGAACACGCGGTAGAGGATGCCCGAGAAGACCAGCAGAAGGCCGATGACGCCGAGGTCCAGCCCGGAGAAATAGCGGTAGGCGGGGAGATTTTCCTCGCGGCGGTCGCGCAGGATCCAATAGATGCCGCCCGCGATGCACAAAATGCCCGCGATGAGGATGGCGAGCGACGCGTTGTAGACGGCGATGTAGCCGGACGCGGTCCCGGCGGCGCGGCCGATGCCGACGAGTCCGATCAGACCCAGAATGGCGAGGGCGAAGACGCCCATCGACTTGTTGACGAGGAAATCGGTTCTCCGGATGGCGGTTTTGTTCGACTTTTTCATATTTCTTGTTAGCTCCGTTCGTTTATATGCCAAAAAGCAGCAAAATAGCAAAAGCGGGGGGACATCAGACCGGGTCGAGGCCGCCCGAGAGCAGCATCGCGGCGGTCAGCGCGGCGACGGGCGCGGTCTCGCAGCGCAGGATGCGGGGGCCGAGGCTCGCGACGCGCATTCCGGAGGCACGGGCGAGCGCCGTTTCCTCCTCGGAAAAGCCGCCCTCGGGACCCGTAAAGATCGAGCAGGACGACGCACCGGCGAAGGGGTGGGGCCGCAGGGACTCGCCGCCGCCTTCATAGAAAAACAGCGGGATGTCGGCGCGGGACGCCTCGCGGACGGCGTCTTCGAAGGGCAGGAGCCCGCGCACGGCGGGGAGGATGCCGCGTCCGGACTGTCCGGCGGCCTCGCGCGCGATGCGGGCAAGGCGCGTAAGGCGGGAGGAGAAGTCGTCCGGGCGGCGGATGGTGCGCGAGGAGGTGAAGAAGACGATCTCCCGCGCCCCGAGCTCGACGCTCTTCTGCACGATGACGGCGGCGTTGTCGGATTTCGGCAGCGCGGCGTACACGGTCGCGCGCAGGCGCGGCTCGGTCGCGTTCGGGAAGAGCCCGGCGATCTCCGCTGTGACGCGGGACGGGGACACGGCGCTCAGCACCGCGCGCGCGTCCTGCCCCTGTCCGTCGGAGAGCACGATCGTGTCCCCCGGGCGCAGCCGGAGCGTTTTGGCGATGTGCGCGGCGTCCTCACCGGCGATCGTGACGGCGCCGGCGTCCAAATTTTCAACGAAAAAACGCGGCATGGCGGCTCCTTACTCTGACCATCGTTTTTTTACCAAAGGCTATTATACCAAAAAACGCGGGCTTTGTCCATAGGCAAAACCGGATTTTTAAGAGGATGCGCTGCGTTTCAGTGCGTGCAGCGGCGCGCAGACGCGCGGACAAAGCGCAGCGACGTGGATTCGATCCCCTCCGCGCGGCCCTCCGGCGCGCCGGGAACGGTGACGGGCACGATGCGCACGCGGTTTTCCCCGAGCATCGAGCGCAGCGTCTCGTAGCAGAGCACGGCGTTCTGCGCAAGGGAGCCGTCCGGCCAGAGCACGTCGAGCGCGCCGCAGCATTCGGGCACGGTCACGGGCGTATCGCCGATGAAGTCAAAGAGGATCTCGCGCGCCGCGGCATAGCGGGAGGGCGTCAGCGGCGCGACGGGGATCGGCGGCGTAAAGCCGTGGATCGTCCAGCCGTCGCAGCGGATGGAGGCGGAGCAGCCGGCGGGCAGCAGGTCGATGGCGTCGAAGCGCACGTCGTCCGGGAACGCCATCGCGGTGGTCGCGAGATAGACGCCGTCTGCGGCGCGGCCGAGCATCATCGGCTGGTTGTAGCGCGCGGCGAGGATCGTGTCGGGGCAGGAGACGTGGAGCGCGAGCGCGACGATCTCGGCGGGGCAGGTGAGAAACGCGCGGCGCAGCGCGTCCTCGGGCGCAAAGCCGTCGGCGACGAGCGTGCGCACGAGATGGCACATGACCTCGGACACATGGACGCCCGAGCCGTCCGCAAGGCGCGGATAGTGCCCCACGGCGGAGGACTTCGACGAAAAGCGCACGCCGCGGCGCTCAAGCTCGAGGGCGGCGAAGTCGCGGTCGTAGCCGGGCGCCGACGCAAACATCCCGGTCGAGCCGTTTGCGACATAGGCGAGCGTTTCGTCGTTAGAGAGGAACGGATGCGCCCACTCGCGGTCCCCGCCGGAGTTCGAGCGGCTGTGGAGGATGCCGCAGGTGCCGGGCAGCTCCCGCACGCCGGGGACGGCGAGCAGGCGGTCCATGTCGCCGAGCACCTTGGCGCTGTACAGCTCGCCGTCGGAGAGCGTCGCGATGCCCGTATAATAGCCGCCGCCAAAGCCCGCTTCCCGCTCCATCATCTCGAGCAGCACGGGCGCGGCGTCCCGCGTTCCGACATAGCCGGCGATATTGCACATAACCCTTTTCTCCTTTATATCAGATTGGATGTTTTTTCAAAAAGCGCCCATTTTTCGATTCTATGTGGTATTGTAGCAGATTCCCCGCGAAATAAATGAACAGCCTGTGAACAATGAAAAAACTTCACAGACCCGCCGCCCAAATCCGCGCCTTTTTGCATAGTTTCGACCTTGCGCCGGGGAAGGGGATGTGGTATAATATGCGTAGAAAAGACAGTTGTGCGCTTGAGAAAAACGCTGCGGAAAGGGGAACGGGATTACGGAGGCGAAATACTATCTCGTAGAGGCGTGGGCGCTGCCGGAGGTGCTGTGCCGGGCGCTGGAGGCGAAGAAGAAGCTCGCGACGGGAGAGGCGAAGTCGGTCACGGAGGCGATCGAGGCGGTCGGCATCAGCCGGAGCGCGTTCTACAAGTACCGTTCGGCCGCGACGCCGTTCGTCGAGATGACGGACGGGCGGATCGTGACGCTGCAGGCGACGCTCGCGGACGTGCCGGGGGTGCTCTCGAGGCTTCTGAACTGCTTTGCGGACCACGGCGCGAGCGTGCTGACGATCAACCAGAACATCCCGCTTTCAGGCTCCGCCGCGGTGACGATCTCGATCCGCACCGACCGGATGGCGGGCGACGTCGAGGCGCTCCTGTCCGCGGCACGGGCGCTGCCGGGCGTGCTGACGCTGGGGGTGCTCGCGGCGGGATAACGGGGGATTTTTCAGAAAAACCCGCGAAAACCGGCGCGATTTGGCATAATTGAACATTGTATTGGCAATCGGTTCTGTGTTATATATATACGGGAAGGGAGTTTTTCTGCTTTGGTTAAGGCTGCGATTTTGGGTTTTGGGACCGTCGGTTCCGGCGTCGAGGAAGTGCTGCGGACGAATGCCGCGCTGATCGAGCGCCGCGCGGGCACGGCGGTCACGGTGAAATACATCCTCGACATCCGCGATTTTTCGGGTACGCCGTTTGAAAACGTCGTCATCCGGGACTTTGAGCGCATCGAGAACGACCCGGAGATCTCCGTCGTCATCGAGACGATCGGCGGCGCGCGGGCGGCGTACGACTTCACGCGCCGGGCGCTGGCCGCGGGCAAGAGCGTCGTGACGTCGAACAAGGAGCTCGTCGCGACGCACGGCGCGGAGCTTCTCGCGCTGGCGCGGGAGAAGAACGTCAACTACCTCTTCGAGGCGTCCGTCGGCGGCGGCATCCCGATCCTGCGGCCGATGCTCCAGTGCCTGACGGCCAACCGCATCGAAGAGGTCACGGGCATCCTCAACGGCACGACGAATTTCATCCTGACGAAGATGCTCGAGGAAAACGTGTCCTTTGACGCGGCGCTCCGGGACGCGCAGACTCGGGGATACGCCGAGCGCGACCCGTCGGCGGACGTGGACGGGCTCGACGCCTGCCGCAAAACGGCGATCCTCGCCGATCTCGCCTACGGGCGCGAGGTCTGCCCCGACGCGATCGAGACCGAGGGCATCCGCGGCGTCACGCTCGAGGACGCGGAGAACGCCTCCCGCGCGGGCTGCGCGATCAAGCTGCTCGGCCGCTCGATCCTGCGGGAGGACGGCCGCATCTGGGCGTTCGTCGCGCCGCATTTCGTGCCAAAAACCGAGATGCTCGCCAACGTCACGGGCGTGTTCAACGCCATCCGCGTGACGGGCGACGCGGTCGGCGACGTGCTGTTCTACGGCCAGGGCGCGGGCAAGCTGCCGACGGCCTCGGCGGTCGTCGCGGACGTCGTGGACGCCGTCAAGCACCGCGAGGTACGCCGCGTGCTGTCGTGGGAGCCCGCACCTGTTTCCGATACGCAGGACGCCGCGCCGTATGTCGCGGATCTTGCCGACATGCCCTGCGCGTTCTATGTGCGCGGCGAGGCGGGAGACGCGTTCGGACGCTGTGAGCGTCTCTCGGCGGACGCGCTGATCACGCAGGTCATGCCGACGGGCGAGTTCCGCGAAAAGATCGCCGCCCTGCGCGCGTCCGGACGGGAGATCCATTCGGTCTTCCGCGTGCTGTGACCGGAAAAGAAAACCCCCTTCCAAAAGCAAATCCCCGATTACGTTTTGGATGATAAGGAGCAAAAGAACGAAATGGTACGTGAAAACATCGAATTCATCCGGGCATTCGATCCGGAGGTCGCGGAGGCGATCTCGCTTGAGTACGGCCGCCAGCGCCGCAACATCGAGCTGATCGCGTCGGAAAACTTCGTGTCTCCGGCGGTTCTCGCGGCGATGGGCACCGTTCTGACGAACAAGTACGCGGAAGGCTACCCGGGCAAGCGCTACTACGGCGGCTGCGAGTACGTCGACATCGCGGAGAACCTCGCGATGGAGCGCGCCTGCAAGCTCTTCGGCGCCGAGCACGCCAACGTCCAGCCCCATTCCGGCGCGCAGGCCAACGAGGCCGTCTATTTCGCGCTCGTCCGCCCCGGCGACACCGTCATGGGCATGAACCTCGCGCACGGCGGCCATCTGTCCCACGGCTCCCCGGTCAACATCTCCGGCGCGTACTACAACATCGTTCCCTACGGTCTCGACGAGGAGACCGGACGCCTCAATTACGACGCCATCCGCAAGCTCGCGCACGAGTGCCGCCCGAAGATGATCATCGCCGGCGCGTCGGCGTATCCGCGCGAGATCGACTTCGAGATCTTCGCCGACATCGCCCACGAGGTCGGCGCGTACCTGATGGTCGACATGGCGCACATCGCGGGTCTTGTCGCGGCGGGGCTGCACAAGAGCCCGGTGCCGTACGCGGACGTCGTGACGACGACGACGCACAAGACGCTGCGCGGTCCGCGCGGCGGCATGATCCTCTGCCGCGAGGAGCTTGCGAAAGCGATCGACAAGGCCGTGTTCCCGGGCATCCAGGGCGGCCCGCTGATGCACATCATCGCGGCGAAGGCCGTCTGCTTCGGCGAAGCCTTAAAGCCCGAGTTTGTGACCTACCAGCAGCAGATCAAGAAGAACGCCGCCGCGATGGCGGACGCGCTGCTCGCGGAGGGCTTCGACCTCGTCACCGGCGGCACGGACAACCATCTGATGCTCGTCGACCTGCGCAAGTTCGGGGTCTCCGGCAAGGCGATGCAGAACCGGCTCGATCAGGCGAACATCACGGTCAACAAGAACGCGATCCCGAACGACCCGGCAAAGCCCTCGCTCACGAGCGGCATCCGCGTCGGCACCCCCGCCGCGACGTCCCGCGGACTCGTCGAGGACGACTTCCGCGTGCTGGCGAAGCTCTTCACGCTCGCCGCGACCGATTTCAAGGCCAACGCCGACGTCATCCGCGAGGAAGTCGCGAAGATCTGCGCGAAGTACCCGCTGTACGACTAAAAAAACACCTTTTTGGCCGCAGCCGTCCCGTTTTTCGGGATCGCTGCGGCTTTTTTGCGCGCGGGCTTGACACGGCGGCGCGCGGACTGCTATAATGACGGCGAATACCGACGCGAGAAAGGAATTATTTTGCCTATGGACTGGAAAGAGAGGCTTTCGGGGGATCTGACGGAGTATCAGTCGATCCCGTTCTGGAGCTGGAACGACCGGCTCGAGCCGGAGGAGCTGCGGCGGCAGATCCGCGCGATGAAGCGGGCGGGCATCGGCGGCTTCTTCATGCACGCGCGCGGGGGACTCTTAACGGAGTACCTCGGCGAGGAGTGGTTCGAAGCCGCGGCGGCCTGCATCGACGAGGCGGGGCGTCAGGGGATGCACGCGTGGTGCTACGACGAAAACGGCTGGCCGAGCGGCTTTGCCGGGATGAAGCTCCTCCGCGACCCGGAAAACTGGGCGCACTACCTGACGTCGTCCCGTACGCGCGCGTTCGACCCCGCGGCGCTCGCGGTCTACCGCGTTGAGGACGGCGTGCTGCGCCGTGTGCGGGAGGACGAGGGGGACGCGGACTATCTCTGCCTTTACGACCGCACGAATTCCTCGGTCGTCGACATCCTGAACCCGCGCATCGTCCGGGATTTCATCGCCGAGACGCACGAAAGGTACTACGCGCGCTTTCCGGAGTCCTTCGGCGGCGTGATGCAGGGCTTTTTTACCGACGAGCCGCAGTATTTCCGCTGGGACACCGCCTATTCGCCGGTGCTGCGGGACGCCTACCGCGCGCGCTGGGGGGAGGAGCTGCTCGATTCGCTCGGCGCGCTGTTCGTCGACTGCGAAGGGGCGAAAAAGCTCCGCTGGCGGTACTGGAAGCTCGCGCGGCAGATCTACGAGTGGTGCGAGGCGCATCACTGCAAATTGACAGGCCACTCGATCGAGGAGCGGAACCTGTTCTGGCAGATGTGCTGCTGCGCGGGCGTGATGCCGTTTTACGAGTACGAGCACATCCCGGGGATGGACTGGCTCGGGCGGGACATCGCCGACGAGCGCGCGCCGCGGCAGGTCTCGAGCGCCGCGCAGCAGCTAGGCAAGCGCCATGTGCTGACGGAGACCTTCGCCTGCGCGGGCTGGGACGTGACGCCGCGCGAGCTTAAGCGCATCGCGGAGTGGCAGTACGTCAACGGCGTCAACCTGATGTGCCAGCACCTCTATCCTTATTCGATCCGCGGACAGCGCAAGCGCGACTATCCGGCGTTCTATTCCGAGCACAACCCCTGGGTGCGCGCGGAGTTCCGTCCCTTCAACGACTATTTCACGGCGCTCGGCACGATGCTCGCCGACAGCCGCGAGGAGGCGGACACCGTCGTCCTCCACCCGATGCACGCGGCGTATCTCGTGTACGACCGGCACGACGAGCACACGCTCGACGCGCTGGACGCGAGCTTTTCGCGCCTCTGCGAGCGGCTCGGGAGCGCGGGCGTCGGGCACCACTACGCCGACGAGTCGATCCTCGCCGCTCACGGCAGCGTCGAGGGCGCGCGGCTGCGCATCGGGCGCTGCGTCTATTCCTGCGTCGTCATCCCGGAGATGGAGACGATCGACGCGCCGACGGCGGCGCTGCTGCGCGAGTACCTCGCCGAGGGCGGACGGCTCTATCTCGACGGAGCCGCGCCCACGCTCTGTGAGGGCGAGCCAGCCGATCTCTCGTTTCTGCGCGCGAACACGACGTTTGCGGAGCTTCCCCGCGGACGCGCGCGCATCTCGCGCGAGGACACCGCCATCCGGTATACGACGCGCGCGTCCGAGGCGGGAGACTTCGTGTTCGCGGTCAATCTCTCGGAGCGCGAAAGCTACGACGTCACGTTCCGCATCCGCGCGGACGGCGTGCGCCGCTTCGACGCGATGCGCCGCGAGAGCGCGCCGGAGGTCTTCACGCGTTGCGGGGAGGACGTCCTCATCCGCCGCAGCTTCGCGCCGGGCGAGTCCGTCATCTGGCTGCTGGGCGGCGGCGAGCCGGCGGAAGCTCCCGCGCCTCCCGCGCCGCCCGCGCCGCTGCCCGAACCCCGCAGGCTGGCGCTCGGCGCGGCGGTCGCGGCGTACGGCGAAAACGCGCTGACGATCGACACCGTGCGCCTGTCCTACGACGGCGTGCAGTATACCGAGCCGCTGCCCGTGATGGCGGCGTCCGACCGGCTGCTGCGCGAGCGCAAAAACCGGACGGTGTACTTAAAATACACGTTCTCCGTCTCGAAGGTGCCGGAAAAGATCCGGCTCGAGCGGGAAAAGATGGGCGCGCGGCAGGCGTGGTTCAACGGCGCGCCGCTTACGTTTGAGGCCATGGGCACCCTCGACCGCGCGTTTGTCAGCGCGGATCTTTCCGGACGCGTGCGCGAGGGCGAAAACGAGCTCGTGCTCGAGATCGAATATTTCCAGCCCGACGCGGTCTACGACGTGTTCAACGGCGTCTACTACGAGCACTCGGACGGCACGGAAAGCCTCATCAACTGTTTAAGCTACGTCACGGACATCGAGGCGGTCTACCTCTTCGGCGACTTCGGCGTGTACGCGGGGACGCTCTCCCGCGGCGAAAAGGGCACCTGGCTCGCCGAGGGCGGCTTTACCGTCGGCGCGCGCCGGGAGCAGGTCGACGCGGACGCGCTCGCGCGGTGCGGCTATCCGTTTTTCGAAGGCGAGCTGACGATGGAGTTTCCCTTCACCGCGCGCGGAGACGAGCGGCGGCTCAGGCTCGCCGGACGCTATGCCGCGGCGCGCGTCAGCGTCAACGGCGGCGGGGAGCAGACGCTGCTCTTTGAGGACGCGGCGGATGTCGCAGGACAGCTCCGCGCGGGGGAGAACACGCTCCGCGTGACGCTTCTCTCGGGCGGCCGGAACCTCTTCGGCCCGTTCCACTACGCGCCCGACCCGGAGCCCTACGGCGTCAGTCCCGACCTGTTTTCGGGCTACGGACGCTGGGAGGACGGCAAAAATCCCGACTACCGCGCGTCGTACGCGTTCGCGCACTTCGGACTCGACGAGATCACGCTGCAGTGACAAAAAACCCCCCGTTTTTCGGCTTTTTCCGGAAAACGGGGGCGTTTTTTTCGTTATTTGATCGTGTAATTCCCGGCGATGAGGAATTTGTTCGTCGAGGCCGTGGCGGTGAAGCCGCGTCCGGCGACGGTGACGACGTAGAGGTTATTCGTGGAGAGCGTGCCGCCGGACGCGAGCTCGGAGCCGGTGGTCACGTTGATGAGACCGGGGGAGGAGGGGGAGAAGCAGGTGGCGCTGCCGATGCGGGGGAGGATCATGCCGCCGACCTCAAAGACGAAGGTCTGCCCCTTTTCGATCTCGACCATGCGCCAGACGGTGGAGCCGGTGGTGACGCCCGTCGTGTCCCCGGTCGTGTCGCCGTTCGAGCCGTTCATGAGTGCCAGCACCTGCGTCGCGACGGCGCTGATGAACTCCTCGTTGTCGGCGAGGTTGCGGTTCTGCGCCTCGAACTTCGAGATCGTGTCGTCGAGCGAGGCGGTGTACTCGGCGAGGGTCTGATTGAGCTGGGTCTGGAACTGGACGGTCTTCTGCTCGATGGTGGCGTTGACCTGCTTGATCGTCTCGGGCGCGAGGACGTCGGTGATGTAGCTTGCGGAGACGAGGGGATCGCTTTCGGCGCCGTATTCGGCGGCGATGGCCATGTAGCCGGAGATGAGAAGCAGCACCAGCAGGACGGAGCTTGTCGTAATGATCCATTTGCGCTTGTTCATACTAAAAAATCCTCCTTATTGGGGCGTACAGGGGGGTATCTATGTAGGCCGGAGACGGCAGAAGCTCCGCCTCCGGGGGATTTTTGCGGTGTCAGGTCTGCGTGCCGATGCCGAAGCTGACGGCGAGCGCCTCGTCGACCTTTTCCATGACCTCGTCGTCGAGCCGGCCCATTTTTTCGCGCAGACGGCGCTTGTCGATGGTGCGGATCTGCTCGAGCAGGATGACGGAATCCCGCGTCAGACCGAACACGGAGCCGGTCAGCTCGATGTGCGTCGGCAGACGCGCCTTGTTGATCTGCGAGGTGATCGCGGCGGCGATGACGGTGGGGCTGTACTTATTGCCGACGTTGTTCTGGACAATAAGTACCGGCCTCGTGCCGCCCTGCTCGCTGCCGACCACCGGGCTTAAGTCCGCGAAGTAGATATCGCCTCGTTTGACGTTCGTGTCCACGTTTTTTTCACGCTCCGCCTGGTATAATAAAGATACGCGGTTTCCCTGCGTCCGTCTTTATGATACCCTCGTTTGCGGGCGGTTATAATCGCGCGGGGGAAAAATTTGCGGGGGACGAAAAAGCAGCCGATAAAACCTCCCGCACTCCCAGTATATGCACCCCGGCGCGCGTCAGTCCACGACGACACGGAGCGTATCAGCCGAGCGGCGATACCCGCGCATCAGTCCACGACGATACGCGGCACCCTGGGCATCAGGCAGGTGACGAGCTCGTAGGGGATCGTGTGGCAGGCGAGCGCGGTGTCGGCGGCGGTGATCGTGTTTTTGCCGTCGGAGCCGAAGACGATGACGTCGTCGCCGCGCTGCACGCCGGGGATGTCC
>JAEDGJ010000064.1 GCA_016297585.1 Clostridiaceae bacterium
CGCGCGCGAGCTCGAGGCAGAAGACGCTCGTCTCGTGGGACAGCGCGCCGACCAGGCCGGACAGGTGCAGGATCTGGACGCCTTCTTTGCCGAAGATGCGGTCGAGGTCGAAGTCCTTGACGTTCAGGGTCAGGCCGACTTCACCGGCGCGGTCGTTCCAGACGCGCGGGCCGCGCATACCGAAACCGGAGTCGGCGATGTTGAACTGATGGCGGTAGCCCCAGGGGCCTCCCTGCGCAACTTCGGGGCCTTCGTAGTCGATGTTGCGGAAGCGGAGCTGATTCTTGATGAACTGCGCGATCGGGGAACCGGCGACGAAGGTCGTGAGAACCTTGGTCGGCATTCCCAGGGACGCCGCGACGTTCAGCACGTTGGACTCGGCGCTCGTCGCCTGGAGAAGGTACTGATCGCTCGTATGGACGGGCGCGCGGTTGGCGGGCGTGATGCGGACGCCCATGGACGTCGGCACGACGATCGCGTACTTGCAGTTTTCCTTGAACTTCAGCATGAGGATTCCTCCGATATATTATTTATTGGCTTCAAAGCCTAAAGAAAGCGTCGCCAGCGCCGCCTGTGTTTCGGCTGCGTTCTGTTTTCCTTCCATGCCGGCAGATTCCCACGCAAGGAACGCGGGGATCTCCGCTTTCGGAACGGGACGCGGCGCGCTTCCGGCAAAGCGCTCGAAATTCGTGCGGTAGATGCGCTCCAGCGCGGTATCCGGCAGCGCAAAGCCCTGCACCGGGACGTCGAAGAACACGAACGAATCGTCCGTCTCCAGCATCCGGCGGCAGTCGGGCACATGCGCCTCGGGCGCGGCATCATAAAAATCCGTGCCGAAAAGCAGCCGGTCCGCGCGGCGCAGGAAAAACTCCCGCCAGACGCCGCGGTTCGCGGCCATCTCCATATAAAAGGTGCCCGGCGTCAGGTCAAAGCTGACGTTGGGGTACGCGTCCAGGATCTCGTCGGCCTCCTGCACGGACGCGGAGGCGAAAAAGAAGTGCGCGAACACGATCCGGAGCCGCGGATGCCGCCGTGCGACCGCCAGCGCCTCCGCGCGCACCGTTTCAAACGGCAGGCAGTCGTCTCCGGCGTACCAGCCCATCGAGATCTGCCAGGGCGTCATCTTCGACTTGTCCCAGAAGTACCGGGGGTCGTTGACATGCGCCAGCAGCGGAAGCCCGTTTTCCTCCAGATAGGCGTATACCGGCTCGTAGACGTCCGAATCCAGCGCCTGTGCGGTGCGGATGCGGTAATTGGGCTTGCCCTCGAGCATTTTCAGCCCGTCAAAGCCCATCCGGTGATACATTTTCACCTGTGCCAGCAGCTCTTCCGCGGATGCGGTGCCGCGGTCGGGATGCTCCAGCCCCGCAAACGCGTAAGCGCGTCCCGGATCCCGAAGCTTCTGCAGCAGGATGACCGCGTTGACGATCCCCCTCGCGCCGAGCTCGCCGCCGGAGGTGGAAAGCAGCGCGTAGCGGTCATAGCCGTAGCCGTTGATCCGGCGGACGACCGTGTTGAGGGTGTTTGCATCATATACATGCATATGGGTATCGCAGATCTTTCCCGTATACAAAACAACGTCCCCCTTTTTCCCTCGCAAAACCTCTTTTGTCCTCATGATAAATTGTACCACAATCCTTTTCCCCTGTCAACGCTCGCCGCCTGAACTATTCAAAATTCAACTGAAAATGCAAAAACTTTTAGCAAATAACACACTTTACATTCCTCTCTGCCGATGATATGATTAAGATAACCGATACGTCTTTTAAGGAGGCCGCCACCCAATGAAGCCTATCGCATCCGGAAAAGTCCGCGAAATTTATGCGGTTGACGACAAGTCCCTGCTGATCGTCACGACCGACCGCATTTCCGCGTTCGACGTCATCATGCCCACGCCCGTCGCCGGCAAGGGCAAAATCCTCAACGCTCTCTCGGAGTTCTGGTTCAACTATACGCGCGACATCATCCCCAACCACATGATCACGACGAACGTCTCGGAGTTCCCGGCGCCGTTTACGGACGACCCCGCCTTTGCCGGCCGCTCCATGCTCGTGCGCCGTCTGAAGATGCTCCCCATCGAGTGCATCGTCCGCGGCTACATCACGGGCTCCGGCTGGGAAAGCTATCAGAAGACCGGCCGCGTCTGCGGCATTACGCTTCCCGAGGGGCTTCAGGAATCCCAGAAGCTGCCCGAGCCGATCTTCACGCCCTCCACGAAGGCCGCCGAGGGGCATGACGAAAACATCGATTTCGACCGGATGTGCGGCATCATCGGCACGGAGCTTGCCGAAAAGGTGCGCGACGCGACGATCGCCGTCTACCGCGCCTGCGCCGATTACGCGGCCTCCCGCGGCATCATCATCGCCGACACCAAGTTCGAATTCGGCCTCGATGAAAACGGCGTTCTCACGCTGGCCGACGAGGTGCTGACCCCCGACTCCTCCCGCTTCTGGCCGAAGGCCGACTACGCCGTCGGACGCGGTCAGAAGAGCTTCGACAAGCAGTATCTGCGCGACTGGCTGAAGGCAAACGGCCTAAACGGCGTCGAGCCCGGTCCTGAGCTCCCCGCCGAGGTCGTGGACGCGACCGTCGCCAAATACCGCGAAGCCGCCGGACTCCTCGGCGTCACCGTCGCATAAGGATCCCGCATTTTTTGCCTCCGCTTTCCCCGGTTCGGGGAGAGCGGAGTTTTTTTGCGCCGGGCGTGTAACCTTTCGTGTTTTGGCAGGCACTAACCTTATAAGGAACTCTAAAAACAGTAAACGAGGCCCGTCATATGAACTTCCGATTCCTCGGCACCGGCCGCTGCCTGCCCCAGCGGGTCGTCCCCAACGATGAACTCGCGCAATATGTCGATACCAATGACGAATGGATCCGCCGCCGCGTCGGCATCTCCGAACGCCGTGTCTGCACCACGGAAACGACCGCCGACCTGGCCATCGGCGCCGCGAAGAACGCGCTCGAGCAGTCCGGCGTGCGCGCGGAGGAGCTGGACTGGATCATCGCGGCGACGACCGCCGGCGACTGCGCCACCCCGGCGCTCGCCTGCGTGGTGCAGGCCGCGCTCGGCGCGCACTGCCCCGCGTTTGACATCAACGCCGCCTGTCCGGCGTTCATCATGCTGCTGGAGACCGCCGCCGCCTTCTTCGCCCGCGGCAATGCGCGCCGCATCCTCGTCGTCTCCGCCGAACGCATGAGCCGTGTCATCGACTGGCGCGACCGCTCCACCTGCGTCCTCTTCGGCGACGGCGCGGGAGCCGCCGTTCTGGGCGAGGGAAACGGCTATCTGCGCTCCGTCGTCCATGTATCCGGCAACGACACGATCCTGCGGCTGCCCCACTCCCACGGCAACTCGCCGTTTTACACCGTCCCCCCCGAGGAGCCCTATCTGCACATGAACGGTCAGGAGACCTTCAAATTTGCCGTCACCTCCATCTGCCGCGACGTGCGCGAGCTGCTCGACGGCGCCGGACTGACGGCGGACGGCATTCAGCATTTCGTCTTTCATCAGGCAAACGCCCGCATTCTGGAATACGCGCGCGAAAAGCTCCGCCTGCCGCGCGAAAAATGCGCCGACGGCATCGAGCGCTACGGCAACACCTCCAGCGCCAGCGTTCCCATCGCGCTCGACGAATTAAACCGCGCGGGCGCGCTTTCCCCCGGCGATCTCATCGTGTTATCCGCGTTCGGCGCCGGACTTTCCAGCGCCGCGGCGCTCATCCAATGGTAAAAAAGCTGCAAAGGAGAAAAAAGAGTATGGTTTTCGAGAAAATTGTTGCGGTTCTGAAGGAAAAGCTCGGCGATGACGTCGCAATCGAGCGCGAAACGCTGCTGCGCGACCTCGGCGTCGACTCTCTCGACGTCGCGGAGATCCTGATGACGCTGGAGGACGAATTCGGCATCCAGATCGACACCGACGGCGTAAAGCTCGATACGGCGGGCGATTTTGCGGACCTCGTCGAGGGTCTGGTCAAAAAGGCGTAACATGCTGAAGACAGAAATCTGCGCCCTCTGCGGCATCGAATATCCGATTTTCCAGGGCGGCATGGCCTGGATCGCCGAAGCCAACCTCGCCGCGGCCGTTTCCAACGCGGGCGGCCTCGGCATCATCTCCGCGATGAACGCCGGCGGCGACTATCTCCGCGAGCAGATCCGTCTGGCCCGCACGCTGACCGACCGGCCCTTCGGCGTCAACATCATGCTTCAGAGCCCCCACGCCGCCGAGGTCGCGGCGATCACGGCCGAGGAGCACGTCCGCGTCGTCACGACCGGCGCGGGCATGCCGACGAAATACATGCCCATGTGGAAGGAAGCGGGCGTCACCGTCATCCCCGTCGTCGCCTCGGTCGCGATGGCGAAGATGATGGAGCGCGCCGGCGCAGCCGCCGTGATCGCGGAAGGCGCGGAATCCGGCGGCCATATCGGCGAGCTGTCCACGATGGCGATCGTCCCGCAGGTCTGCGACGCGGTGCACATCCCCGTCATCGCGGCGGGCGGCATCGCGGACGGCCGGGGCGTCGCCGCCTCCTTCATGCTCGGCGCGGTCGGCGTCCAGCTCGGCACCCGCTTCCTCACCGCCACGGAATGCCGCGTGCATCCATCTCCACCGTCACGACAGGCCGCCGCTTCGGCGGCAATACCTGCCGCTGCCTGAAGAACGCGTTCACGCGCGACTTCATCAAGGCCGAGTATGCGCCGGACGCGACGCCCGAATCCGTCGCCGACTTGGGCGTCGGTGCGCTGCGCCGTGCCGCCGTCGAGGGCGACGCCGAAACCGGCTGCCTGCTCGCCGGTCAGATCGCCGGGATGTGCAACGCCGAGCAGCCCGCCGCCGAAATCATTCGGGAGATCTTTACGCAGGCGGAAGCGCTTCTGAAAGGAGCGTCCTCGTGGGTAAAATAGCGTTCCTTTTCTCCGGACAGGGCGCGCAGAAGGCGGGACTCGGCATGGACTGCCGCGCCGCCTGCCCCCGTGCCCGCGCGCTGTTCGATTACGCGGAATCCGTCCGTCCCGGCACGCTCCGTCTCTGCGCTGAAGGGACGCCCGCGGAGCTTGCGCAGACGGAAAACACGCAGCCTGCGGTCTATCTCGCGGACGTCGCCGCCGCGATGGCGCTCTCCGACGCGTCCGGCGTCCGTCCCGACGGCGTCGCGGGCTTTTCGCTCGGCGAGCTCGCCGCACTGGCGTTTGCGGGCTCGTATACGCCCGAGGACGGCTTCCGTCTCGTCTGCGAGCGCGGACGCGTGATGGCGGCCGCCGCGAAGGCGCATCCGGCGTCGATGGCGGCGGTCCTGAAGCTCCCCGCGCAGCAGGTCTCCGCGCTCTGCGGACAGTGCGGCGCGTATGCCGTAAACTTCAATTCCGCCGAGCAGACCGTCGCGTCGGGCAGCGCCGAGGCGCTCGAGCAGCTGCGCGCGCTGGTGCGCGAGGCCGGCGGACGGCTCGTCCCGCTTGCGGTCGGCGGCGGCTTCCATTCGCCCTTCATGACCGAAGCCTCTGCCGAATTCGGCGAAATTGCCGCCCGGTTTGCGCCGAAAGCGCCGGAGCTCCCCGTCTATGCCAACGAGACCGCCCTTCCCTACGGCGATGCCGTCGCCTCAGGGCTTGCCCGCCAGATCTCGCACCCCGTGCTCTGGGAGCGCACGATTCTGAACATGGCGCGGGACGGCTTTACGACCTTCGTCGAAACCGGCGTCGGCACGACGCTTGCAAAGCTCGTCTCCCGCATCCTGCCCGACGCGAAGGTGCTGTCGGTCGAGGACGCGGCCTCCCTCGAACGCGCCGCAAAGGAGATTGTCTGATATGCTGACCGATAAAATCGCCGTCGTCACGGGCGGCACGCGCGGTATCGGCCGCGCCATCTGCGAAACCTTCCACAAAAACGGCGCGCGCGTCGCGTTCCTGTACGCCGGAAACACCGAGCTTGCCGCGGAGCAGGAAGCGCGCCTTCCCGGCTCGCGCGGCTATCGGTGCGACGTCGCCGACGCGGCCGCCGTCAAAGCCGTTTTTGCCGAGATCGCCCGCGACTTCGGGCCCGTCGGGATCCTCGTCAACAACGCCGGCCTCACGCGCGACCATCTCGCGCTCGGCATGCGCGAGGAGGACTTCACGCGTGTGCTCGACGTCAACCTCACCGGCGCGTTCCACACCATCCGGGAGGCCTACCCGGTCTTTCTCAAGCGCCGCTCGGGCCGCATCATCAACATTTCCTCCGTCTCCGGTCTCGTCGGCAACCCCGGACAGGTCAACTATTCGGCGTCCAAGGCGGGTCTGATCGGGCTGACCAAGTCCGTCGCGCGCGAGCTTGCCTCCCGCGGCGTGACCTGCAACGCGATCGCCCCCGGCTTTGTCGAAACCGACATGACGAAGGACCTCGGCGATTCCGCGCCGCTGCTTTCGTCCATCCCCATGAAGCGCTTTGCGAAACCCGAAGAAATTGCCGCCGCCGCCCTCTTCCTCGCGTCCGACGCCGCCGGGTATATCACCGGCGAGGTGCTGCGCGTTGACGGCGGGCTGGCGATGTAAGGAGAAGCCTTATGCGAGTAGCTGTAACCGGTCTCGGCGCGCTGACGCCCATCGGCAACGATGTCAGCGCTTTCTGGAACGCCGCAGTGCAGGGTGTCTGCGGCATCGCCCCCATCACCCGCTTTGACACCTCGGACATCAAATATAAGCTCGCAGCCGAGCTGCGCGATTTCGATCCGCTTTCCCGTCTGGACCGCCAGATCATCCGCCGTACCGATCTCTTTACGACGTACGCCCTCTATGCCGCCGAGGAAGCGATGACCGATTCCGCCTTAGCGGGCAGCGTGGACGAGGATGAGTTCGGCGTCGTCTTCGGCTCCGGCGTCGGCGGCTTTGACACCTTCTGCGAGGAGCATGCGCACCTGCTGACCGGCGGTCCGCGCCGCGTCTCCCCGCTGTTCATCCCCAAGATGATCTCCAACATCGCCGCGGGCAACCTCGCCATCCGCTATCACGCGCACGGCAGCTGCCTGTGCGTCACGACCGCCTGCGCGACGGGCACGTCCGCCGTCGGAGAAGCCTACCGCCTCATCCGGGACGGCGAGCAGACCGCGGTGCTCTGCGGCGGCAGCGAGGCCGTCATCTCCAAGCTCTCCGTCGCGGGCTTTGGCAACTGCCAGGCGCTTTCCGCCTCCGAGGATCCCGATGCCGCGTCCCTGCCGTTCGACGCACGCCGTGCGGGCTTTGTCATGGGCGAGGGCGCGGGCGCGCTCGTGCTCGAGGAATATGAGCACGCCGTCCGCCGCGGCGCAAAGATCTATGCCGAGGTCGTCGGCTACGGCTCCACCTGCGACGCGCACCACGTCACGGCGCCCGATCCGGAGGCCCGCTCGAGCGCGCGCGCCGTCAGTCTCGCCGCCAGAGCACTCGGAGGCGTCGATCCGGCGCGCATCTATATCAATGCGCACGGCACGGGCACCGCGCTTAACGACAAGACGGAGACCGCCGCCTATAAGCGCGCGTTCGGCGACGACGCCTACCGCCTCCACATCAGCTCCACGAAGTCGATGACCGGGCATATGCTGGGCGCCGCCGGCGCGGTCGAGGCCATCGTCTCGATCCTCGCGCTGCGCGACGGCATCGTGCCGCCGACGATCCACCTGCAGGAGCCGGATCCCGCGTGCGACCTCGACTACACCCCGAACACCGCCCTGCACACGCCGCTGGACGCCGCGCTGTCCGTTTCTCTTGGGTTCGGCGGGCACAATGCCTGCGTCGCGTTCGCCAAAGTCTGACAGAGGTGCCCGATGGATATCAACGTAATCGAAAAACTCGCGAAAATCGCCCGTGAAAACGGCCTTTCCCGGCTGGAGATCGAGGAAGACGGGCTGCACATCCGCATGGAGCGCGAAAGTGCGCCTGCGGGAGCCGCCGCGGCGTCCCCGGCTCCCGCCGCAGCCGTTTCCCTGCCCGAACCGGCCTCAGAACCGGCGTCCGACGGGCTCTATGTCCAGAAAAGCCCGCTTGTGGGCACGCTGTACCTTGCGCCGAAGCCGGACGCCGCGCCCTTCGCCGCACCGGGCACGCATATCAAAAAGGGCGATACGATCTGCATCGTCGAGGCGATGAAGCTCATGTCCGAGCTTTCGGCCGAGGTTTCCGGCACCGTCGAGCGCGTCTGCGTCGAAAACGGCCGCCCCGTCGAGTTCGGACAGCCGCTTTTCATGATTCGGGAGGACGTATGAACAAAGACGAACTGATGAAAATTCTTCCCCACCGGGATTCCATGCTGCTGCTCGATTCCGCGACCGTTTCCGACGGACACGCCCACGGCGTCCGTCAGATCACCGGCAGCGAGTGGTTCCTCGACGGTCATTTTCCCGGCAATCCCGTCGTCCCCGGCGTCATTCTCTGCGAGATCCTCGGGCAGTCGGTCGCCGTGCTGCTGGCCGACCAGGTGACGGGCAAGGGCGTTCCGATGTTCACGGGGCTCGACCGCGTGCGCTTCCGCCATCCCGTGCGCCCCGGCGACACGTTCGTCACGGACTGCGTGATCACGAAGTCGCGCCCGCCGTTCTACTGGTGTGAGGGCGAAGGCCGCGTCGGAGACACGCTCTGCGTCTCCGCGTCGTTCTCGTTTGCGCTGAACGTATAAGAGGAAGGCGCCATGTTTTCAAAAATCCTGATCGCCAACCGCGGCGAAATCGCGCTCCGCGTCATCCGCGTCTGCCGCGAGATGGGCATCTCGACCGTCGCGGTCTGTTCGGAAGCCGACCGCGACGCGCTGCCGGCGCTGCTGGCCGACGAATGCGTCTGCGTCGGCGCGAACGCCCCGCGCGACAGCTATCTGAACATCCGCAACATCCTCGCCGCCGCCGAGCTGACCGGCGCGCAGGCGATCCACCCCGGCTATGGCTTTCTCTCCGAGAATCCCGCCTTCGCCCGCGCCTGCGAGCAGGCGGGACTGACCTTTATCGGCCCCTCCGGCGACGTTCTCGACCGCATGGGCGACAAGAACAACGCCAGACAACTTGCGGTGTCCATCGGCGTACCGGTCATCCCCGGCAGCGAGATCGTCGAAACGCTCGACGAAGCGCGCGCGGAGGCGGAGCGCGTCGGCTATCCGCTGCTCATCAAGGCCGCGGCCGGCGGCGGCGGCAAGGGCATCCGCATCGTCGAGAGCCCCGACGCGCTGCCTTCCGCCTTTGCCACCGCTTCCGAGGAGGCGATCGCCTCCTTCGGCGACGGACGCGTCTATCTCGAGCGCTACCTCACCGGCGTGCGCCATGTGGAGGTGCAGCTGCTCGCGGACGCCTACGGCAAGATCCTCACGCTCGGCGAGCGCGACTGCTCGCTGCAGCGCAACCGCCAGAAGGTCATCGAGGAGACCCCCTGCCCCGCGCTCGACGGGGAAACGCGCGCAAAGCTCACCGCCGCCGCCGTCCGGGCGGCCGCCGCATCGGGCTACCGCGGCGCGGGCACCGTCGAATTCCTGCTGGCTCCCGACAAGAGCTTCTACTTCATCGAGATGAACCCGCGCCTGCAGGTCGAGCACGGCGTCAGCGAGGAGGTCTCGGGCGTGGACATCGTCAAGTGGCAGATCCGCGTCGCGGCGGGCATTCCGCTGCCGATGACGCAGGAGAGCGTGACGCCGACCGGCTGCGCCATCGAGTGCCGCATCAACGCGAAAAATGCCGGAAAGATCGATTTTCTGCATATTCCCGGCGGGCACCGCGTCCATTTCGACACCGCGCTCGTCCAGGGCGGCACGGTGCCGCCGTATTACGATTCCATGCTCGGCAAGCTCATCGTCTTCGCCGCGACGCGCGAAGAAGCCGTGCGCAAGATGGAGGCCGCACTCTGCGAGCTGGCCATCGACGGGGTGGACACGAACCGCAACGACCAGCTCTCTCTCGTGCGCACCGCCGCGTTCCGCGCGGGACGGTACGACACGTTAAGTCTTGCCGAAGGGAGGATGTAAGCGATGAAAGACATACGCGAGCTGTTCCGCCGCTCCCAGAACACGCTGGAAACCGGCGGCGTGGAGATGCCGGAGGCGGTGTCCTGCCCCTACTGCGGCAAGAGCGTCCCGGAGGAGGTCTGGATGCGCGCCCGCCGCGTCTGTCCGAGCTGCGGCCATCACGACCGCCTGCCGGTGCGCGAGCGCATCGCGCTGCTCTGCGACCGCTTTGACGAGCGCGACGCGGAGATCGTCTCCTCCGATCCGCTCTCGTTCCCGGGATACGCCGAAAAGCTCCGCCGCGCGGCAGAGGCGTCGGGGGAAGCCGAGGGCGTGCTCTGCGGAGAGGCCGTTATCGGCGGCTTCCGCACCGCGCTTTTCGTCATGGACCCCGCGTTCATGATGGGCAGCATGGGCACCGCCGTCGGCGAGAAGATCGCGCGGCTGTTTGACTTCGCCTCCGACAACGCGCTTCCCGTGATCGGCGTCACCGCGTCCGGCGGCGCGCGGATGCAGGAGGGCATCCTCTCCCTGATGCAGATGGCGAAGGTCTCCTGCGCGGTGCGGCGGCATTCGGACGCGGGGCTTTTCTACGCCGCCGTGCTGACCGATCCGACGACCGGCGGCGTCACCGCGAGCTTTGCGATGCAGGCCGACGTCCTGCTGGCCGAGCCGCGCGCCCGCATCGGCTTTGCCGGACGGCGCGTCATCGAGCAGACGACCCGCACGAAGCTCCCCGACGACTTCCAGAGCGCCGAATTTCAGCTCGCGCACGGCTTTCTCGACCGCATCGTGCCGCGCGCCGAGCTGAAAAAGACGCTTGTCCGGCTTCTTCTGCTGCATAACGCGCCGAAAATGGAGGAAGTGCTATGACCGCCTACGAACGCTTACAGCTTGCCCGCGCGATGGGGCGTCCCACCGCCTCCGACTACATCGCCGCACTGTTTACCGACTCCGTCGAGCTGCACGGCGACCGCGCCTACGCCGACGACCCGTCCGTCACCGGCGGCATCGGACTGTTGGCCGGCACGCCCGTCACGTTCATCGGCATCGAGCGCGGACACGACACGATGGAGCGCATCCGCTACAACTTCGGCTGTCCGAAGCCCGAGGGCTACCGCAAGGCGCGCCGTCTGATGCTGGAAGCCGAGAAATTCGGCCGTCCCGTCGTCACCTTCGTCGACACCTCGGGCGCGGCCTGCGGCATCGGCGCGGAGGAACGCGGCCAGGGACAGGCCATCGCGGAGAATCTGACCGTCATGGCGGGGCTGCGCGTGCCCATCGTCTCGATCGTCATCGGCGAAGGCGGCAGCGGCGGCGCGCTGGGGCTGGCGCTTGCGGACCGCGTCTGGATGCTCGAAAACGCCGCCTATTCCGTCATCTCCCCCGAGGGCTGCGCCTCCATCCTCTGGAAGGATGCCGCCCGCGCGCCGGAAGCCGCGGAACGGCTGCACTTCACCGCCGAGGATATGCTGCGCTTCGGCGTCGCCGAGCGGATCATCGAGGAGCGCTTCGACGAGTTTCCCGCGATGTGCGCGTCTCTCGGGCAGGCGCTTTCCGAGACGCTGGGAACGCTCTCCGCGATGACCGCGGACGCGCGCATCCTCGCCCGCGCCGAACGCTTCCGGAAATTTAGTCCCGCATAACGGATGGACATTTTTGCGCGGCTGTGCTACAATACGGACAGTCCCTATTTTCCGAAAAAAAGGAGTTCATCGCCCATGAATGACATCCGTCTTCCCAAGGAAGGCATCTTCGTCGGCTCCGGCGTCTATCCGACCGATACCAACACGCTCCTGTCCACCATGATCGGCCACTATTCGTGGCAGTGCCAGTATTTCAGCCCCTTCGATATGATCGACCGGATCATCGAAGACAACCAGGGCAATCTCGCGCAGGTCTGGGGCTATGCCCGCGGCTTTTCGCCCCGGCTTCTCGCCGAATGGCTCTACGCGCTGGACGAGGTCGGCGTCGACATTCCCGCGCCCGACTGGGACAACTTCAAAAACCTGCTGCAGTCGGAATATCAGGACGTCTTCGACAAGTACAGCGACCGCTTCGGCGCCGGTATCGCCCGATTCATCCGCGAGGCGAAAAAGCGCGGCATCTACACGGCGCTGATCTATACCTCCGCCGAAACGCCGTGGGTCCATAAGATGGCCGAAGAGGGTGGAGAGTACTACCTCGGCTACGACTTCGGCGAGCGCTACAACATCGGCCTGAACGAAGCCAAAAAGATCCTCGAGGAAAGCGGCGAGCTGAAGCTGAGCGCGCTCGCCAGAAGCCTTGAGAGCCGCGTCCGCGCGCACGTCGACGAGCGCCGCGCGCAGGGCTGGGGACATATCATGGCCACGAGCGCGAACTTCACGCTCGATTACGAGGTGCTGGGCGGCGCGGACATCCCCGTCGTCGAGGATTTCGCCTTCCCGAACCTGAATTTCACCTCCGGCTACTCCCGCGGCCTCTACCGCCAGCACAATCTCCCCCTCTGGGGCTCCCATCTCGCGCATGAGCACTACGCGTGGCTGCCGAACTCCGATTCGCACCGCTGGGATCTGCTGCGCGCGGGGCTGTACCTGAAGTACATGGCCGGCAGCAAGATGATCATCAACGAATCCGGCAACTGGTTCGTCGAGCACACGCTCTCGCCCGACTCTCCGAAGCTCGAGGTGCCGCAGACCGGCCGCGAAAAGCTCGGCGTCATCGGCTGGGGCGCCGCGAAGAAGGCGATCGCCGAGGAGCCGGAGACGGTGAAGGCGCTGCTCGAGGAAGCGCGTCCCTATTTCCCGAATCTCGACTACAATTCCGAGATCTGCCGCAAGTACCGCGAGATCATCTCCGATTTCTGGGACTATGTCAAGGCAAACGGCACGCCCGAGGGTCAGCCCGAGTCCGTCATCGCGCTCGCGAAGGGCAACTGCGATCTGGCCTCCTCCCGCTACAACCATAACTACGCCATCAGCGGCCTCTACGACATCGCCTGCAAGAATCCCGTGTGGTTCGAGGGCGCGCCGGAACGCGGCTGGAAGCTCGCCCGCGACGTTTTCTTCCCCACGGTGCCCGTCACGAAGCCCTACGTCAACCTCCACGTCTCCGGCACCCCCTACGGCCAGGTCGACGTCGTCTCCTTCGCCGACAACAAGATCGACGCGGACTTCCTGCTCCGGCAGTACAAGGCGCTCCTGTTCACGGGCTGGAACACCTGCTCGGAGGAGCAGTACGAGATCCTGCGCGCCTATGTCGAGGGCGGCGGCACGCTGTTCATCTCCATCCCGCAGCTCTCCACGAACGAGACCCGCAGCCTCGACGTCGACGTCTCCGAGCTGGTGCACGGCGGCGACTTCTCCGATCTCGCGGGCGTCCGTGTCCGCGGCCGCGGCGAGTGCATCTACTGGGCGACCGTGCCGCCGAAGTCCGAGGCGCTGGGCGTGACGTTCCCCCGCCGCTTCGGCATCCTGGGCGTCCCGATGGGCGACATCGAGATCACGGATCCCGAGCTCGAGATCCT
>JAEDGJ010000065.1 GCA_016297585.1 Clostridiaceae bacterium
AACGTCCCTTCCGGACGTGCGACGCGGACGGCGGCGAGTTCATCGGCGGTAAAGCCGAACATCGGCGCGCGCATCGCGGCGGCCAGCGCGATGTCCTGCCGCGGGTTGTCGACGCAGCGCAGCAGCGCCACGGTCAGCTCCACCTCCGGCGTGCGGAACAGATTCCCCTTCCGGTTCGCCAGCGCCGCGGGGATGCCGCGCCGTTCGAGCGCGCCTGCGTATTCGGCCGCGTGCGAGTCGAAGCTGCGCAGCAGGATCGCAAAATCCCCCCACTGCGCGGGACGCACGCCGCCCTCCTTCGCGGCGACGGGATAGCCCTCCCGCACCATCGCGGCGATGCGTGCCGCGGTATATTCCGCCTCCGCCGAGGCTTCGGCCGCGGCCTCCTCCGCAGCGGACCCGTCCGCGGCGTCCGGCGCATCTCCGGCGCCGTCCGGACGCTCGCCGACGAGCACCAGCTCGGTCGCGGTGTCAGCCGTGACTTCCGGGAAGACGCGTCCGGGATGCAGGTACTCCTGCTCCGTATACGCAAGCTCGCCGAGCGCGGGGGAAAAGAGCTTTGCAAACACCCGGTTCGCCGCGTCGAGCACCGCCGGGCGGGAGCGGTAGTTTTCCGACAGGATCACGCGGCGGGGCATCCCCTCCGGCGCTTCGTCGGGATAGCTGCGGTATTTGTCGAGGAAGATGGACGGGTCCGCGAGCCGGAAGCGGTAGATGCTCTGCTTCATGTCGCCGACCATAAAGAGGTTGCCGCGCGCAAGCGACGCAAAAATCGCGTCCTGCACGGCGTTTGTGTCCTGATATTCGTCGACGAGGATCTCCTCGAAGCTCTCCGCCAGCTCCCGCGCAAGCGCCGTCGGCGCACCGGACGGCGTTTTGAGGAGCCGCAGCGTCAGATGCTCGAGGTCGGAAAAGTCCACGATGCCCCGCCGCCGCTTCGCGTCGGTATACGCGGCGTCGAAGTCGGCGACGAGCGCCATCAGCGCGCCCGCGACCGGCAGCACCGCCGCCGCGTCCCGCCGGACGTCCGCCGCGCTGCGTGAGAAATCCTTTTTCAGTTCGCCGAGCGCCTCTTTCCAGCCGTCTCGCACGTCGGCGATCCGCGCCTTCTCCTCCGGCGGCGCGTTTTTCACCGGCGGCAGGCGTCCCGGCGTCAGCCCGGAAAGCCGCCGCTGCACATCGTCCCAGCCGCCGTTCTCCATGCACGCGAGCAGCTCCCCGATCCCCCGCGCTTCCGCCTCCACGGTGCCGCGGTAGCGCGCAAGCTCCGGCGTGCCGTCGATGACGGCCAGCGCCGCGCCGTAGCGGTCGGCGTGATACTCGAGAAGGCTGCGCGCGTCGGACAGCAGCGCCTCTCCGCAGGCCGTCTGCGCGGGGTCCTTCTCCGCCGCCTCCCGCGCCAGCTTTACGACGTCCCGCGCCCATTCGTCGGGATCCGGATGCGCGTTCATGCGGGCGTACACGCTCCGCACGATGGAGACGAGCCGCCGGTCGTCGCGCGCGGCGGCCAGCGCGTCGACCAGCGCCTGAAAGCCGGGGTTTTCCTCCTCATAGCGGGTCTCGATCAGCTCGTCGAGCGTCTTTTCGCGCAGCGCGTCGGTCTCCGCCTCGTCCGCGACGCGGAAATCGGGCGGCAGTCCCGCCGCCTGAAAATGCTCCCGCAGCAGCGACGAGCAGAAGCCGTGGACGGTCGTCACGCGCGCGCGCGGCAGCAGCCGGAGCTGACGGCGCAGCCGCCGGTCGTCGGGCGAGGCCGCGGCCGCTTCCGTCAGGCGGTTTGTAAACTTCGCCAGCATCTCCGACGCTGCCGCGCGGGTAAAGGTCACGACGAGGAAGCGGCTGACGTCGACGCCGTCCTCCGTCACGCGCCGCAGCAGGCGTTCGACGAGCACGGCGGTCTTGCCGGAGCCCGCCGCCGCGGCCACCAGCACATTGGAGCCGCGCGCCTCGATGGCCGCCAGCTGCCGTTCGTTCCATTTCGGGCTGTTCAATCCGTTTCCCCTCCGATCTTCTGAAAGAATGCGTCGCGCGAAAGCGCGCCCGGCCGGCGCGGCTGCTCCAGCGACTCGTCAAAGCGGCAGACCGCGTGATACGGGCACAGCGCGCAGGCCGGATAGCCGTTTTTCGGCACGATGGGGCTCGCGTCGTTGTCCCCGCCGGCAAGTCCCCGTCCCATTTCGCGGAGCATTCTGCGCACATGGCGCTCCAGCGACCGGAACTGCTCGGGCGAGGCGACGGGGGAGCCTGCGCGCGGCGCGCCGGTCTTCGTGAATTTCACGGGGATCCTCACCCCGCGCGCGTCCGGCTCCATCGCATGCAGCAGCTCTGCGTCGTCGGCGAGCAGCCCCGTGCGGCTGTTTTTCTTCGCGACGGCGGCGCGCAGCTCCTCCTCATCCTCCGGATACGCGGGCAGGGAAAGGATCGGAGAGCCGACCGGCGCATACAGCACCCCCGCCGGCACCAGCGGCGTGCCGGGCGGCAGCTCCGGATGCAGCTCCCGGTACCGCGCGGCGCGTTCCTCGAGCACAAAGAGGTACAGCACGAGCTGCAGCCCCAGTCCCGCGTCGATGTCGGCGTACGAAAACGCCTTCACGGCGCTTTTATAGTCCACGACGCGCACATAGAGCTTCCCGTCCCGGTACATCCCGTCCACACGGTCGACTTTGCCGGACAGCGTCGCCGTCACGCCGTTCCCGAGCGGAATTTCGACGCTGCCGAGGACGTCGTGCGAGGAAAACGTAAGCTCGAAGTCATACGGTTCGAACAGGCAGACGGAAAACTCGTCACAGAGATCGGCAATGAGCACGTCGAGGCTGTCGCGCACGCGGGAAAAGAGAAAACGGAAGCGCGCGGTCTGGCGCGAAAGCCCGCCGAGCTTTTCCTCCGCGTAGACCTCGCTCCAGTACCGCCCCCGCGCCTGCACCGCCGCCTTCGGTGCGTCGCGCCAGGAAAGATAGTTGTCGTGCACGTCGCGCGCGGTGTGCTCCAGCACGAAATGCAGGAACGAGCCCGACTCCAGCCCGTCGAAATCGGCGGGACGGCGCTCGTCGAGCCGCAGTCCGCTCCCCGCAAAATAGCGGTAGCGGCAGGAGAAAAACAGGTCGACGCCCGTCGCGGACAGCCGCGGACGCTTTCCGTACAGCGCCTGACGCAGCGCGCGCGACGCGACCGGACCGCGCGGCAGTGCGGCGCCCTCCTCCAGCCGCCGCAGCCGGGACGCATACGGCTCATGCCGCTCCATCCACTCGCGCGCCGCACGCGCCTGCGCCGTCTGTCCCGCGAGCGCGGTCTCCGCCGCGGGCAGCGCCGCCGCGAGTCCCGCGTCCGTCTCCCCGCGCTCCGTCTCGAACGGCGCGCCGGGCAGCAGCGTCCGGATGCGGGCAAACGCCGGCGATTCGCGCGTCTCCCCCTCGTCGTTTGCGGGATAGGAGATCCACAGCCGCACGTCGGGCGCCGACACGGCCGCGTAGAGCGCAAAGCGCTGCGCCTGCTCCCGGGTGTCGGGCGTGGCGGACAGCTCCAGCCCCATCGTGTCGAGCCGCTCCCGCTCGGCGTCCGAGAGCAGTCCCCCGCCCTCGCCCGTGCCCGGATAAGCGGCGTCGGTCATGCCGAGGATGAAAACGGCGCGGAACGCGCGGGACTGGACGCTCTCGAGCGGCCCGATGTGCACACGGTCGAGCGACGACGGGATCACGCCGACGCTGTACTGCGACAGCGTCAGCCGGAACAGCGCCGCAAACGTCCGCGCGTCGACGGCGCGCTCCCCGACCGCGCCGGCAAAGCTGTCGAGCGCGCGGCAGAGCACGTCCCAGAGCTGACGGTACAGATCGGTGCCCGCGCGGTCGGCGGCGCGTTCGCATCCGGCGGCGCGTTCCTCGCAGGTCTGCGGCAGGCGCACCTCCTCGAGAAAATCGTAGAGCGCGCGCGCCTTTTCGATCGCGGGCGTCGTGCCGCCGATGCCCTCCCGCAGGCGCACGAGCGGCTCCCGGACGCGCTCGCGCAGCTCGTTGAGCGCGGCAAGCCGCACAGCCGCTTCCTCGTCCAGCGGACGCGCCGTGCCGTCGGGATGCCCCGTCCACGGCGACGCGGACGAAAAGCTGCGGATCTTGCGGACAAGGCAGTAGTTTTCGATCCGATCGATCTCGTCGTGGGAAAGCGGCGTCAGGCCGGTTTTCAGCCAGGCGAGCACGTCCTCCGTCTCCATCCCGCCCGCCGCCGCGTCAAGCGCGGTCACGGCCAGCGCGCAGACGGGCGTCGCGAGCAGATCCGTTTTCTCGGACAGGAAATACGGCACGCCGCAGCGCTCGAGCGTCGCGGTCAGCGTCTGCGCATAGCTGCCCGGCGCAGGCGACACGACGGCGCAGTCGCGGAACCGCAGCCGCTTCTCCCGCACCAGCCGCAGGAGCTCCGCCGCCGCCGCCGCGCACTCCGACGGCACGTTCCGCGCGGCGTACAGCCGCACCGCCGGGCACTCTCCCTCGTACGACGGCGCGCCGTAGTCCTCGAGCGACGCTTCCAGCACGGCGACATCCCCCGGCCGCGCGGGGGCGCCGTCCAGATACACAAGCCTTGCCGCGTGTCCGCTGCTCTCCGCCGCGCGGAGCATCCACGCCGCGGTGCGCATCGGGTGCGCGAAGACGGAATCCTCGTCGGGCGCGAGGCTGGAGCCGGAAAACGCCGCGAACACGTCCCGGCACTGCGCGAAGATCACGTCGATCAGCGCGCGTTCCCGGGGCGTAAAGCCCTCGAAGCCGTCAAAAAAGACGGTCTTTCCCGTAAAAAAGCCGCACTTCACCGCCAGCGCCGCCGCACGCTCCAGCGCGTCGCGCGGATCGGCCAGCGCCGCACGGACGTTTTCCTCGTAGAACGCGAACAGCGCCGCGAGATCGGAGAGCTTGTCCCGCAGCTCGCCCGAGCAGCTTCCCGCCAGCTCGGCAAGCCTTTCCGGCCCCGCACAGCCCGCCGCGCACTCGTCGTAGAACGCCAGAAAGCTCTCCAGCGTCGTGCAGGAGCGCGGCATCCGCGTGTAGATCTTCGCCGCGCGCCGCAGCCGCTCGAACGCGCCGTACATCAGGAGGATGCGCGCGCCGTCGTCGGGCGCATGGAGCGCCAGTCCCCCCGCCGCGCAGAAGATCTTGTGCGCGAGCCTGCGGAAGGTCACGACCTCGCAGCAGGCGGACGCCCGGTCCCCCAGCGCCGCGGCGAGCCGTCTCTCCGTCATATGCGACGCCGTCTCCGGCACGAGAAACAGCGCGCCCTCCGCGTCATTCTTGCCGTCCGCGCAGACGGCGTCCGCGTATTCCCGCGCAAAATCCAGCAGCTTCTGCGTTTTTCCCGTTCCCGCGCGTCCGTATACGGCGGTCAGCATCCGCGTTTCCTCCCTTTTTCGTCCGGTTTGTCAAAAAACGCCCTTTTTCTCCGAAAAGCGAACCTTTCTTTCGGGAAAAACGGCGTTTTTGTCTTTTTATGTGTGAGCATGTCCTGTAAGCCGGGTTCTGTTGAAAACGATCATCTATCTGGGACCGCTGTTGCCAGCGTGCCTCATGCCACCCCTGAGGAATCCGCGCGCCGGGCCGGCGCGTCGCATATGCTGCGAGTTCCCCGTCACGGTGTTGCTTCGGATAGAGTTTACAGGACCGCTTCGTCTCCGAGCGGCCGGTGAGCTCTTACCTCGCCTTTCCACCCTTACCTTTTTCCCCCGCTGACGCGGGAAAATAAGGCGGTATCTCTCTGTTGCACTTGTCCGGAGGTTACCCTCGGCGGGCGTTACCCGTTATCCTGCCCTGTGAAGCCCGGACTTTCCTCATCCGACGGCCTTTCGACCCTGCCGGACGCGATCGTTCGGACATGCTCCCACTTTTTTATTATACTACGCCCCGCGGGTCTTGTCAACTCATTTCAGCTCGACGATCGTCACGCCGAGGTCGCCCTCGCCGTACCGCCCGAGCCGGAAGCTCGCGACGCGCCGGTCCTTTTTCAGCGCGTCCTGCACCGCATTGCGCAGGATGCCGGTGCCCTTGCCGTGGATGACCGTCAGCGTCTTGAGGTTTGCCATCGCCGACGTGTCGAGGAAGCGCTCCAGCACCATGACCCCCTCGTCGGCGTTCATGCCGCGCAGATCGACCGACGTTTCGGCGCGCATCGTCGCGCTCGCGGCCTGCACGGCGGCCTTTACGACCTTCTTCGTCTCGGCCGCGGCCTCGCTCTCCACAAGCTGCACGTCCTCGGGCTTTGCGGTGATCTGTAAAATGCCCGCCTGCAGCTTCAGCTTCTTGCCGCTGATCTCCAGCACCGTCGCCCGGTTGCCCGTCGCGAGCAGCTCCACGGTATCCCCGACGCGGATCGGACGGCGGTTCTCCGCCGTGCGCCGCTTCGGCTCCGGACGCGCACCCGCCTTCGCCTCGTTGAGCACCCGTCCGACCGCCGCGCGCGCTTCCATCAGGTTCTTCGAATACGCGTCCGCCGCCGCGGTACGTCGCATCTCGTCCAGCTCGTCGTACACGAGCTGCGCCGCGGCACGCGCTTCCTCGATGACCTCCTGCGCCTTCCTCTGCGCGGCCTCCAGCTCCCGCTGCCGGTCGCGTTCGAGATTCGCAAGCGCCCCGGACGCCTTTTTGCGGTCCTCGTCGGCACGGCGGCGCAGCTCCCTGGCCTCCGCGCGCTCGCGTTCCATCGCCTGACGCTCCCGCTCGAGCTTTGCGAGCACGTCCTCAAACTGCACGTTCTCGGTCTTCAAGGATTCCTTCGCCGCGGCGACGATCTCGTCCGGCAGCCCGAGCCGCTTCGAGATCGCGAACGCGTTCGACTTGCCCGGCACGCCGATGAGCAGCCGGTAGGTCGGCCGCAGCGTCTCGATGTTGAATTCGCACGCCGCGTTCTCGACGCCCGCGGTCGTCAGCGCGTAGGACTTCAGCTCCGCGTAGTGCGTCGTCGCGAGCACCCGCGCGCCGCGGCTGCGGATGTGCTCGATGATCGCGATGGCGAGCGCCGCGCCCTCGACCGGGTCGGTCCCCGCGCCCAGCTCGTCAAAGAGCACCATCGAGCGGTCATTAAGCTCGCCTAAAATGCCGACGATGTTCGTCATATGGGACGAAAACGTCGAAAGCGACTGCGAAATGCTCTGTTCGTCGCCGATATCGGCGAAGATCCGCGAAAAGACGGAGACGCGGCTGTCGTATTCGGCGGGGATATGCAGGCCGCACATCGCCATGAGGGTCAAAAGCCCCATCGTCTTGAGCGCGACGGTCTTGCCGCCGGTGTTGGGACCGGTGATGACGAGGGTATCGAAGCCGTCTCCGACGCGGATGTCGATCGGCACGGCGGTATCTTTGGGCAGCAGCGGATGCCGCGCGCGGCGCAGCACGACGGCGCCGTCCTCGCCGAGGATGGGCGGCTGGCCGTCGATCGCGAGCGCGAAACGCGCGCGGGCGAAGATGACGTCGAGCGCGGTCAGGATGCGGTAGTCGTCGAACAGGCCGGACGCAAACTGCGCGACCTCGTCGGAAAGCTCGGCGAGGATGCGGTCGATCTCCTTCTGCTCCTTCGACGCGAGGATGCGCAGCTCGTTGTTGGCCTCGACGACGGCGTTGGGCTCGATGTAGACGGTCTGGCCGGACGCGGAGACGTCGTGCACGAGGCCCGGAAACGCGTTTTTGCATTCGATCTTGACCGGCACGACATAGCGGTCGCCCCGGATGGTGACGATGTTCTCCTGCAGGAGCTTCGCGTACGACGGCGAGGAGATGATGCGGTGCAGCGTCTCGCGCACGCGGGCGTTGGCGGCGCGGATCTGGCGGCGAATGGAGGCGAGCTCCGGCGACGCGTTGTCGGCGATCTCCTCCTCGCCGAGCACGCACTGCGAGATGCGCTCCTCGAGAAATTTGTTCGCGCCGAGCGCCTTGAAATAGTGGTCGACGGACGTCGGCGGCGCGTCGTCGCGGCGGTCGGTGTTCAGCCACGCCTTCGTGTCGCGCGCGGTGCGCAGAAACGCCGCGATGCGCAGCAGCTCCGGCGGATGCAGCAGACCGCCTCTCTCGGCGCGTCCGACGCTCTCGGTGATGTCCTTCAGTCCCGAAAAGCCTGGCGCCGGGCGCGTCGCCATCAGGGACAGCGCGTCCTGCGTCTCGCGCATGGAACGCTGCATATCCTCGATATGCGGCAGCGGCACAAGGCCGCGGCACTGCTCCTTCGCGGCGTCGGAGACGGCGTATTCGGCCAGCATGTCGAGTACGCGCGGCAGCTCCAGCGTCTGGATGGATTTTTCGTATATCATAAAATGAACTCCCATTTATAGCAAAAAATCGGGTCTTTCGTCTCGTTTTTTATCCGATGATCTTCCGGATCTCCCGCGCGAGCGCCTCCGCCAGCGCCGCGTGCCCCTCGGGCTCGAGATGCAGTCCGTCCTCCGTCCCCGGACGGCAGACCGCCGACGCGTGCAGAAGATGCACGCCGAACTGCGGCAGAAACGCGTCGAACGCGGCAGGCAGCCGGCGGGAATATTCGATCGCGCGCTCGCCGAACATCTCGCCGAAGGGCGCGCGGAAGACGTCCTCCGTGATCTCCGGCGGCGTCACGATCAGGATCTCCGGCGCGCGGTGGGTCACATAGTTGAAGCTCTTGATGCGGATGACCATATTCGCGGCGGCATAGGCGACGTCCGCGGGGGTCATGCCGAAGCGCGTCTTCAAGTCGTTCGAGCCGAGCATCACGCAGACGAGGTCGAGCGGACGGTGGCACTCGAGCGCGACCATCAGCTGCTCCGTGCCGTTCTTATTGCCGAACATGCAGTCGTCGCAGGCATAGGTGCGTCCGTTGAGCGCGTCCTCGATCACGCGGTACTCCCCGCCGAGCAGCGCCTGCACCCGTCCGGGGCAGCGCACGTCAAACGGATAGCGCTCCTCCGTCGGCGCGATATAGCCCCACAGATTCGAATCGCCGAACATCAGGATATTTTTCATCCGGAAATCCCCTTTTTATGCCGTTTGAATCATCTTTTTATAGTAATCGAGCGTCGGATAGTCCCGGTCGGAGCAGACGCGCGTATACTGCTCGCAGGCGCAGCCGAGCGCGGCAAGGCTCTCCCCGCCGAGCGAGAAGGCAAAGACCTTCTCCGCGGGGCAGTCTGCGATATGGCGCAGCGCCGCGAGCGCGCCCGGCGTCAAAGCGGCGCCGCGGCTGTCGATCCTGCCCTCCGACGCCAGAAAGCAGCTCCCGCTGCCGTCGAGATCGGGCGCATACCCCGCGATGCACATCAGCCGGAACGTGAACGCCGCGCGCACGAGCTCTGTCTCCCGGTTTTTCCGTTCCAGCGCCCAGAGCGCGTACAGCGCAAGCTGCAGGATCTCCCCGCATTCGGTGCCCGCCGGGCAGACGTCGCATAAAAGCTCCGAAAAATAGGACGCCAGCGAAAACCGGGCGATGTCCCGCGTCAGTCCCCGGAACGTTTCGATGGTCGCCGCCTCCTCGACGCGGTACGACCCTCGCCGCGAAAGCATCGTGAAATCGGCATAGGCAAACGCCTGCGCCGCACCGGCGAGCGGACTGCCCGTCTTGCCCGCGCCGAATGCCGCCGCGCGCAGCACGCCCCGTTCGGCCGTCAGCAGCGACAGCGTCCGGTTCGCGCCCTTTTCCTCGTATACGCGCAGCACCAGCCCCCGCACGCAGGTTCTTTCCTCGGGAGAAAGGTCAGTTCTCATACCCGAAATTGCGCATCTGATAGAGATTGTCGCGCCAGCCCTCCTTGACCTTGACCCAGAGCTCCAGATACACGCGGCAGCCCCGCTGCCGTTCGAGATCCTCGCGCGCGAGCTTCCCGATCTCCCGGAGCATCGCGCCGCCGCGGCCGATGACGATGGACTTGTGCGACTCCTTCTCGACGTAGATCGTCGCCGCGATCTGCAGCGTGCCGTGCTCGTCCGTCTCGTAGCGGTCGATGACGACGGCGGCGCCGTGCGGCACCTCGCGCTCGAGCTTCCACAGCAGCTTTTCGCGGATCGTCTCCGCCGCGAGCACCCGCTCGGGCTGATCCGACACCATATCCTCCGGGAACAGCGCCTCGCCGTCCTCCAGCAGCGCCTCCAGCTCCTGCATCAGGATGTCCACGCCGTCCTTCGTCTTCGCGGACAGCGGCACGACGGCACGGAAGTCGAGCTCGGACTGGTAGGCGGCGATCACCGGCAGCAGCTCCTCCGGCGGCAGCGTGTCGATCTTGTTGACGACGAGGATGCACGGCAGCCCCGATGCCCGGATGTTCTCAAGCAGGATATTCTCGGGCTTTCCCGGCGCCGACGGCTCGACGACCAGAATGACCGCGTCGGTGTCGGTCACGGTCTCCTCGACGAGCTCCATCATGAAGTCCCCGAGCCGGTTGCGCGGCTTGTGGAAGCCGGGCGTATCGACGAAGACGTACTGTCCCCCGTCCCGGTTGACGACGGCCATGATGCGGCTGCGCGTGGTCTGCGGCTTATCGGAGACGATGGCGACCTTTTCCCCCGCCAGCGCGTTGATCAGTGTGGATTTCCCGACGTTCGGACGTCCGACAATGGCGAACATCCCGGATTTTGTGATATTCATAGCATTTCCTTTTTCACTCAGACGGCCGTATTCTCATACCGTCCGTATTTTTCCCAGACCCGCTGCATCAGCTCGCAGCGCTCCAGCGGCAGACCCGTATAGACGCAGTTGGAGGTGCAGAAGATATACCCCGGCTCCGCCATGCCCTCGCGCAGGGAGCGCCGGACGTCCGCGACGCATTCCTCCTCCGTACCCGTCTGCAGCAGGGCGCAGTTGACGTTGCCGCACGGAGCTCCGCATCGAAGCCCCGTGCATCTTTTCCGCGTCTCCGTACCGCTTCCGAAAACGCTCCTTAAATCTCGATTCTGCGGATCACCGTGCGGTTCAGGCAGCCGCCGTCTTCGTCTCCGCCCGCGCAGTAGGCGAGCAGGACGGTATGCTCGTCGGCAAAGCCGATCGCGGGATAGCAGTAGCCGTGTCCGGGCGTATCCTCCAGCACGACGGGCTCGCCGAACGCCATGCCGCCGTCCGACAGCGCGTACACGAGCGGATTGCGGTCATGCCCCCACGGCACGCCGCGCGTCGGATACGCCGGGGCGGGATTCCAGACCGCCAGCAGCCGCGCGCCCGACGGCGAGCGCCGGATGTGCATCGGCGAGCAGGGGGACGTAAACTGCGACGGCTGCGCGGGCGTCCAGGACTCGCCGCCGTCCGGGGAGAAAAATTCGTACTGCCGCCCGAGCGACGTGCGGGCATACCCCCATAAAAGCCCGCCGGGGAGCTCGACGGCGCCCGGCTCCTGCAGCCCCGCCGGATTGTACGGGGAGAAGAACGCCGCCGCCGTCCGGCTCTGCCGCCAGCTCGCGCCGTCGTCGTCCGAGAGGTAGAACACGTCAAAGGCGTCCGGACGCACGTCGCGCGCGCCGGTTTTGCCCATACTCCGGGGCGTATGCACCGCCGCCGGGATGACGAGCCTGCCGGAGGACAGCCGGACGACGCGGTCGTTGTTCACGACATGGTACCCCGGGTCGCCGATGCAGTCCGCGGGCGCGCTCCAGGTCTCCCCGCCGTCCGCGGAACGGCGCAGGACATAGCGGGAGCGCCAGTCCTCCTTCACGAGATAGAAAAGCCCGAGTTCGCCGTTTCCCATGCGCAGAAGCGACACGCTCATCAGGTTGTCCGCGCCGCAGTCCGCCGCACGGAACCGCACGCGCGGCTCGCTCCACGTCTTTCCGCCGTCGGACGACACGATCTCCGCGATGTCGCAGTTTGCGTCGTCGGAGCCGGTGTCGTCCTCGAAGCGGCTGTAGAGAAAACGGACGCGGCCGTCCGGCAGAAAGGCAAAGGAGCCCTCCGAATTGCGGGAATTGCGCCCGCAGGGAGCGAGTGTGCAGACGATTTCACCCGGATGCATCATAAAATCCTCCCGTTTTCAGGCTTTTTCCAGCCGATTTTTCATTCACTTCCGGCGGTCCCGGACGCGGCCGACGGCAATGCTCGCGCCCTCGCGCGTGTCGGCGGCCTTGATAAACGCCAAAAGCCCCCACGACGCGATCATCGACGAGCCGCCGTTTGACACAAACGGGAACGTCACGCCGGTCAGCGGCAGCAGATCGACGGAGCCGCAGACGTTCAAGATCACCTGCGTGACCATCGCGGCGGTCGCGGCGCAGGCGGCGATGACATAGAAGGTCGAGCGTCCGAGCGTTGCCGAGCGGACGGAAAACAGCGCGAACGTGATGATCGACGCGACGGCGCAGAGCGCGATGATGAGCCCCAGCTCCTCGCAGACCATGCCGAATACGAGGTCGGTGTCGGCGGCGGCGATGCGCTTGAGCCAGCCCTCGCCCGCGCCCATGCCGAAGAGCCCGCCCGACGCGGCGGCGGACATCGCGCGCACCTGCTGGTAGCCCGCGGAGGACGGATACTCCCACGCGTGCCGCCATACGGCAAACCGGCTCGCGACATAGGGCTTTGCCTCGAGCACCAGGAAGCCGCCGATGCCCGCACCGGCGATGACGAACAGCAGCGACGCGAAATCGCCGGAGCGCATGAACGCGATGACGAGGAAGGTCGCGAAAAAGACCAGCGCCGTGCCGAAATCGGACATCAGCGCGAGCATCCCGACGCAGGCGGCCGCCATGACGACGAACATGACCATGTTCCGCTTCGCAAACAGGCGGTCGAGCGTCGCGGTGCCCGCGCAGACGAAGCAGATCTTCGCAAGCTCCGACGGCTGAAGCGAAAAGCCGCCGAGCTTGACCCAGTTGCGGTCGCCGAACAGCAGCGTGACGCCGAGCAGCCCGATCGCGCCGACGGCGGCGAGCCAGCGCAGCTTCTGCGCAAAATCCAGCCGCCGCAGAAGCAGGCACAGCACGACGAAGGCGAAGATGCCCAGCAGCACGGAGATCAGCCATTTGGACAGCTCGTCCGGATGGGAGGACGAGATGACGCCGAGTCCGAGCGTCGTCAGGAAGAACCCGAGCGCCTCGATCTCGATGCCGGAGCGCCCGAAGGCGCTGGTAAAGGCGAGATACGCCCATTGGAAGATCGTCAGGATCGAAAACGTGGGGATGAGCATCCACGACAGATTTTCCCCCGCCGCGATGACGAGCTGCGTGCACAGCAGGATCTGAAACTCGGTGATCCAGAGCATGATGACCCACGGGCGCACGAGAAGCCCCGGACGCGTCCGGGTGCGCGACTGCTCGGCGCGCTGCTCGCTCGTCGAAGGCTCAAAGGTCAGGTTGACGGCGGCGCCGGACGGCACGTCGCCGACCGTGAGGGTATCCCCCGCCGCCAGCGTCGCGGGATGCGTGATGCGCTCGCCGTTTTTCAGGATCGGATGCCGCCCGTCGAGCGGATAGAGCGTCCAG
>JAEDGJ010000220.1 GCA_016297585.1 Clostridiaceae bacterium
ACGACCACCGGTCTGAAAGCGGGTACCTATTACGTGAATCCCGCTTCCGGCGCGCTGCAGGCCGCTCCCGGTTCCGGCAGCTTTACCGCCGGTAATAAGACCCTGACCCTGACGCTCAAGCAGGGCTCGGAAGTCATCGGCTCTGTCAGCTACAATTTCGTTGTGAAATAAGCTTCCCTTCCCTCCCGGGGGTTCCCCCCGGGAGGATTTTTTGCAGCCGGATATAAAAAATCATCCCCCGAGCTTATAAGCCCGGGGGATGTGCTTTGTGCGGGACGCGTTCAGACGACGATCTTCGTCCATTTGCCCTTTGTAAAGCGGATGCCGTTGAGGAGGAGGCGGAGGTACTGGTCGATGATGACGCCGTACCACGCGCCGTAGAGGCCGAGTCCGGCGGGATAGCAGAGGTACCAGGAGACGACGGGACGGATGAGCGCGATGGAGATCATCGAAGTGACGGCGATGTAGAGGGTGTCGCCCGCGCCGCGCAGGCAGCCGGAGAAGACGACCTGCGAGATCTGCCCGGCGGTGACGATAGCGCACATGTAGATGATGGGAATGCCCTTTTCGATGATCGCCTCGTCGCGCGTGAAGGCGGTGTAGATCGGCCGCGCGCAGGTGACGAAGAAGATCGCGAGGATGACGGCGATGCAGAAGCCGATGCGCTGGCCGCATTTGCCGTACATGACGGCGAGATCGGGACGTTTTTCGCCGAGAGAGCGTCCGACGAGCGACGAAGTCGCCGCCGTGAGGCCGTCGCCGAAGCAGAAGGACAGCGAGAGGATGTTCATGCCGATCTGGTGGGTGGCGTAGTCGTCGGTACCGAGTTCGGCGACGATTTTGGCGTAGATGAAGAAGCCGACGCGCAGGAAAACCTGCTCGAGGCAGGCGGAGGAGGCGATTTTGAAGACCGGACGCAGCGTTTCGAAGTCCGGGCGGAAGGATTCGCGGAAGCTGACGCAGAGGAAGCGGTCGCGGTGGAGCAGGGAGCAGACGGCGATGACGAGGCCGACGTAGTTGCCGATGACGGTGGCCGTGGCGGCTCCGGCGACGCCGAGCGCGGGGAAGCCGAGGTGGCCGTTGATGAGGAGCCAGTTGAAAGCGCAGTTGACGAAGTTCGCGGTCAGATTCGTGCGCATCGCGATGCGGGTGTTGCCGACGCCGCGCTGGGCGGCGTTGATGCCCATGGTCATCACGACGGCGGGGATGCCGCAGAGGATGATGCGGAAATAGGTGACGGCGTAGCCGAGCGTGTCGGATTTCGCGCCGGCAAAGCGCAGCAGAGGTTCGGAGATGATCTCCCCGACGGCGGCAAAGCCGATGACGGCGATGGCGGCGAGCAGCAGGATCTGCCGCAGCGCGCGGTTCGCGCCCTCGCGGTCGCGCTGTCCGAAGCGGCGCGAGATGACGGCGGTGATGCCGTGGTTGAGCGCCATGAAGACCGCGAGGATGATGAGGCGGGGCTGGTTCGTCAGGCCGACGGCGGAGATGGCGTAGGAGCCGAGCGTGCCGACCATGATCGTGTCGACGATGCCGACGAGACAGACGAGGACGGATTCCGTGATGGCGGGCCAGGAGATGCGCAGAGCGGTCGAATAGGCTTCCCGCGCGGACGGCAGCTCGCCGACGACCTGGGAGGAACGGACCAGATAGCGGGGCTCGTAGAGTCGTTCGAGGAAGGGAATAAGATCATCTCCTTAGACATCTGAATTTTTGGATAAAAAAGGAACAGGGATGCCGGAAAAAGCATCCCTGATCAAGCGCTCAGTGCGCGCAGTGTTCGTCTCCGCGGCAGCAGGCGTCGCAGGCGGCGTCGGCCTGAAGCTCGGGCGGAAGGGGCAGACCCTTGCGGGTGTAATAGTCGGTCAGCGCGGCCTTGACGGCCTCCTCGGCGAGGACGGAGCAGTGGATCTTCTGGGGCGGCAGCCCTTCGAGCGCCTCGACGACGGCCTTGTTGGTCAGGGCAAGGGCCTCCTGGATCGTTTTTCCTTTGACGAGCTCGGTCGCCATGGAGGAAGTCGCGACGGCGGCGCCGCAGCCGAAGGTTTTGAAGCTGACGTCGGTGATGACGTCGCCTTCGACCTTGATATAGAAGCGCATGATGTCGCCGCAGCGGGGATTGCCGACGGTTCCGACGCCGTCTGCGTCGGTCATCTCGCCGACGTTGCGGGGATGGGTGAAATGATCGAGAACTTTTTCAGAATACATGGTAAGACCTCATTTCCCGGGGGATTGTTGTTTCATCATATCCTCCCACATGGGCGACATGTCGCGCAGGCGGGAGACGGAGGCACGGACGGCGTCCACGATGCGGTCGACATCCTCCTCGGTGTTTTCCGCGCCGAGGGAGAGCCGCAGCGAGCCGTGGGCGACCTCATGCGGCAGCCCGATGGCCATCAGGACGTGCGAGGGGTCGAGCGAGCCGGAGGAGCAGGCCGAGCCGGAGGACGCGGCGACGCCCAGCATGTCGAGCGTGAGGACGAGGGATTCGCCCTCGATGGCCTCGAAGCAGAACGAGGCGTTGCCGGGCAGGCGGCGGGTCGGATGGCCGTTGAGACGGCTGTAGGGGATTTTTAAAAGCTCCGTGATCAGGCGGTCGCG
>JAEDGJ010000221.1 GCA_016297585.1 Clostridiaceae bacterium
GCTGATCCTCGACGGCGTCGCGGACATCCTCGCGCGGCTTCCGAAGCGCCCGCCGGCGGTGCTGCTGTTTACAAGCTGCATCCACCACTTCATGAGCTGCGACCTGCCGCGCGTCTACCGCGAGCTTCGCCGCCGCTTCCCCGACGTAGCGTTCACGGACTGCTACATGAACCCCATCATGCGCAAGAGCGGCCGCACGCCCGACCAGCTCATGCGCGCGCGGCTCTACAGCCTGCTCGAGCCGCGTCCGCTCGACGAAAAGACCGCCGCGATCCTCGGAAACGACTTCCCGCTCGCGGAGTCCTGCGAGCTGTACGACGTGTTCCGCCGCGCGGGGATGCGCGTCCTCGACATCACGCGCTGCAAAAGCTACGCCGAGTATCAGACGATGGCCGCGGCATCCGTCTGCGTCACGACCTACCCCTCCGCGCGCGCGGGCGGGGACGATCTCGCGCAGCGGCTCGGGGGCCGGCATCTGCACCTGCCCGCAAGCTTCGACGAAGGCGAGATCCGCGGGAGCATTGCCGCCCTCGAGGACGCGCTGGGGCTTTCCCATGCCGCGTACTCCGCCGATGCCGCGCGTGAGGCGCTCGCGGACGCCCGGCGCGTGGTCGGTGACTGCCCGGTCGCGATCGACTATACCGTCCATCCGCGTCCGCTGGGGCTCGCGCGGCTGCTGTGCGAGGCAGGGTTTGCGGTGCGCGAGGTGTATCTCGACACGATCCTGCCGTCTGAGCGTCCGGCGTTCGACTGGCTGCGCGAGCACGCGCCCGCGCTCGAGCTTCGCCCGACGGTGTCCCCCGCGATGCGCGTCGAGCCGCGGAAGGTGCCGGGGACGCTTGCCGTCGGGCAGAAGGCCGCGTACTTTACCGGCACCGACCGCTTCGTCAACGTCGTCGAGGGCGGGGAGCTCTGGGGCTTTGACGGCATTGCGCGGCTCGCGGCGCTCCTTGCGGACGCGTACCGGACGCCGAAGGACACGCGGGGGCTCATCCAGATCAAAGGACTCGGCTGCGGAGGAGGGTGTATGCTGTGAAACAGACCGCAGGCTTTATCTCGACCTACGCCGCGGACGTCTCGGGCGTCTGCTCCGCGCTCTTCGAGCTCGGCGGCATGACCGTGATGCACGACGCGTCGGGCTGCAACTCGACCTACAACACGCACGACGAGCCGCGCTGGTACGACACGGACAGCCTCGTCTTTCTCTCCGCGCTGACGGAGATGGAGGCGCTGCTCGGCGACGACGAAAAGCTTGTCCGCGACGTCACGGAGGCGGCGCGCGCGTTTTCGCCCCGCTTCGTCGCCATCGCCGGGACGCCGATCCCGATGCTGACCGGCACGGATCTTGCCGCCGCCGCCCGCGAGGTCGAGGCGCGCACGGGCATCCCGTCGTTCGGCATCCCGACAAACGGCATGCACACCTATGTCGCGGGCGCGGGCGCGGCGCTCGACGCCATCGCGCGGCGCTTTCCCGACCCGTCCGCACGTCCCGAGCCGGGTGCGCGCCGCGTCAACCTGCTCGGCGCGACGCCGCTCGATTTCTCCGTCGGCGGCACCGTGGAAGCCGTCCGCGCATGGCTTGCGCGCGAGGGCTGGGAGGTCGTCTCCTGCTGGGCGATGGGCGACACGCTCGACGCGCTCTCCCGCGCGGGAACGGCGAATGTCAATCTCGTCCTGTCCTATGCCGGCATCCCCGCCGCGCGCACGCTCGAGCGCCGCTTCGGCACCCCGTGGGTCGCGGGCGTGCCGGTCGGAACGGCGTTTGCCCGCACCCTCGCGGACGCGCTCGAACGGACGGCTGCGGGGGAGCGGACAGGCGTACCCTACGCCGTCCCCTGCGAGGGCGCGCCGGCAGTCGTCATCGGCGAGAGCGTATACGCGGGGTCGGTCGCGGCGGCGGTGACGGCCGAGACGGGCGTACCCTGCCGCGTGCTCTGCGCGACGGAGACCGAAAAAGGCTTCCTCGCACCCGGCAGCGTCCGGGCGACGGACGAGGACGAGCTGATCCCGGCGCTCGCGGGTGCGAAAGCCGTCATCGCCGACCCGCTGTACCGTCCCATCGTGCCGGATGGCGCGAAATGTTATCCGCTGCCGTCCGAGGGCTTTTCCGGACGGCTCTACCGGCGCGAAATTCCGAACCTGATCGACCGAAAACTGATGAATTGAGGTAAAACACCCGATGAAAAAGCTTCTTTCCCTTCTGCTGGCATCCGTCATGCTCCTCGGCCTCCTCTCCGCGTGCGCGGGCAGCGGCGCGTCCTCCCAGACGACCGCCTCCGACACTTCGAACCCGTCCGGGGATCCGTCGTGGATCGGCCCGTCCGCGTCGGACACCATCACGATCACCGACCACGCCGGGCACACCGTCGAGCTGCCCCGCCATATCGAGCGCATCGCGGTCTGTGACATCTATCCGCTCGCGAGCGTCCTCGCGGTGTTCTTCAACTCCGCCGAAAAGCTCGTCGCGATCCCCGACGCGAGCATGCTTGCCGCGAAAAACGGCCTTCTCGGGCAGCTTTACCCCGAAATTCTCGACGTGCCGACCGAATGCGTCTCCGGCACGCCGAATGTCGAGG
>JAEDGJ010000222.1 GCA_016297585.1 Clostridiaceae bacterium
CTGCCGCTGCCCGACGCGCAGGGGTTTGAGTACGCGCTTGCCGTCACCCCCTCCGGCGCGGCGATCCGCGCGCACACCCGCGAGGGGTTGCTGCACGCGTTCGCGGCGCTTGCCCAGTGCATCGTCCCGGACTGCCTCGATCTCGGCGCGGAGCGCTTCCACATCGGCTGCGTGCGCATCGCCGACCGTCCCGCGCTGCCCGTGCGCGCCATCCACTTCTGCCTGTTCCCGGAGACCGACCTCTCCCTCCTCGAACGCGTCATCCGCATGGCGGGATTTTTCGGGCTGACCCATCTCGTGCTCGAATTCTGGGGCACGCTGCGCTATGACGTCTGCCGCGCACTGGCGTGGGAGGGACGGAGCCATACAAAAAACGAGCTGCGGCCGTATATCGACCTCGCCCGCTCGCTCGGCGTCGAGGTCGTCCCGATGCTCAACTCGCTCGGACACGCCGCGATGGCGCGCGAACGCTTCGGACGGCACACGATCCTCGCGCAGGACCCCCGCCTCGAGCGCTATTTCGAGCCCGACGGCTGGACGTGGTGCGTCTCGAACCCCGACACGCGCAAGCTTCTGTCCGAAATGCGCGCGGAGCTTTCCGAGCTCTGCGGAGAAGGCTCGTTCTTCCACCTCGGCTGCGACGAGGCGCGCTCCTTTGCCACCTGCGAGCACTGCCGGAAGGAAAACCCGCCCGAGCTGCTCGCGGAGTACCTAAACGGCATTGCCGACGAGCTTGCCTCCTCCGGACGGCGCGGCATCCTCTGGGGCGACGCGCTGCTCGACAGCCGCGCCTGGCCGGGGCTCATCGCGACGGGCGGACGCACCCACGAGGCGCTCGACGCGCTCGACCGCCGCTTCCTCATCGCCGACTGGCAGTACGGGGTCCAAAGCGGCTCCGTCGCGAGCACCGCGTACTTCATGGAAAAGGGCTTCGACGTCCTGCTGTCGCCGTGGGACGACTACGAAAACCTCCGCGCGCTCTCGTCCTACGCGCAGGAGGCGGGCGCCGCGGGCGTGCTGCTGACGACGTGGCACCATATGCCGCAGTATCTGCGGCTGCTGCCCGACGCCGCGTCGATGCTCTGGGAAAAGGCGCCCTACGAGCACCCCTACGCGATCACCGAGGCCGCCGCCCTGCTGCGCCGCGTCTGCCGCAGCTCCCGCTTCGAGGACAGCGGCTGGAACGGCTTCGAGGTCTCGGGCGACGAGTACACCGGCTGACCTTCCCCCCCCTTCAAACCATCACAGGAGACTTTTTACACATGGAAACCATCGCACAGACCCTCGCCGCAGAGCTTTCCCTCCCCCTTTCCTCCGTCGAGAACGTCATCCGCCTGCTCGACGAGGGCAACACCATCCCCTTCATCGCCCGCTACCGCAAGGAGCAGCACGGCTCGCTCGACGACACCGTGCTGCGCACGCTGGAGGAGCGGCTGGGGTACTTAAAAAACCTCGCCGCCCGGCGCGAGGAGGTTCGACGCGCCATCGCCGCGCAGGACAAGCTCACGCCCGCGCTCTCCGACGCGATCGACGCGGCTCATACCCTTGCCGAGCTGGAGGACGTCTACCGTCCCTATAAGCAAAAGCGCCGCACCCGCGCGACCGTTGCCCGCGAAAAGGGGCTCGAGCCGCTCGCGGCGCTCCTTTTCGCGCAGGACAGCCGCGTCACCGACGTCCGCGCCGCAGCGGAGGCCTATCTCGACCCCTCCCGCGGCGTCGAGACCGTGGACGACGCGCTCGCGGGCGCGTCCGACATCATCGCGGAGACGATCTCCGACGACGCGGGACTGCGCAGCAGGCTGCGCGCGCTGCTCGAGCGCGAGGCCGTCCTCCGCGCGGAAAAAGCGAAGGACGAGGACTCCGTCTACCGGCTCTACTACGACTTTTCGCAGCCGGTCTCGCGCGTCGCGGGGCATCAGGTGCTCGCGATCAACCGCGGCGAGCGCGAGGGCTTCCTGAAAGTCTCCGTCGAGTGCGACCGCCGCCACGCGCTGACGGTCATCCTGCGCACGGTGGGCGTACCGGGCAGCGCCGCGATGGATTTCATCCGCGCCGCCGCCGCAGACGCGTGGGACCGGCTGATCGCGCCGTCGATGGAGCGCGAGCTGCGCGCGTCGCTGACGGACGCCGCAAACGAGGGCGCGATCCGCAACTTCGCGCTGAACCTGCGTCCGCTGCTGATGCAGCCGCCGGTGCGCGGCGCGGTCACGATGGGGCTCGACCCCGGCTACCGCAACGGCTGCAAGGTCGCCGTCGTCGACGAGCGCGGCAAGGTGCTCGACACGGCGGTGGTCTACCCGACCTACGGCGCCCGCCAGCGCGAGGAAGCCATCGATCGGCTCTCCGCGCTGATCCGCCGCCACGGCGTGCGCTGCATCGCGATCGGCAACGGCACCGCGTCGCGCGAAACGGAACAGATGACCTCCGACATGCTCCGCCGCATCGATGGGGGCGTTTCATACATGATCGTCAGCGAGTCGGGCGCGTCGGTCTATTCGGCGTCGCCGCTCGCGGCGGAGGAGTTCCCCCAGTACGACGTAAATCTGCGCAGCGCCGTCTCCATCGCGCGCC
>JAEDGJ010000066.1 GCA_016297585.1 Clostridiaceae bacterium
AGCCGTCCTCCCGGATACAGCGCGCCGACCGCCGCCCGCAGCGCCTCGTCGATCGCCGTCAGCTCGTCGTTGACAGCGATGCGCAGCGCCTGAAACGTGCGCTTTGCCGGATGCTGCTTTTCGCGGCGCGCGGCGGCGGGCATCGCGTCCGCAATGATGCCGGCAAGCTCCCCCGTCGTCCCGATCGGATGCGTCTCCCGCGCCCGCACGATCGCCTCCGCGATGCGCGGGGCGTAGCGCTCCTCGCCGTAATCGAAGAGAATGCGCCGCAGCTCGGACGCGTCCGCGGTGTTGACGAGATCGTATGCCGTCCCGCCGCGCGTGCGGTCCATGCGCATATCGAGCGGCGCGTCGTGCATATAGGAAAAACCGCGCTCCGGGTCGTCGAGCTGAAAAGACGAGCAGCCGAGATCAAAGAGGATGCCGTCCGCGCCTTCCGCACCCGCAGCTCTCAGGCAGTCCGCGATGTTCCGGAAATCGCTGTGCACCAGCGTCACGCGGTCATCAAACGGCGCGAGCCTCTCCCGTGCCCTTCCGAGCGCGTATTCGTCGCGGTCGATGCCGATGAGCCTTCCGCCCCGCAGCTTTTCCGCGATCGCGGAGGCATGTCCCGCGCCGCCCAGCGTCGCGTCGACGTAGATGCCGTCGGGACGGAGGTTCAGCGCGTCGATGCAGGCGTCGCGCAGCACCGGGATATGGGTGTATGTTTCGTTCATTTCAAAGGTTTGCCTTTCTTCCGGATAAAACTCCGCCGCGGAAGGTGAACATAATCCGATTTCCATTATACAGGATTCCAACCCGGATTGCAAGCCGTTTCCGCCGGAAATATTCCGACAGAAAGGATTATTTCACACCGGCGGCAGCCTTGAATTCCGCACGGATCTTGCGCACCTCGGCAAGAGACGCCGCGATGGACTCCTCGGTCCGCTTGAGCAGATCGTCGCAGTAGGCGCCTGCCGCGCGCTTGAGCTCCGCCGCCTGGGTCTCCGCCGACGCGCTGATCTCCTTTGCGCGCTGCTTTGCCTGCGCCGCGATCTCGTTCTGATCGACGAGCGAGCGCGCCTTCTCCTCCGCCGTGCGGCGAAGCGAGTCGGCTTCCTTCTTGCCCGACGCGATCAGGTCGTTGCGCTTTTCGACGATCTCGCGCGCCGCCTTGATCTCTCCCGGCATATTGCCGCGCAGCTCGTCCAAGATATCGAGCGCCTTTTCGCGCTCGATCACGCATTTGTCCTTTCCGAGCGGCATGCTCCAGGCTTCCTCGATCATCCCATACAGGACGTCAATCAGTTCGTCAATTCCTCCGGCCATATCCTTTTCCTAAACTCCTTTCGGATCTTTCCCTTACGGTTTTAATTTCGCGGCGATATCGGCGGCGACGCATTCGGGCACAAAATCCCGGATGTTTCCGCCGTAGCTGCCGATCTCGCGCACAAGGCTCGAGCTTAAGTACATATACTCCACGCTGGTCACGAGGAACGCCGTATCGGCGTCCGCGTTGATCTGGCGGTTTGCCAGCGCCATCTGGAACTCGTTTTCAAAGTCGGACATCGCGCGCAGGCCGCGCACGAGCGTCGTCGCGCCGACGGTCCTCAGATAATTGGCGACGAGCCCGTCGTAAAAGTCGACGGTGACGTTTGTCAGCCCCTCGGCCTCCACCGCGCGGCGCAGAAACTCCGCGCGTTCTTCGAGCGAAAAGGTGACTTTCTTGTTTTTATTGGCAACCACGGCGACGATCAGGCGGTCGAACATGCCCGACGCGCGCCGGATGATGTCCATGTGGCCGAGCGTCACGGGGTCGAACGATCCCGGATATACGGCGATTTTCATGAGCGGTCTGCCGCTCCTTCCCTTCAGACTGTCCCGCTTTCGCGGACGATCAGCGTTATTTTGCTTTTTCCGTACAGATACTCGCGCAGAACGCGGAAGCCCTCCTCCATCGGCGGCATCGGCTCCTCCCGCAGCGTTTCGCAGACGATGAGGCCGCCCTCGCGCAGCAGACGGCGGCGCATGATCCGCTCGAGCGCGCCCGCGATCAGCCCCGCCTCGTACGGCGGGTCGAGGAAGATCAGCCCGAACCGGTCCTCCGGAAAGCGCGCGAGCACGCCCAGCGCGTCGCCCTGCACGATCTCCGAGCGGTTTTCGTAGCGCACGGTTTTGACGTTGTCGCGGATCACCGCGATCGCGGCGGGCGCAAGATCGACGAATACCGCGTCCGCGGCGCCTCTCGACAGCGCCTCGATGCCGAGCTGTCCGGTGCCCGCAAACAGGTCGAGCACGCGGCGCCCTTCTATATCAAACTGGATCGCGTTGAAAACGGACTGCTTCGTCCGTTCGGTGGTGGGACGCGTGGCAAGGCCTTCGACGGATTTCAGCTTCCGGCCCCGCGCGTCGCCTGTAATCACGCGCATCATAGACTAAATTTCCCTTTTTTCGTTATTTTTCGTCCGTTTCCGCCCCGTGCAGCCGCGCATAGACCGCCGCCGCCGTGTTTTTCGGCACCACGGACGCAAGTTCATCCTCCGACGCCGCGCGGATGGCTTTCACAGAACCGAATTTCCGGATCAGCGCCGATTTCCGCGCCTCTCCGACGCCCGGAATGCCGTCCAGCGCCGATTTTCTCACCTTTTTATCCCGCAGCGTCCGGTGATATCCGATCGCGAACCGGTGTACCTCCTCGCCGATCGTTCCGATCAGCGTAAAGAGCGCGGGCTGCGTCCGGATGCCGATCTCCCGGCCGTCCGGCTCCACCAGCGCGCGCGTGCGGTGATGGTCGTCCTTGACCATGCCGAGCACGGGGATCTTCACGCCCGTCTCCTCGAGCACCCGCCGCGCCGTCTGCGCATGCTGCTCGCCGCCGTCGATCAAAAGCACGTCCGGCAGCGGCAGGAACTTCTCGTCCCCTTCCGCCGCGCGCGCGAGCCTTCGCCGCAGCACCTCCGCGATCGACGCGTAGTCGTCCGGCGCTTCCCGCTCCAGCCGGAATTTCCGGTACGCGCTCTTCCGGGGCTTTCCGCCCTCGAACACGACCATGCCGCCGACGGTTTCCTCGCCCGCCGTATGCGAGATGTCGTACGCCTCGAGCCGGTACGGCGCATTTTCCATTCCCAGCGCCGTCTGCAGCAGGGCAAGCCCCCGCCCGGTCTTTTCTTCCTTCAGCGTCGCGATCCGCGCTTCCTCGCGGGCGTTTTCCATCGCCATCTCGAGAAGCCGCCTTTTTTCGCCGCGCTGCGGGAACAGCACATACACCCGTCTTCCGGCGAGCTTTGTCAGATAGTCGCCGAGCAGCGCCGCGTCGGGCGTCTCCTGCGACAGCAGCACCTCGCGCGGGAGCATCGGGCGGTCGCGGTAATATTGTGTCACAAACTGCGACAGCGTATCCGCCGCATCCTCGTCGTCCTCGCAGACCGGCAGCAGCGTCTGATCCTTGCCGAGAAGCGTCCCCTCGACGTAATGCAGCACCGCGATGCAGGCACGCGACGCGCCGTTGTACAGGCACACGACGTCGGCGTCCGGCACATGCGCCGCGACGACCTTCTGCCGCCGGTCGAGCCGCTCCACCGCCTGCAGCCGGTCGCGCAGGAACGCCGCCCGCTCGAAGTCGAGCGCTTCCGCGGCGCGCTCCATCTCGACGCCGAGCGACGCCGTCAGCTCGTCGCAGCGTCCCTCGAGCAGCAGCGCGGCTTCCTCGAGCAGCGTATGGTACTGCGCCTTCGACACGCCGCCCTCGCAGACGCCGATGCAGCGTCCGAGATGCCGTCTCAGGCACGGCCGCTCGCGTCCGATGTCGCGCGGGAACCGCCGCGAGCAGTTCGGCAGCTTCAGCGTCTCCTGCACGATATCGATGACCTCGTGCGCGATCGTCCGGCCGCCGTAGGGTCCGAAGCACCGCTTCCCGGCGTCCGCCTGCGCGGACAGCATAAGCCGCGGATAATCGGCCTTCGGGTCAAAACAGATAAAGGGATAGCCCTTGTCGTCCTTTAAGAGGATGTTGTATTTCGGCTGATAGTGCTTGATCAGCGTATTTTCGAGCACCAGCGCCTCGAGCTCCGTATCCGTGACGATCGTCTCGAAGCGGTCGATATGGGAAACGAGCCGGCGCGTCTTGATCCACTGCGTTTCGGGGTTCTGGAAATACTGCGTCACGCGGTTTTTCAGGTTTTTCGCCTTTCCGACGTAAATCACAACGCCGGACGCGTCGATCATGCGGTAAACGCCCGGCTTCTGCGGACACATATTCGCTTTTTCCCGAAGCGCTTCCAGATCCATGACGACTCCCAACCCAAAAAAGGCCCTATTTTCCGATGTTCTCTATTGTACCGCAAAAGCGCGCAAAGGTCAAGTGTTTCTGTAACCAAATTGTAATATTTTTTGCATGGCGCTTTCGTGTCTTTCATGCGCGCGCACGGCGAAAACCATTTTTCGTCTCCCATTGCGTTTTGATTTTCTTTATGCTATAATAGGTTAAATCGGGATCATCCGGTATTCGTTACGGGAGCTTATTTGTTTGTATGTGGAACGTCATCCTCTTTCTGGCCGCGGCGACGGGTGGCGCGTTCGTGCAGGCCGCGTCCGGCTTCGGCTTCGGCATCTTCGTCATGATGTTTTTCCCGATGCTCCTGCCGAGCTACGGCATGAGCGTCACGCTGTCGGGCATGCTGTCCCTCGCCACGACGACCGTCACCGTCATCCAGTACCGCCGGTACATCTCCTGGAAAAAGCTGCTGATCCCGTCTCTGTGCTTCTGCGCCGTCAGCGCCGTCATCATCACGCTCTCGGCAGGCCAGGCGGATTCGCTGATGAAGCGGCTTCTCGGCGGCGCGCTCATCCTGCTGAGTATGTACTTCCTCTTTTGGGGCAAAAATATAAAGATCCGCGCGACGCCCGCCACGGGAGCCGCCGCAGGCTCCCTTTCCGGCGTGCTTTCCGGCCTGTTCTCCATCGGCGGGCCGCCGATGGTCGTCTATCTGCTCGCGGGCACCGACTCAAAGGAGGAATACCTCGCGACGATCCAGGCCTACTTCACCGTGACGAACATCTACGCGCTGATCGTCCGCGCGGCCAACGGGCTCGTCACGAAGGCCGTCTTCGGCTATGCCGCGCTGGGGCTTGCCGGCATCGCGCTCGGCGTATTTCTCGGCCGCCGCGTGTTCCGGAAGCTGGATGCCGGACGCCTTCGCTTCGTCGTCTACATCTTCATGGCGGTCTCCGGCGTCATCACCCTCGTGAAAGGCTGAACGCTCCGTATGGCTTCGTATTACAGCGATATGCCCCTCCCGCCGCGGAGGTCTTCCGCGCCGCCGGGCAAGGCGCCTCCCCGCAGCTTCCGTGCCGCGCTGACGCTCACGCCCTCGCGCGACCGGCTCTTCTTCTACGCGGAGCTCTCCGGCACGCCCGCCGTCTACCGCGGACGGGGCTATTTCACCGAAAAGCCCTCCGATCCCCCCGGCGCGGGCTTCCGCGTGCCGCAGATCTCCCTGCTCGACCCGTTTTTATGGCAATACCGCACGGTCTCGCCGCAGCATTTCAAGATCGTCCTGCGCGTCATCGTCCCGAAGCTCCAGCGCGACGGCGTGCAGCTCACCTGCGCGCTTTCCCTGACGGAGGATCCGCCCGTGCGGGTGGACGTGACCTATGACGGCGACGCCGAGGTCTTTCGTCTGCACATCCTTTCCGTCGTGCCGCGCGGCAGCCTGACGGCGCTGCAGGGGCTCGACGAGTATATGCTCGCGGAAAACACGCTCTACCGCGTCCGCCAGCCTCACTTGAAAGAGCTGTCCCCCTACCCGGACGGCGAATCGACGCTCCCCCGCGGCCGCGCGCAGGCGCTCGGGCGGCTCTGCGACCGCGCGTCCTATCTGTTCGCGGGCGCCGGCGTCCCGGCTCTGCGCGACTGCGGACGGGGCATCCCCCTCCGCACGCCGCAGCCCGCCTCCCCGTACGGCCGCCGCCCGGCTCCGTCTCCCCGTCCGCAGGAGGTGCCCGAGATACGGGAAGCGGTCTTTCCGCCGCCGTCCCGACCCACTCCCGCGCCCGTCCGCGAGATCGCGCTCGAGCCGCCCGCGCTCATCCGCGCCGTCATCCTGCCCTCGGCGATCTCCGGCTCCGTAAAAACCGCGGTATTCCTGAACGACGCGCGCCGCCTGCGCGGCTATGCCGTCGCCCGCGCCTCCTTCGTCCCCTTCCGCGCGGGACGTCCCACCTATGCCGACATGAACGCCGCGCAGAAAAGCTGGTACTTTTACTGGCGCGCCCAGTTTGCCCGCGGCATCGTCCTGAAAACGGACATTTCCTATATCTATGTGGCGGCGTACGAGCTATTAAACTCCGTCACCGCCTCCGGCGCGGAAGCGCTCTCCTCCCTCCTGCGGCTCTGGGAGAGCTACCGCGGCACGTTTCCCTATCTCGACCGCTGCATGCCCGGCTGGTGCGCCGATTATATGCTCCTTTGCGACCTCGGGCAGGATTTCGACTCCCTGCAGGAGCGCATTCCGTTCTCCGTCACCGAAACGGATCTGCCCGCCGAGGTCTTCTGCAGCCGCCGCCTGCGGGAAGGGCTTTACGCGCTCCCGCTCTCCGTCCTCGGTGCGCTCGGCGGCTACGCCATCGAGGATTCCCGCTTCTGCGCCGATCCCGAGCGCCGCGCGCGCTGCGAAGCCGCCGTGGCACGGGCTCTGCGCGCCGCAGAGGACGTCCACCGTGCGAAGGGCACCCCCCTGCTCGACGCCTATGCGCCGATGCAGACCACCTGCCTCCACGACAGCTTCTACGGCGCCGTCATCGGACGCGCGTCGTCCCGCCGCATCGAGCTCTGCTACCGTCCCTATTCGCGCGACCCGCAGTTCCGCACGCTGCTCGGCGCCATCCTGCGCTATACGGAAAACCTCCTGCGAAAGCGCGAGCACTTCCCCGGACGCCTGAAGGCGGAAGCGCTGCCCGCGGACATCGAGGCCGCCATCCTCGACGCGCTGGCCGTTCCGAAGCCCGCCGGGGAAGCTCCCGCTCCGCCGCCGCGCGAAAAGCTCGTCATCGATCTCGACCGCGCCCGCGCGCTGGAGGACGCGTCCTGGGAAAACACCCGCCGCCTGCTCGACGCGCTCGGCACGGACGCCGCCGCGGATGCCGGAACCCCCGAACCGGCGCTCGCGTCCAAGACACCCGCGCCGGAGGTGCCCGCGGAACCGGAGCGCTCCGATACGGACGGGGATGACGCTCCGTTTGCCTCCCGCTTAAACGAAACGCAGGCCGCCGTCCTCGCCGCGCTGCAGCGGGACGATACGGACGCCGTGCGCCGCATCTGCGCGGACGCGATGACGTTCCCGGACGCGGTGTACGAGGAAATCAACGAAATTGCGCTCGACGCGCTCGGCGATCTGCTGATCGATACCGGCTCGGGCACGGTCTATGAGGAATATAAAACGCTTGTGCAGCAATAAAAGGAGTCACGGAACATGAAGGTACAGATTCCGCGGCGTGTGGCAGCCGCCGTATTGAATTCGCTCGCCGCCGGTGTCGTACCGCGCACCGGTCAGGAGTACATCGCCATCGGCCGCACGAAGGAGATCGCGGCGCTGCTGTCCGATCTGGAAACGGTGGAGGACGGCGGCAGCGCGTTCCGCATGATCACCGGCCGCTACGGCTCCGGCAAGAGCTTTCTTCTCCAGCTCCTGCGCTCCCACGCGCTCGAGCGCGGCTTTGCCGTCGCCGACTGCGACCTGTCTCCCGAACGCAGGCTCGCCGGTGCGAAGGGGCAGGGGCTTGCCACCTACCGCGAGCTGATGCGCAATCTCTCCTGCCGCGCGGCTCCGGACGGCGGCGCGCTGCCCGTCATCCTGTCCCGCTGGATCGCGTCCGTGCAGCTCGACTGCGCCCGGCGCGAGGGGCTTTCCCCCTCCGACCCGAAGCTCGCGCAGCTCACGGAGCTTGCCATCACCGACGCCATTTCGGGCTTTTCCGGGCTCGTCCACGGCTTCGACTTTGCCGCGGCGGTCGGCGCGTTCTACCGCGGCCTGCGCGACGGCGACGAGGAGCTGAAAAACAACGCCTTACGCTGGCTGCGCGGCGAATTTCCGAACAAAACCGAGGCCAAGCGCGCGCTGCCCGTCTCCTCCGTCATCACGGACGAGACCTGGTACGATTTTCTCAAGCTGATGTCCTCTCTGATGGCCGTCACGGGACAAAAAGGGCTTCTGATCATCATCGACGAGGCCGTCAACCTCTATAAGATCGTCCAGACCGTCGCGCGCGAGGCAAACTACGAAAAGCTCCTGAACATCTTCAACGACGCGACGCAGGGACGGCTCTCCCACATGGCCTTCTTCTTCGGCGGCACCCCCCAGCTCGTCGAGGACACGCGGCGCGGGCTCTACAGCTACGAGGCGCTGCGCTCCCGCCTGCGCGCGAACCGCTTCGCGGGCGACGGCGTGCAGGACTTTGCCGGTCCCGTGCTCACGCTCGCGCCGCTGACGCCCGAGGAGCTGCTGGCGCTGCTCAAGCGCATCGTCGCGCTGCACGCGCTGCGCTACGACTGGACGCCGCCCGTCAGCGACGAGCAGCTCGCCGCCTTCGTCTCCGACATCGCCTCCCGCATGGGCGCGGACGTGCTGCTGACGCCGCGCGAGGTCGTCCGCGACTTTACGGGGCTTCTAAACCTCCTCCAGCAGAATCCGGAGGAGAGCTTTGAGTCCATCGCGGGCACGCTCGAGATCCGGCCCGCCGACCGGACGGAAAACGGGGAGACCGGCGAATTCGCGGAGTTTACGCTGTAAAGGGGACGCGCCGATGAAAAGCTATTCCCTGCCGGACGCGCCCCAGTGCATCCTCGGCATCGACCCCGGCTACGCGATCGTCGGCTTTGGGCTGATCGCGGCCTCCGGCGCGCGTTACCGCCACATCCGTCACGGCGCGATCACCACCCCCGCCGGGCTGCCGATGCAGGAGCGCCTGCGCATCATCTACGCCGACATGGTCTCGCTGATCGCCGACCGCCGTCCCGACGCGGCGGCGATCGAAAAGCTCTACTTCAATACGAACACCACCACCGCCATCGCGGTCGCCCAGGCGCGCGGCGTCATCCTGCTCGCCATCGCCGAGGCAAACATCCCGCTTTTTGAGTACAGCCCGTCCGAGATCAAGCAGGCCGTCGTCGGCTACGGCAAGGCGGAGAAGGCGCAGATGATGGAGATGACGCGCGCGCTGCTGTCGCTGCCGGCGCGTCCGAAGCCCGACGACGCCGCCGACGCGCTCGCCGTCGCGCTCTGCCACGCCGCCATGCGCACGAGTCAGATCAATTTCAAGCATCAAAACGGCTGAAAGGAACCGGTACCGCCATGTTTTACTATCTGGAAGGGACGATTACGCATCTGGAATCCCGCATCGCCGTGGTCGACTGCGGCGGCGTCGGGTATCTGTGCAACATCACGCTGCACACGCAGGCGAAGCTGACGCGCGGCGCAAAAACGAAGCTCTATACCTACTTAAACGTCCGCGAGGACACGTTCGAGCTGTACGGGTTTGCCGATCTTGAGGAAAAAAGCTGCTTTACGCTGCTGACCGGCGTGTCCGGCGTCGGCATGAAGGTCGCGCTGTCGATCCTCTCGACGCTCTCCCCCGACCAGTTCATGCTCGCCATCGTCGGCAGCGACGAAAAGGCGCTGACAAAGGCGCCGGGCGTCGGCAAAAAGCTCGCGCAGAGGCTGATCCTCGAACTGAAGGACAAGCTGAAGAAGGAATACGCCGCCGACGGCGCGCAGGAGGACTGGCTCCCCGCCGCCGACGCGCAGGACAAGACCGGGGAAGCCCGGATGGCGCTGCAGGCGCTCGGCTACTCCGCGTCCGAAGCCGCTGCGGCGCTGCGCAAGGTCGATACCGCCGCCCTCTCCCTCGAGGAAATCATCCGCGCCGCCCTGAAGGGGCTTGCGCGCGGTTAAACCCACCCATCCGTTTATAAGGAGGAGTTTTTCATGGAAGTCTGCAATGCCTACGAAATGACCCGTGTCGCCGCCGCCTTTACCGCCTCGCTCGGCGTCGAACCGCCCCGCATGGCGCAGCCCGCCGCCGAGCCGCTCGCGCGTCTTCTCGCCGACGCCTTCGACGGCCGTCCCGCGCAGAAGGCCGTCATCTATAACCCCGACGCCATCGCCCAGTGGCTGTACCAGAAGTACACCCCCGAGTTTGCGGAGGTCACCCGCTATACCCAGCTCGCCCTCCCCCTGCGCACGATGATGCCCTCCGTCACGCCGGTCTGCTTTGCGACGATGTACACCGGCACCGCGCCGCAGATCCACGGCATCCAGCGCTATGAAAAGCCCGTCGTCCGCGTCGATTCCGTCTTCGACGCGCTCATCCGCGCCGGAAAGAAGTGCGCCATCGTCAGCCAGACCGGCGCCAGCATGTCCCGCATCTTCCTCGAGCGCGAAATGGACTATTTCACCGACTGCGAAAGCGACGAGGACGCGGTGCGGCTCGGCATCCAACTGATCGAGTCCGACCGGTACGACTTCATCGTCATCTACAACGGCTGGTACGACCATATGATGCATTCGACGCGCGTCGAGGATCCGGAGGCACTGCAGGTCTTCCGCGACAACTGCCGCTTCTTCGGCGAGATCGCCCGCGCCGTGCAGCGTGCCTACGCCGCCTACGATACCTTCCTCGGCTTTGCCACCGACCACGGCTGCCACGATCACCCCGATACCGGCCGCGGCACCCACGGCACCGATCTCCCCGACGACCTGAACGTCATCCACTTCTACGGCACGATGAAGGGCGCGCGCCATGGCGATTGAATTTGACGACCAGCTCGGCGAGCGTCTCGTCGACGCGGCCGTCCAGCCCGCCGACGACGCGGAGGGCAGCCTCCGCCCGCAGAAGCTCGACGAATACATCGGTCAGGACAAGGCCAAGGAGAATCTGCGCGTCTTCATCGAAGCGGCACGTCAGCGCGGCGAGTCGCTCGACCATGTGCTGCTGTCCGGCCCGCCCGGACTCGGCAAAACCACCCTCGCGGGCGTCATCGCCAACGAAATGGGCTCCCACGTCCGCGTCACCTCCGGCCCCGCCATCGAAAAGGCCGGCGATCTCGCGGCGCTCCTGACAAACCTCGCGCCCCACGACATCCTCTTTATCGACGAGATCCACCGCCTCAACCGCGCGGTCGAAGAGGTTTTGTATCCCGCGATGGAGGACTTCGCGCTCGACATCATCATCGGCAAAGGCCCCTCCGCGCGCTCCATCCGGCTCGACCTGCCGCCTTTTACCCTGATCGGCGCGACGACCCGCTCGGGACAGCTCTCCGCGCCGCTGCGCGACCGCTTCGGCGTTCTGCTAAAGCTCGAGCTGTACGCTCCCGCCGAGCTCGAGCGCATCGTCCGCCGCTCCGCGGAGATCCTCGGCGTCAACATCGACCGCGAGGGCGCGTTCGAGATCGCCAGCCGTTCCCGCGGCACGCCGCGAATCGCAAACCGGCTGTTAAAGCGCGTGCGTGACTACGCGCAGGTGCGCGCCGACGGCCATATCTCGCGCGAGGTCGCCGACATGGCGCTGCGGGCGCTCGACATCGACGCGCTCGGGCTCGACGCCACCGACCGGCGGATGCTGCGCGGCATCATCGACATCTACGGCGGCGGTCCGGTCGGCCTCGAGGCGCTGTCCGCCACCGTCGGCGAGGAAGCCGTCACGCTCGAGGACGTCTACGAGCCGTACCTGCTGCAGCTCGGCTTTCTCTCGCGCACACCGCGCGGACGCTGTGCCACCGTGCGCGCCTACGAGCACCTCGGCATCGCCTACACCGCACCCGCCGCGCCCGTACAGGAGGACTCGCTCCAGCAGCGGATGGACGAGTGGCTCAAAAACGGCTGATCCGCCCGTTTGCAATTGATTTGTTCCCGCCGCTTGTGCATGTTGTACGAGAAAACGCTTCCAATAGTATACAGATTAACAAAATATGAACACACCCCTTGACAAAGAAAAAAAACGCGTATATAATATGGCATAGACAGGAATCGTGAAGGAAATGCAGCCGTCAGAGTTAGAAAAACTATCCGATGAGGCGCTTTGCCGTCTGAGCAACACGGGCGCCAGAGAAGCCGCCGAGGTGCTGGTCGAGCGTTACACCCAGCTCGTACGGCGTGCGGCGCGTCCGTTTTATCTGGCGGGCGGCGATCACGAGGATCTGTTGCAGGAAGGGATGATCGGTCTTCTGAAGGCCATCCGGGAGTACACGCCCGGGAAGTCCTCCTTCCAGACGTTCGCGTCTCTCTGTATCCGTTCGCGGATATACGATGCGATCCGGCAGGCGCAGGGCAAAAACCAGCAGGTGCTCAGCACCGCATTGCCGCTGGAATCTCCGGACAACGATACCGGGGATCCGCTCCACTGGTTATACGATCTCGAATCCGACCCGGAAGCGCTCGCAATTCACAGGGATGAGCAGCGGCAGGTTGCCGCTGAGCTCGACGCACTCTTGTCCGGTTTTGAAAAAAGTGTCTTATCTCTCTATTTGGAAGGTCTTTCATTTGCTGAGATGGCGCGCCGGTTGCACCGTCCGGTGAAATCGGTTGACAACGCCGTGACCCGAATCCGCAACAAGCTCTCCCCGCGCTTCTTTCCCCGGGACAGCGTGTCCCGAAAACAATCGTCCCAGGCTTTACCGGGAAAACCCGATAAGCAATATTAAGATGCCCGGCGTAATAAAACCCCTGCACGTTCTCAAACGCTCGAGGTTTTCGTCGATGGCACGACATTCAAAGAGAGGTTCATCACATGTACCAGGACAAGACACTCAAGTGCAAAGAATGTGGCGCTGATTTTGTTTTCACCGCCGGTGAGCAGGAGTTCTACGCTGAGCGCGGCTTCCAGAACGAGCCGCAGCGCTGCAAGGCCTGCCGTGACGCCCGCAAGAACGCGACCCGCGCTCCCCGTGAGTACTTCGTCGCGACCTGCGCGATGTGCGGCGGCGAAGCTCGCGTTCCGTTCGAGCCGAAGACCGACCGTCCGGTCTACTGCAGCGAGTGCTTCGCGAAGATGCGTCAGCAGGGCTAATCCCCTTTCACATCTTTACAAAGTTCAAAGCGCTCTCCCAATCGGGAGGGCGCTTTTTCAT
>JAEDGJ010000067.1 GCA_016297585.1 Clostridiaceae bacterium
GCCGGGCATCTCCTCGAGACGTCCGGACATCTCGCGCAGCGCCTCCGCCCAGCGGGAGGTCGAGTCCGCGATGACCGCGACCGAGAGCCCCATGTCGCGGTAGAACTCCGCGATCGTGATGCCCGTATAGACGCTCGCCTCACGCGCCGCGACCGGCATATCCGACGTGTTCGCGATCAGCACCGTGCGCTTCATCAGCGATTCTCCCGTGCGCGGATCCCGGATTTCCGGAAATTCGCGCAGCACGTCCGTCATCTCGTTGCCGCGCTCGCCGCAGCCGATGTAGACGACGATGTCGACGTCCGACCATTTGGCGAGCTGGTGCTGCACGACCGTCTTGCCCGAGCCGAACGGCCCCGGAATCGCCGCCGTGCCGCCTTTGGCGATCGGGAACATCGTGTCGATGTTGCGCTGGCCGGTGATCATCGGCATCGTCGGCGAGAGCTTCGTCTTATACGGCCGTCCGCGGCGCACGGGCCAGGTCTGCATCAGCTTCACCGGCGTCACGCGGCCGTCCTCCGACGTGATCTCGGCGACGGTGTCGGTCACGGTGTAATCGCCCGCCGTGATCTTCGTGATTTTGCCGGACACGCCGTAGGGCACCATGATCTTGACGCTGACGACCGGCGTCTCGCGGACGTAGCCGACGATGTCGCCCGCCTCGACCGACGCGCCGCGCTTCAAAAGGGGCATGAACGTCCACTTTTTCTCCCGGTCGAGCGCCGGAACGTGCACGCCGCGCGCGATCTGGGAGCCCGCCATCTCGCGGATCTTCTCCAGCGGACGCTGGATGCCGTCGTAGATGTTCTCGATGAGTCCCGGCCCGAGCTCGACGGACAGCGGCGCGCCGGTGGACACCACCTCGTCGCCGGGGCCGAGGCCCGCGGTCTCCTCATATACCTGAATCGACGCGCGGTCGCCGCGCATCTCAATGATTTCACCGATCAGCTTCTGCCGTCCGACATAGGCGACGTCGTACATATCGGCGTCCTGCATGCCTTCGGCTACGACCAGAGGGCCGGATACCTTTACGATTTTTCCACTCATGTCTCATCATCCCCCAGTATATTCGCGCCGACTGCGCGTTCCACGGCGCGGTTCAGCGCCGTTTTGCCGATGCCGAGGCTTCCCCGACGTCCCGGGATCAGGATCACCGCCGGAACCGTCTCGTCCGCATACTGCGCGATCTCCCGTTCCAGATGCGCGGCAAGCTCCTCCGTGATATAGATGATCGCCGCCTTTTCCCGCGCCAGTCTCGAAAGCGCCGCCGCCGCCTCTTCGGGCGTTTCGGCAAATACCGTCTCCAGTCCCAGCGCACGGAAGCCGAGGACGCTCTCCCGGTCGCCGATGACCGCAATTTTATACGTCATAACGCACGCAGCCTTTCCCGTATCGCGTCGGGCGTCAGTCCCGCGCGCTTTCCCGCGAGGATCGTCCGGATCTGGTCGAGCGCCGCCTCGTACCGGTACAGGTACGCGAGCGCCACGCCTTCGCCGAACGCGGTCTGCCGTCCGCCGTCGACATACGCCGCAATTTTTTCGCTGCAGAGCCGCTCCAGCGCCGAAACGCTGCCGCGCCGCTCCAGCGCCGCATACGCCGCCGGCAGTACGCCGCCAAACGCCGCGCCGAAGACCCGCTCGAGCGAATCCCCCGTCGTGTCGCGCAGCAGCGGCGTCACGTCGGCGTTCCCGCCCGGAATCAGCGCCTGCGACAGCGTCGCGCTGCCGCGTCCGAGCCGCCGCGCGCGGACGTAGATCAACAGATTCGCCGCATCGATCTGCAGCCGGACAAATCCTGCCGCAAACGGCGAGCCCATCTCCTCGCACAGCCCCAGCATCTCGGTGTACATCGCGCGGTCAAGCGCGAAATCCAGCGCCTGTGGGTCTCCCGTGCGCGCAAACGCCGCGCGGGCTTCCGCGATGCCCCGCGCCATCTCCGGACGCAGGCCTTCGTAGTGTTCATGCTCCGCCGCGTCCAGCACGCGCTCCGCGGACAGCGCGCCGGCCGGCATATACAGCGCGCCGAAGCTCTCCCGGGCTTTGAGCGCCGCCTTGATATTGTGATAGTCATAGCGCAGCCGGAACAGCCGCGGCAGCCGCTCGTCGGGCAGGAAGCCCGAAAGCTCCCGCAGCATCCGCTCCCGCGCCGCCTCCAGCGCCGCTTCGGCCGTTTCGCCGTCCGCCGCGGGGATGCCGGCGTCCGCCAGCACCCGGAGCGCCTCGGCGTCCGTTTTCGCGTCGCAGAGCCTCCCGGCTTCCGCCCGGGTAAAGCCGTGCGCCGCCATCGCGTGGATGCGGCCCGACGCGTACAGATACGCTTCCGCACGGGTTTTATTCTTCATCGCCGTTCCCCCGGAACAGGATCTCCGCCGCCGCCGGCGTCAGCCCGGGACGGGCCGCGCGGACAATGGCGTCCAGCGTCAGATTCTGCTCCACCGGCCCCTTTTTCAGGATCAGGCCGTCCGGCACACTCCCGTCCGCGCCGCCGTTGTTCACCGGCGCGGCGCCGCGCTTCGCAAGACGGTCGTTCGCCGCCTTCACGATGCGCTCCGCGATCGCCTCGTCCCGCGCGGAAAAGCAGACGGTCTCCCCGCCCTCCGCGCTGCCTTCGATCAAGGAAAGCAGGAACGACTCATACGCCGCGCCCTGCATGGCGGCCAGTTTTTCCCGCGCTTTCGCAAACGCCTGCCCGAGCAGCTCCTGCTTGGTCGCCAGCGCCTTCTTTTTCGCGTCCAGCTTCGCCGTACTCAGCGCACGCCGCCGGATCTCCTCCGCCGCGGCACGGCTTTCCTCCATGCGCGCCTCATACGCCGCCTCCGCCTCCGCTTTCGCCTGGCTGAGGATGTCGTACGCCTGCTGCTTTGCGCTCTCCTCCTGACGCCGCACCTCTTCCTGCGCCTCCTCGGCGATCCGTGCGGCGATTCTGTCCATTCCCTGCAAAGCCCATGGCCCCCCTTTTCGCTTTCGACGTTTTTCCTGTTCGTTTTCTCCGGGAAAAGCCCGCTTACACCGGAACGCCGTTGTAGATCAGGAAGGCGACCAGCAGCGCCAGCACCGCGTAGGTCTCGACCATGACGGTGTAGACGATGCCCTTGACGAGCTCCTCGGGACGCTTGGCGACCAGCGCAACGGCGCCGCAGGACACACGCGCCTGCTTGATCGCGGAGAAGTAGCCGACGACGCCCATCAGAACGCCCGCCAGCAGCAGCCACAGACCCGCAACCGTCGAGACCTCGACCGGATTGCCGCTGATGATGCCCGTCTTCATGATGATGAGGAAGCCGATGAGCAGGCCGTAGATGCCCTGTGTACCCGGAAGCGCCTCCAGAATCAGCGTCTGGGAGAACTTCGACGGATCCTCCGAAACCACGCCGGCAGCCGCTTCGCCGACCATGCCTACGCCCTTCGCGCTGCCCATACCGGCAATACCCGTCGACAGCACCGCGCCCAGAACCGCAAGGAACGTACCGTTTAACAGAATACTCATTGCAAATACCCTCTCATTCTTTGATTTGATAGTTTTTCGTCCGGTATACCGCCGGCGCAAACGGGCGGCCGCCGCCCTCATAGAATTTTCCGAAAAATTCGATATACTGCAGGCGCAGCGAATGCACGAACGCCCCCAGGATATTGATGACCAGATTGAACGCGTGCCCGACCGGGAATACGATCAGGAACAGGATGACCCCCAGGACGCCCGAGCCGAGCGTTCCGAGGATGTTGAACACGCTCGCGACGATCGACGTCGCCAGTCCGAGCGCGAGCAGTCTCGAATACGACAGGATGTCCGACAGGTAGCTTGTGACGTCATACAGCTTCGGCAGGCCGCCCGTGATCTTGCCGATCACCGTCGGGGAATGCCGTCCGCCGAAGATCAGGATGCCCGCCACGCCGCCGAGCGCCAGATACAGCCCCCAGCCCGCGCCGAGAATCGCCGCGACCAGTCCCGCGAAGATGCAGTACCAGAAGCCGACGTCGCAGACCGCGTCGAACCACTTTCCCCTGCGGATCTGCCGCCATGCGGACACGCCCATACCGGTCACGATATGCACGAGTCCCAACGCAAACGACAGGATCAGCACGTTCAGCGGCTGGGTCATCGGATCCATCAGCACCGCCGGGATCGCGACGCGCTTTCCGAAGAAGTTCTCCGATACCTGCGCGATCACGTCGCCGAAATAGGCGCCGAACAGCACGCCCCAGAGCATCATCGACATGCCCGACCAGAGCATCACCTGCATCAGCGAGCCGAAAAAGCCCTTCGGATGCAGCTTTTTGATGACGATGGCGCAGGCGGCCGTGACCAGCAGTCCGTAGCCGAAATCGCCCATCATCATGCCGAAAAACAGCAGGAAAAACGGCGCCATCACGGGGTTTGGGTCAATGAGGCTGTTGTAGGCCGGCATTCCGTACATCTCGGTGATGAAATTGAACTGCTGCACGAATTTGTTGCTCTTGAACGCGACGGGAGGCTCGTCCTCCGGCCCCGGCTCCGAAATTTCATAAGCGCAGCCGGCGTCGCGCAGCGCGCGCTCGACCTCCGCCTGCTTTTCCTTCGGGATCCAGCCCTCAAGAACTGCGCAGCGCTTCGATTCGAGCAGCTGCCCGGAAAGCTCGGCGCGCGTCTGCTCCATCGACAGCGCGTCGGACGCCCGCTCCAGACCCTCGCGGAAGGACGCAAGGGAGGCAAGCTCCTCCGTAAGCGCCTGCCGCCGGAGCGCCCGCGCCTTCTCCGCCGCGCCGATCGCGGCGAGCGCCTCCTCCGGCGTCCCGTCATACGGCAGCGAGGGCGCGCGCAGGGCGCCAAAGCCCTTCAGCACGCTCCACGCCCGTTCCTCGTCGCCCCGATAGGCAAACAGCCACGCGCAGCGCAGCTCCCTGCCCTCCGAGACCTCCGACACGGCCGCCGCGATGCCGTCGTTTTCCAGCGCTTCCCCGGCCTCCGCCGGGCTGACGTCCGCCGGGAAGGTGATCCGTCCGGCCGTCATATGCGCCGTGCCGCCGTAGGACAGCGGGAGCGCCGCCGGACGCCACGGCTCCAGCGCCTCCCGCGCTTCCCGCGCCGCGACGTCCTCCGCGTCCAGCATGCGCAGCTCGGCGAGGATCCCGCCGATGCGCTCCGCCGCCGCATAGACCTGCGTATAGTCGGCGTCGAGCAGCTCCGCTTCGGAAAGCTCCTTTTTGGCTGCCAGCGCGGATTTTTTCACCGGATACCGCCGCGACAGCTCATCCGCCGCGGCGTCGACCATCGCGCGCTTTTCCCGCAGCGCCTCCGTATCCGGCACGGACGGGACAAAGCCCTCCGCGTCCGTCTCGGGACGCGACAGCTCCACGCACGACAGCCGTACCAGCGACCTCGTCAGCCTGCGCACCTGCGAGCGCGGCGCGACCGCCTCCAGGCGCATCATACTTACGATTGCCATGCGCCCTTCACGATCCTTTCCGCAATGAACGCCGCCGCTTCGTCGATGTTCTTTTCCGCGGCGCGCCGCATCGCGTCGGCTTCTCCCGCCGCGTACCGCGCCGCGTCATGGGACAGCTTCCCGGCGTCGCTTCTCGCCTGCTCCAGCGCCGCCGCGTAATCGGCATCCGCCTGTGCCGCGCGCGCCGCCGCGAGCTTTCCCGCATCCTCGTGCGCCGCCGCTATGGCGCGCCGCGCACGCTCCTTTCCCTGCGCAATCGCGTCCGCCGCGTCCGCTTCCGCTTTCGTGACCGCGCGGATCGCTTCCATCGCCACGCTTATTCCCCCTTTGCTCCCGCGTTCGGGCAGTTTTTATTGCAGCAGCAGCACGCGCTTCTCTCCTGCTCGCAGGCCGTTTTGCTCATCAGCGAAACGGCCGCGCGCTCGTAGACGCGCGTTAGATCCCGGCTGCCGCAGCCCGGACACGGGATCAGCTTCTTTTCCATTTCCTCCACCGTTGCGAGCACCTCAAACTTCGTCTCGCAGCGGTTGCAGCGGTAATTATAAAAAGGCATCTCCTTTTTTCTCTCCCTTCCGTTTTCCGGTCATGCCTTTCCGATCGTTTTTTCAAACCGGAACAACCTGATAAAAAGGATTCTCCGCTCATTTTCATAGCAGCGGATTTTCCTTTATATTGTTTATTATCGCACATCCTGCATCCGGAAAACAATACCCAAAAAGGACAAAATGTCCCGTCCCCGTCCCGGCGGTTCCGTCGATTTCCATTCGCGCCGTCATACCTTTTTCACCCTTTCGCCCTCCGCGGCGGCGCCCGTTTTCCCGTGTCCCCGCCGCTTTTTTGCGGTTTCGTCCCTTTTTTGAAAAAATGCAAGATACCCTTTGCATTCTGTCACGCACTGTGTTATAATGAATTATCCGATTTCAATTCTGTGTGAGGTGTATACTCCATGAATTTCCAGGGACTGGACATTTCCGTCCGCAACACTCCGAAATACGATCCCGATTTCATCCCGTTTGCCCGCTTTATGCAGGCTTACCGCGCCGCGGTCGACGGTTTTGCGAAGAAAAAGCCCGTCAAGATCGCTCTGGAGCGCGAAAACGGCCAGATCAGCGTCTATGACACCGCCGTGTTCGGCGACTGCCGTCACGGAGAGGTCGACCGGCTCTATATGGAGCGTCTGTGCAAGGCGCTGCTCTGGATGCGCGGCGGCTTCCGCTTCACGATCTGCGGCGCGCCCACGCTCGCGAAGTATATCAAGGAGCAGTATGCCCCCGGCGGCCTGCGCGCATTCGACGCCGACTTCATGGCGGGCGTCTACGAGCATAAATTCGAGGTCAAATCCGCCAAGTACGAGGACGCGCCCGCCCCGCACGAGCTGTCCAAGACCGTCGGCCGCCACTTAAACGGCTGCCGCATCGGCTTCGACGCCGGCGGCTCCGACCGCAAGGTCAGCGCCGTCGTCGACGGCGAGGCGATCTTCTCCGAAGAGGTCGTCTGGCATCCGAAGACCACCGCCGACCCCGAATACCACTATCAGGGCATCCTGTCCGCGTTCAAGTCCGCCGCCGAAAAGATGCCGCGCGTCGACGCGATCGGCGTCTCCTCCGCCGGTATCTACGTCGCCAACCGCACGATGGTCGCCTCCCTGTTCCTGAAGGTGCCGCGTGACGAGTTCGACGCCAAGGTCAAGGACATCTATATCCGCGCGGCGAAGGAGATCGGCGACGTGCCGCTCGAGGTCGCCAACGACGGCGACGTCACCGCGCTTGCGGGCGCGATGGACCTCGACGACAACTGCGTGCTCGGCATCGCGATGGGCACCTCCGAGGCCGGTGGCTACGTCGACGCGCAGGGCAACATCACGGGCTGGCTCAACGAGCTCGCGTTCGTCCCGGTCGACTTAAACCCGGGCGCGATGGTCGACGAGTGGTCCGGCGACTACGGCTGCGGCGTCAAGTACTTCTCCCAGGACTGCGCGATCAAGCTCGCCCCCGCTGCCGGTGTGGAGCTCGCGCCCGACGCCACCCCCGCCGAGAAGCTCAAGGCCGTCCAGAAGCTCATGCTCGAAAACGACGAGCGTGCGCGCGGCATCTACGAGTCCATCGGCTGCTACCTCGCGAGCGGTCTTGCGCTCTACAACGAGTTCTATGATATGAAGCACGTCCTCCTGATGGGACGCGTCGTCTCCGGCGAAGGCGGCAACATCATCCTCGCCGAAGCGCAGCGCATCCTCCGCGAGGACTATCCGGAGGTCGCGGAAAAGCTCCAGCTCCACCTCCCGGACGAAAATTCCCGCCGTGTCGGCCAGTCCGTGGCCGCGGCGAGCCTGCCCGAGGCATAAAATCCGATTATTACCCGTTATTTATACCGGAGGGAGCCTTTTTGCCGCTCCCTCCGGCCGCCGTTTTCCCGGGGGATTTCATCCCGGGGGATTTTATCCCGAGGAGTTTCATCCCGGGCGGCGGCGTTTTGCCCTGAGTCCGTGTGCGTGTTTTGAAGGAGGAAGAAAGCGTTGAAGCGTCTGCGGTTCGTCTCATTCGTCTGCGTCATCGTTCTGGTCTGCGTGCTCGCGGCGGGACTGCCCGCAAACGCGGCCACCTACCGCGGCGATACGGTTTACTATACGGTCGTCAACGACGCCATGCTCGAGCTGACGTACGCCTCGATGCCGATCATGCGGGACGGGAAGATCTATGTCCCCTACTCGCTGTTCGTCACCTACTTCGACGTCAAAAGCTCGTACAGCGCCGCCGATCAGGTGCTGTTTCTGTCAAACGCCTCCAAGCTCGTCAAATTCGATCTCGCGCGCGGCACCGCCTATGACCGCAACCAGAACGAGATCCGCCAGGCGGCCATCCTCTCCAAGGGTCAGGTCTTCGTTCCCGCCGAGTTCACCGCCAACTACTTCGGACTGTCCTATTATCTTCTCAGCGACGCCTCCATCGTCCGCATCAGCGACTCGCGCGCGACCTATCCCGACGCGTTCCTCGCCGGACAGTTCTCCTCCCGAATGGAGTCGATGCTCGCCGCCCTCGCCGCAAGCGATACCGCCTCCACCACCGAGGACAGCGGCCCCGCGACCTCCACCGTCTCGACCGGCACCGCGCTCCCCGAGGACACGACGCTCTCCCGCCCCATGTCCTTCATCGAGCTGTCCTTTGCCGTAAACGATACCGCCGCCCTGACGGACATCCTCGACTGGCTCGGGGAGCACGGCGTCACCGCCCGCTTCTATGTCGGCAGCGGCACCGGCGCCGGAGAGCTCGCCGCCATCTACGTCGGCGGCCATTCCTTCGGCATCCTCGCCTCCGGCAGCGGCGACGCGTCCGTACAGGCCGAAGCCGTCAACGACCGCCTCTTCCGCGTGCTGCGCCAGAAAACCCGCTTCCTCCATGTGCGGGACGGCGCCGCCGTCTCCGACGCGCAGGAATACGACGTCCCCGCTTTCGCGTGGATCGACTCGCACGACGCCCCGCCCTTCACGACCGAGCTGCTCTCCTCCGGCCAAAGCGCCGCGTTCCTGTTCGACTGCTCCGCCGATACGACCTCCCGTCTGGACGCGCTCCTCGCGTTTATGAAGCGGACAAATGTCAGATTCAATCCGATTTGATCGGATTATGTCGACCGTTCTCTGAAAATATCGCTTTTTTTCGGTTTCTATTGGGAAATAGTTCTTGACTTTTCGGCAGGGAAATGCTATACTCGCGTTAGAACGAGTGTTTTATCACGAAAGGGGCGAGAACGATGCGCAAAAAGAACGAGCTGTGCGAAAAAGCGATCGACGAGCTGCGGTACTGTACCGGGCTTACCAGCGCGTTATTGAACAAAGAGGACGAATTGAAAGAAATCGAGATCAAAATGTCGCTCGAAACGAAGGAATCCGCGTTAAAACGTCTCGCAAAGCAGAAGGATCGCCTCGCAAAGGAAATCCTCCTGTGCCGCTCCCGTCTCGGACGCTTCCGCCGCGCCATGGAAACCCTGACAGATCGCCAGCGTTTTTTACTGGAACATTTGTACGTTCTCGGCTCCCCGGCTCTCTCCATCATGGAGGCGCTCTGTGTCGAAAAAAGCGCCTTCTACCGCCTTCGGCGCGAAACGCTTTCCGCCTTCGTCCGCGCGCTCTACGGCGTCGATCCCTACGGGGATGCGGCATAGTGCACAAATTCGCCCGTCGTTTTTCCTTGACTTTATACCCTCTGTATGCTATACTCCCATTTATACGAAGCATGAAAAAAACGGTTCTCAGCTTTGAAAAAAGGGCAAGGAGGATTTCTATGCAAGCTTTCAAGGACGCTGTCCGGGCGGCAGCGGAAGCGGCGCTGGCGGATCTGGTCGGATTCGCGGCACGGGACCGCTTCGACGGGCTGCCCGCCGCGAAAAACCCGTTTACCCTGTTCCCGGAAGCGAAAACCGCCATCGTCATCGGCCGCCGCGTGACCAGAGGCAGCCTGCGCGGCGTGGAGGAGGGCGTCAACTTCGGCGACTACGGCTCCTTCGGCAAAAGCTGGCTCGCGGACGAATTTCTGACGGAGACGCTCTACACCACCGCGCAGGAGATCGAACGCGCGGGCTTCGACGCGATGCCCCTGACGCCCGGTCCGCATCCCGGCGCGGACGGCGCCGAGCCCTGCGACCCCGACTTCGGCTATGCCGCCGTCGCCGCGGGACTGGGCGAGCTCGGCCTGTCCGGCGAGGTCTTAACCCCCCGCTTCGGCCCGCGCCAGCGCTTTGCCATCCTGCTGACCGACGCGGAATGCGAGTCCGACCCGCTCTGCGAAAAATCGGTCTGCACCCGCTGCGGACGCTGCGCCGCCATCTGTCCGCTGCACGCGATGGGACCCGAAACGACGGACGTCTGCGTCGCCGGCAAGACGATGCCCGTCTACGAGCGCCGCGCCCGCGCCTGCGCCTCCTGTCCAAACGGCGCCGTTTCGCTGCCCTATCTCCAAACCGTCATGCGCGGCTCCGTCCGCGAGGAGTGCCCGGGCGTCGACCGTCTCGCGGCGGTTTGCGGACGCACCTGCGTCGCGGCGCTCGAGGACGCGGATGTGCTGGAAAACAAATTCGACTTGAAATTCCGGCAGCGCGAGGTCTGGCGCAAGGACGGAAACGGCCGGATCCTGCCGCCCGTTCCGGCGGACAAGGCATAACAGAAGGGGGGACACGAACCGTATGAAGCTGACCTCGGAAATGGTCAAGGCAAAGGCGCGCGAGCTCGGCATCGACTGCATCGCCATCGGCTCCATCGACCGCTACCGCGACGCGCCGCCGCTGATGAACCCGCTGAACTATTTTCCCGAATGCAAATCGATCATCATGCTCGCCATGCGCATCCCGCGCGGCACCTACCGCGGCATTCTGACCGGCACGCACTGGCACAACTACACCTTCTATTCCTATAACCGCTTAAACACCCTCTTCCGTCCCCGTCTGACCTACGCGCTGTCCTGCTTCATTGAGGACTGCGGCGCGGAGGCCATCCCGCACTACCCCGCCGTAACGGAGCGCATGGGCGACGGCGAGCCGCTCGTGCCCGGACGCATGCCGAACGTCGCGATGAGCGTCCGCATCATGGCCGCCGGCGCGGGTCTCGGCGAGATCGGCTATTCGAAGGTCTTCCTGACCCCCGAATTCGGCCCCCGCGTCCGCATCGGCATGATCATGACCGACGCGGAGCTCGAGCCCGACCCGATCCTCCCCACCGGCACGCTCTGCACCCACTGCGGACGCTGCGTCCGCGAGTGTCCCGGCAACGCCATCCCGCCGGTCGACAAGCTGCAGAACACCATCCACATCAAGCTCGGCGAGGAAGACGTCTACTGGGGCGACGTCGACATGGGACGCTGCACACTGACGCACCACGGCCTGAACAACCGCATCTCCCCGTTCCTCAAAAAGGATATGCCGAACCTCGAATACGACGTCACGCAGTCCAACGTCACCGAGGAGGAGGCCTACCGGCTCTGCTACACCATCGCGCAGAACCACTGGGGCGGCATCTACGACCGTCCGGACGACTATCTGATCCACTACTACGGCTATGTGCTCGGCCATACGGGGTATTTCGCCATCTGCGGCGCGCGCGGCTGCATCTGCGCCTGTGCCGACACGCTCGAAAAGTCGAAGCGCATCCGCAACCTGTTCGTCAACCCGCTCATCAAGCGGAAGCTGTGGATCCTCGACGTCAAGACGAAGCAGAAGCTCGGCGCGATCAACCCGTGGCGCGAGGAAGCGCTCGACCGCCGCGACCCCACGCTCCGGCAGAACGAATACCGCCACGCCGCGGGGTACCGGCACTTCCCCAAGAAGGAGGACGACCGTCATGCTGACTAAGGAACAGATCCGCGAAAAAGCCGCGGCGCTGCACATCGACGCCATCGGCTTCGCGTCCCGCGACCGCTTCGAGGCGCTGCCGCCCGAACGCAGCCCGCTGTACATCTTCCCCGACGCCGCCTCCGTCATCCTGATCGGACGGCGCATTCTCCGCGGCACGCTGCGCGGCGCGGAGGAAAAGACGACGCTCTCGCCCTACGGCAGCTTCGGCCGCTGGATGCTCGACGACCAGTTCGTCTCGGCCGCCTGCTACGACCTCGTCCGCTTCATCGAGGACGACGGCTACGAGGCCTGCCCCATCTTCCCCAACCCCGCCGCGATCAACAACATGGGCGTGCCCGTCGAGCCCGGCCTCCCCGCGCCGAACGTCGCGCCGGACTTCGACTACGCCGCCGTCGCCTGCGGTCTCGGCGAGATCGGCCAAAACGGCACCGTCCTGACGCCCGGCTTCGGCCACCGTCTCCGCTTCCAGATGATCATCACCGACCTGCCGCTCGAGTCAGACCCGCTCTATGCCGGCGAGCCGCTCTGCGACGGCTGCGGGAAGTGTGCCGAGGCCTGTCCGCTGCACGCGCTCGACCTGTCGCGCACCCAGACCCGCGAGATCTGCGGACGGGTCTACAAGACCGGCACCTTCGACGACTCGCTCTGCCGCGCCTGCTCCGCCGGCGGCGGTCCGAACCGCCTGCATCCGAAGGGCGAGCCCGACCGGCTGGGTGCGGCCTGCACCCGCGCCTGCGCCGCCTGCCTCGCCGCCCGCGGCATCGGACGCGGATGACCTCTCTCCGGCAGCATCACGGTATAAAAAATCCCCCGTTTATTAGGGCGGTGTTCGTAAGACAGTAAAATTAACAAAAGGCGTGACTTTCGTTGTCACGCCTTTTTCCATAAGAGAATAGCCGCAAAGCGGCGCAAGGGATACAGCCCCTTGTTCGGAACGCAGCGACGCAAGACAGCCCGGACATTCAAGTGTCCGGGCTATTCGCTCTGCACGCCAAGCTGCGGCGAGGTGTTTCGGAGGCCAACGGAGATGAGCGCACATACAGGTGTTAGCCTGTATAGAAGTGCGCCCTTAGTTCCTAAGGGTTTGTTTCTCTGGTTCAGCTCCCCGATAAACTGGAATTGATCGTGCTCTGTCTTTCGCTAATGCAACTCCATTTTACTGTGCAAACATA
>JAEDGJ010000223.1 GCA_016297585.1 Clostridiaceae bacterium
GAGGATGCCCAGCTCGGCCGGGCGCGTCATGTCTGCCTCGTCCACGTACTCGCAGTGGCACATCTCCACCTGGACGTTCAGCTGACCCAGCTCGCCGAGCAGCTCCTCCGTCACGTCGCAGATGGTGCGGAAGGCCAGGTCGCCCACCAGGTGGAAGTGAACGTCGATGCCGGCGTCGTTGCAGGCGCGGATGACCGCCTTGGTCTGCTCGCGGTCGAAGATCATGTAGCCGTGGTTGTCCGGATCCTCCACGGTGCCATCGATGAGCGCGCTGTCGCCCAGCTCGTTCGTGCCGTCGTAGAAGATCTTCATCGTGTGCATGGTCACATGCTCGGTGCCGTAGGTCTCGTCGATGAAATGGATGTAGTCGATGGTCTCCTGAAGGTCGTCAAAGTCGGAGAGCACCACGGACATGTCGTAATACATGTTCAGCTCGCCCGCGACGTCCATCTCGTGGATGGACTGCGCCTGCAGCTCGTCCTCCAGGTAGGCGTCGAACACGCCGGTCACGCCCCACTGCTTGAGGTCGTCGGTGACCACGTGCATGACCGGCACGGTGGGCGCCTCGTCGGGCTCCCATTCCAGCGCCGCCCACATGTTCGGCAGCAGCTCGGTGTAGGAAAACTCCTTGATCCAGCCGGTGAAGTCGCCGGTCTCGTCGCGCACGAAGCTCTCCAGCGCGGGGTGTCCCTCCTCCAGCTCGTACACGCCGCACAGCTCGAGGAACTTGCTGTTGACCCAGCTGGCATGGTCGGAGAAGTCGCGCACCAGAATCGGGCGGTCGGGCGCGATCTCGTCGAGCCACTCCTTGCGCGGCCCGTTCGTGTCGAACATCGCGGAGGGGTAGTATTCAAAGTAGACGAAGGGCTGTTCCCCGGCCGGGTGTTCGGCCAGGTAGCTGCGCAGCGTCTCCATCAGCTCGTCGTAGGTTTCGGGCACGCCGATGCGCGTGTGCCAGTTGGTCATGCCCACGGTGGCGGGATGGGTGTGCGCGTCGATCAGGTTGGGGGTCATCATGCCCTGCTCATAGGTCTGAACATCGGTGCCCTCGCCGATGAAGGCGGAGGCGCCTTCCGCGTCGCCGACGTAGGTAAACACGCCGTCCTCAATGGCGACGGCCTGCGCCCACGGCGTCTGAGCGTCCGAGGTGTAGATGTTCGCGTAGATCACGGTATCGGCGGCGTCCGCCAGGGCGGCGGAGGCGGGCAGCAGCAGCGCTGCAAGCAACAGGACAAGGAGCTTTTTCATCGGTCTACCTCCCAATTTGTTTGTTCGCAGGCTGGATGGGTAAAGAAAAAAAGTGATATGACAAACGTACACACCACTCTCGAAGATTCAACTCGAGGAGACAAGGATAGGTTGTCAGAGTCTATACAGGAAAGACACCTTTTACTACTCTTATTGACCATTTCACTTGATGGTGCAGTGAAACTGGGCTTTGAACCCAGTCAATGAGATGCAGCAGAAAGCTGCGTGCGAGTTTATACCCCGCATCGGCATTGGAACCGGCTGTCCGTCCGGCTTGACATCCCTCGCGGGATGGGTTCCGTCTTTTACCCGGAATGACTCTCGACTCATTCCTTATCTGCGACAGGAGTCATTATACAAAATGTGGGGCCGATTTGTCAAGTGCCTTCGGGGCATTTTTGCGGGGAGGAGGCACGAAAACCCCGAAGTTTTTCGGAGATTCCGTTGACGGCAATCGGAATACGGCGTACAATGGGCATGCATGATATGTGAATAGAGGGGTTTTTGGGGAAGAGGGCACTGTGCATGATGCTTTCATGCGTGCTGGCGCTGGGCCTGAGCGCCTGCGGAAAGTCGGATTCGTCCGGTGAGGCGGAGAACAAAACGGCGGTTCCCGCGAGCGAAACGGCCGACTGCGTTCGATCGGCGATGGACGCGGCGGATCATCTGTACGGCAGCTATCTGCTGGCGGGGGACGGCTCGATCATCACCCTGCGCGATACCTCCTATCAGGATGTCGCCCTGGGTTATGCCTCGCTCGAGGGCGTCCGGAAGCTGTGCGTGTCGCCGAGCGAGAGCCATCCCTTTGCGCTGACGGAGGGCGGGGATCTGTACGCCGCCGGCAGCGCGGCGGACGTGAGCTGCATTCCGGTTTGCGCCGGACGGAACGGTCTGCCGGAGCCGGGACGGCGTCGGATGGACGATGGTCGAATGGAAATGCGGAACGCCGCAGGCAAGACGCCGCGGCGCTCCCTTTGTGCGGCGCGGGCTCCGTTTCCGGTGGCTCCGCATTGCGTGAAGGATTGATGTCGTACACAGTGCAGGAGAGCATCACCCGGCGCCGCGGGCACATCGCGCGTTGCGGCAGCGAATTCGCCGCGCAGAGGCGGATGGCCGGGGCAAATGCGCCGGAACGGACCCGAAGGAGGTTTTTTTCTTCGATCCGCGAGGCGACTGCTTTCCGATGTCGCGAAGGAGCGCTGCGGACCGGCGCTTTTTACCTCGCCTTTCTTGCATTTTTTCGGAAGGCATGGGATGATTTGC
>JAEDGJ010000068.1 GCA_016297585.1 Clostridiaceae bacterium
CGTCGGCGACGACCATCCGGAGGGAGTGTCTGCAAAGCTCGGCAAGTCCGCGATGCTCGTTCTCGCGGTCACGCTGCACAACTTCCCGGAGGGCATGGCGGTCGGCGTCGTCCTCGCGGGCGCGGCGTCGGGCAGCGCGGGCATCACCCTTGCCGGCGCGCTGACGCTTGCGGTCGGCATCGCGCTGCAGAATTTCCCCGAAGGAGCCGTCATCTCGATGCCGCTGACCGGCGCGGGACTGTCAAAGCCGCGCGCGTTCCTGTACGGCTTCCTCTCCGGCGTCGTCGAGCCCGCGGGTGCCGCGCTGATGCTGCTGTTTGCGCATGCGCTGACGCCGGCACTGCCCTTTGTGCTCGCGTTCGCCGCGGGCGCGATGATCTACGTCGTCGTGGAGGAGCTGATCCCCGAGTCGCAGCAGGGAGAGCACTCCAATATCGGCACCATCGCCGCGGCGCTCGGCTTTGCGCTGATGATGGTGCTGGACGTTGCGTTGGGCTGAGGGGAAAAACGGCTCCGCGTTTCCACGCACCGAACGTATGCGGCGGTTACTTCTCGGAAGGTTTTTCTTTCCGCTTCACGGCGCGCATATTGCGTTCTTTCTGCGATACTCCGTAAAATCAACGTCAACCAGCGAAACCATACCGCCGGACGGCGCTTCGGCCTGAACGTTTGCAAGGCTCGATGCCTCCGGCAGCGCTTCGCCGCCGTCCTGCATCTCAATTCCCATAAGCCCGATTGCGTCGCGCGCCATTTCAATCGCGTCCGGAATGTCCCGGCCCTGCGTATTGATATTGAAATCGGGGACAAAAACCACGATGAACTCTTTTCCCTGCGTCATGATAACGGGATAGGCTCTTTTCATTCCGAATACCTCCTTTACGGTCTTCTGTTTTCATGTCCTGCTTTCCTTATCGTTTATATTTTACGCCTTTTATGCGTATTTGCCAATGGGGTTTGGAAGAAAATAAAAGCGTATTTTATGCGTTCATCAGCAAAGCGGCGGCGGGACACTCCCGACGCCGTTATTCTTTCGTGACCAGTCGGCTCCGCCCCATCCGAAAAAAAGCTTGACAAGACCGCCCGGCTGCGGTATAATATCCTGAAAATGCAACCGGGATGGAGGAGCTATGGGACTGACGGCGAAGGGCGCCCGCGTGTTCGAGCGGGGCGCTTTTGTAAAAAGGGATATTGTCATAAAGGACGGCAAAATCGTCGCGGCGGCGGATCATCTCCCCGTTTCGACGACAGACGTCCTTTTTTCTTGCGAAAATACGATATGGCTGCCGGGCTTCGCGGATGTGCACGTGCATCTGCGGGAGCCCGGTTTTTCCGAAAAGGAGACGATCCGCACGGGGACGCTCGCGGCAAAGCGCGCGGGATACGACGCCGTCTGCGCGATGCCGAATCTCGCGCCGCCGCCGGATACGCCGGAGCATCTCGCGGCCGAGCTTGCGTGCATCCGGCGGGACGCGGCGGTGCGCGTCTTCCCCGTCGGCTGTCTGACGATGGGACGAAAGGGGCGCGAGCCTGCGGCGCTCGAGGCGCTGTCCGGCGAGGTCTGCGCGTTCTCCGACGACGGCAGCGGCGTGATGGACGACGGCGTGATGCGCGAATGCATGGAGCGCATCCGCGCGTTCGACGGGCTGGTCGCCGCGCACTGCGAGGACACCCGGTTTGAAAGCCGCGCCGCCGAGTGGAAGATGATCGAGCGGGACATCAAACTCGTCGCCGAGACGGGCTGCCGCTATCACGTCTGCCATCTCTCGACGCGCGAGAGCCTTGCACTCGTGCGGGAGGCGAAAAAGGACGGGCTTCCCGTCTCCTGCGAGACCGCGCCGCACTATCTCGTGCTCGACCGGTCGATGCGCGAGGGGGATCCGGACGGACGGTATCATATGAACCCGCCGCTGCGCGAAAAGGCCGACTGCGAGGCGCTGATCGAGGGGCTCTGCGACGGCAGCATCGACTGCATCGCCACCGACCACGCGCCGCATACGGCCGCCGACAAGCAAAAGGGCGCGATGGGCATCGTCGGCATGGAAACGGCGTTCCCGGTGCTCTATACGAAGCTCGTGCGCGAAGGGCGGGTGCCGCTTGAGCGCATCGCCGACGCGATGTGCGTGCGTCCGAGGGAGATCTTCCGGCTTCCGGCGTCCGAATCGCTCATCGGCATCGAGCTCGGCACGCCGTATACGCTGCGCGCGTCCGAATTTGCGACGATGGGGCGCAATACGCCGTTCGACGGCTGGACGGTCTGGGGACGCGTGCTGCACGACTTTGACTGAAAAAAGGGGAAAAACGCATGAAGCAGGGACTGTATACCTGTACCGCGAACCGCGCGCTGACGCACGACACCTATGAGATGAAGCTCGCGGGCGACACGTCGGCGATCGTGCGTCCGGGGCAGTTCGTGAACATCCGGATCGAAGGACTGTACCTGCGCCGCCCGATCTCGGTCTGCGACTGGGACGGCGGCTCGCTGACGCTTATATATAAGGTAGTGGGCGAGGGGACGGCGGCACTGGCCCGTGCGCAGGCGGGCGCGCGGTTCGACCTGCTGACGGGGCTCGGCAACGGCTATTCGACGGAAGGGAGCCGGGAGCCGCTGCTCGTCGGAGGCGGCGTCGGCGTGCCGCCGCTGTACGGACTGTGCCGCGCGTTCCGCAAACGGGGCATCGTGCCGAAGGTCTTTCTCGGCTTCCGCTCGGCGGAGGACGTCTTTTACCGGGACGAGTTTGCCGCTCTCGGCTGCGAGCCGGAGATCGCGCTCGGGAGCGAGTTTGTGACCGACCGAATCGCGGCGAAAGCTCCGGTCTACGACGCGTATTTTGCCTGCGGACCGGAGCCGATGCTCCGCGCGGTCTGGAAGAGCCTGCGGCGTCCGGGACAGCTCTCGTTTGAGTCGCGCATGGGCTGCGGCTTCGGCGCGTGTGTCGGCTGCACCTGCCGCACGATCACGGGGAATAAACGCATCTGCACGGACGGTCCGGTGCTGACGGCGGACGAACTCATCTGGAATCGGGAGGAAAACGCATGAAATACGATCTTTCCGTGACGCTTTCCGGCGTCGAGCTTTCAAATCCCGTTATTCCGGCGTCCGGAACGTTCGGCTTCGGACAGGAATTTGCGAGGCTGTACGATCTCGACATCCTGGGCTCCTTCTGCTTAAAGGGTACGACCCGCGAGCCGCGTTACGGCAATCCGCTGCCGCGCATCGCCGAATGCGACGCAGGACTCCTGAACGCCGTCGGACTGCAGAATCCCGGCGCCGACGAGGTGCTCTCGCACGAGCTGCCCGAGGTCGCGAAGATCTACCATAAGCCGGTCATTGCGAACATTTCCGGCTTCTCCGTCGAGGAATTTGCCGAGACCGCCGCGAAATTCGACCGCGCGGAGCAGGTGGGCATCCTCGAGATCAACATCAGCTGCCCGAACGTCCACGCGGGCGGCATGGCGTTCGGCGTGGATCCCGAAAACGCCGCCGCCGTGACGAAGGCCGTCAAGGCCGTGACCGCAAAGCCCGTCTACATGAAGCTGTCGCCGAACGCGGGGGACATCGTCGCCGTCGCGCGCGCCTGCGAGGATGCCGGCGCGGACGGCCTGTCGCTCATCAACACGCTGCTCGGCATGCGCATCGACGTCGCGCGCCGCCGTCCGCTGCTCGCCAACACCACCGGCGGCCTTTCCGGCCCCGCCGTGTTCCCCGTCGCCGTGCGCATGGTCTATCAGGTCGCGCACGCCGTGAAGATCCCGGTCATCGGCATGGGCGGGGTCGACTCCGCGCGGGACGTGATCGAAATGATGATGGCGGGCGCCTCCGCCGTCGAGGTGGGAGCCGCGAATCTCGTCGATCCGTGGGCGTGTCCGAAGATCATCCGCGCGCTGCCGCGGGAGATGGAGCTTCTGGGCATCGAGCGCCTGCGGGACATCGTCGGGATCGCGTAAAGCCTGTATTCTTTGTTAAAACCGCGTTTTTCGAGCATAAAAAAGGAAAAGGAGACTATCGAATGAATCACAACGTCATCATCGCCTGCGATTTTCCCTCCGGGGAGCAGACGCTTGCCTTTCTCGACCGGTTCGAGGGTGAAAAGCCCTTCGTGAAGATCGGCATGGAGCTGTTCTATGCCGAGGGACCCGCGATCGTCCGGGCGATCAAGGCGCGCGGACACCGTATTTTCCTTGACTTAAAGCTCCACGACATTCCGAACACCGTCCGGCGCGCCATGTCCGTGCTCTCGTCGCTCGACGTCGACATGGTCAACCTCCACGCCGCCGGGACCGTCGAAATGATGCGCGCCGCCGTCGAGGGACTGACCCGTCCCGACGGCACGCGTCCCATCCTGCTTGCCGTGACGCAGCTGACCTCCACGAGCGAGGAAGCGATGCACCGCGACCTGCTCATCGGCGCGTCGATGCCCGAGACCGTCGCGCATTACGCGAAAAACGCCAAGGAGGCGGGACTGGACGGCGTCGTCTGCTCGCCGCTGGAGGCGGGACTCGTCAAGGACGCCTGCGGCGCGTCGTTTCTGACCGTGACGCCCGGCGTGCGCTTTGCCGACGGCGACGCCGGCGACCAGAAGCGTGTCATGACGCCCGCCGACGCGCGCGCCTCCGGCTCCGACTACATCGTCATGGGACGCCCGATCACCGCCGCCGCCGACCCCGTCGCCGCGTACCGCCGCGCGGAGGCCGAATTCTCCGTCCATCCCATCGCCCGCGCGCTGCTGGACATCGGCGCGGTCTTCCTGCGCCCCGACGAGCCCTTTACCTGGGCGTCCGGCATCCATTCTCCCATCTACTGCGACAACCGTCTGACGCTGACCGCTCCCGCCGTGCGCACGCTCATTGAAAAGAGCTTTGCCGAGACCGTCGCGCGCGAATATCCCGGCTGCGAGGTGCTGATGGGCACCGCGACCGCCGGCATCGCCCACGCCGCGATCACCGCCGAGCGTATGGGGCTGCCGATGGGCTATGTCCGCGGCTCCGCGAAGGACCACGGACGCGGCAACCAGATCGAGGGCAGGCTCGTGCCGGGGCAGAAGGTCGTCGTGATCGAGGACCTCATCTCGACCGGCGGCAGCGCCATCGACGCCGTGAACGCGCTGCGCGACGCCGGCGCGGAGGTGCTCGGGATCGCGAGCATCTTTACCTACGGTATGAAGAAGGGACTCCAGCGCATGGCGGAGGCGGGAGTGCGCAATGTCAGCCTCTGCGACTTCGACGCGCTCTGCGAGACCGCCGCCGTGATGGGGAAGATCGACCCCGCCGACATCGCCCGCCTGAAGCAGTTCCGGGACAATCCTTCCGACGAGTCCTGGATGAAAGGAGCCGCAAATTGAGACATTTAATCGATATTCAGGATCTCTCGATTCAGGAGATCGAGGATCTGCTGCACGTCGCGGACGACATCATCGCCGATCCCGCGCGCTTTGCCGAGGTCTGTCATAACAAGACCATGGCGACCCTCTTTTTCGAGCCGTCCACCCGCACGCGCCTGTCCTTTGAGGCCGCGATGCTCGAGCTCGGCGGCCGCGTGCTGGGCTTTTCCAGCGCCTCCTCGTCTTCCGCGACGAAGGGGGAGAGCGTGGCCGACACCGTTGCCGTCGTCTCCGGCTATTCGAACATCATCGTCATGCGCCATCCGAAGGAGGGCGCGCCCGTCGTCGCCGCCCGTCACTCCGACGTGCCCGTCATCAACGCGGGCGACGGCGGCCACAACCACCCGACGCAGACCCTGACCGACCTTCTGACCATCCACCGCGAAAAGGGACGGCTCGACCATATGACCGTCGGGCTCTGCGGCGACCTCCAGTTCGGGCGCACCGTCCATTCCCTCATCGCCGCGATGTCCCGCTACGAGGGCATCCGCTTCGTGCTCATCTCCCCGGATGAGCTGAAGGTACCGGATTATGTCAAGCAGGATATTCTCGAGGCGCGCGGCTGCGACTTTGCCGAGGTGCGTTCGCTCGAGGAAGCGATCCCGGAGCTGGACGTGCTGTACATGACCCGCGTCCAGAAGGAGCGCTTCTTCAACGAGGCCGACTACGTCCGCTTGAAGGACAGCTACATCCTCGACCCCGAAAAGCTCACCGCCGCGAAGTCCGACCTGTGCATTATGCACCCGCTGCCCCGCGTCAACGAAATTTCCACCCGTGTGGACGACGACCCCCGCGCCTGCTATTTCAAGCAGACCCGCTACGGCAAATTCGTCCGCATGGCGCTCGTCATGATGCTTCTCGGATTGGAGGAACCCGCATGAATATCGACAGCATTACAAACGGCATCGTGCTCGACCACATCACCGCCGGCAAGAGCCTCGTCATCTATCAGTACCTGCACCTCGACCAGCTCAAATGCAGCGTCGCCGTCATCCAGAACGCGAAGTCTCAGCGCATGGGGCGCAAGGACATCATCAAAATCGACGACGCGCTCGACGTCGACCTCGATATCCTAGGCTACATCGACCCCGGCATCACCGTCAACATCATCCGCGACGGAAAGCTTGCCGCGAAGCATACGCTGGAGCTGCCGGAGACGCTGACCGGCGTGATCCGCTGCAAAAACCCGCGCTGCATCACCTCCACCGAGGCCTCGGCCGAGCAGGAATTCTACCTTGCCGACCGCGAGCGCAAAATTTACCGCTGCCGCTACTGCGACGCCGCGTACCGGTAAGCCCCGGAAATCTGCACGAAAGCGCATATCGATATGTATATATCGATATGCGCTTATTGCTCTTTACTTTCTGCCGCGGATATGATATAATCCAGTTGAAAAAGGGGTCTAAAAAGGGAGGATTGTTTATGAGAATCGTTATCTGCATCGGAAGCGCGTGCCATCTGAAGGGCTCCCGGCAGGTTGTGGAGCAGCTCCGTGAGCTGATCGAGGAGCATAACCTCGAAGACCGCGTGGAGCTCGCGGGCATTTTCTGCATGGGCAAGTGCCAGGAGGGCGTCTGCGTGTCGATCGACGACCGGGTCTATTCCGTCACGCCCGAGACGGTACAGGAATTTTTTGAAAAAGAGGTCTTGGCGAAGGTATGATAGTCATCCAGATCTGTATCGGCAGCTCCTGTCACCTCAAGGGCTCCCGTGAAATCGTCGAGAAAATGAGGAAGGCCATCGCCGAGTACGGGCTTGAAAACGAGGTGGCGCTCGGCGGCTCGTTCTGTCTTGGAAAATGCTCGTCTCCGGGCGTCTGCATCACGATCGACGGCGAGGTCATCTCCGGGGTGACGAAGGAGAATTTCAACGAGATTTTCCGCAAATATGTGCTGACGCCGCTCGGAAAATAAGATTTTTTCTGCGAATACACGGTTTTTTTGGCGAAAAACGCCGGAAACGATAAAGGAGAACGACGGACATGTCCGATTTTTTGAAGCTGAAGAAGTCCAACTGCAAGAACTGTTATAAATGCATCCGGAACTGTCCGGTAAAATCGATCCGCTTTTCCGGCGGACAGGCGCATATCGTGCCCGACGAGTGCATTCTGTGCGGGCAGTGCTTCGTCGTCTGTCCGCAGAACGCCAAGGAGATTTCGAGCGAACTCGAAAAGGTGCGCGTGCTGATGCAGAGCGGCGATCCCGTCGTGGCGAGCATCGCGCCGTCCTTTGTCGCCAATTACAACGGCATCGGCATCCGGACGGTCGAAAAGGCGCTGAAAAAGCTCGGCTTTACCGCGGCGGAGGAGACCGCGCGCGGCGCGACGCTCGTCAAGTCCGCCTACGACCGCCTGCTGGAGGAAGGGCAGCGCGACATCGTCATCTCCTCCTGCTGCCATTCGGTCAACCTGCTCATCCAGAAATACTATCCGCAGCTCCTGCCGTATCTGGCGGATATCCTGTCCCCGATGCAGGCGCACTGTCTGGACATCAAAAAAAGGTATCCGGGCGCGAAGACCGTGTTTATCGGCCCCTGCGTCGCCAAAAAGGACGAGGCCGCCCGTCAGCCGGGCATCGTCGACGCCGTGCTGACCTTCGAGGAGCTGACCGAATGGATGAACGCCCAGAAGGTCGCGTTTGAGCCGGAAGAAGAGGACAACGCCGCGGACGAGGGACGCGCGCGCGTGTTCCCCACCACCGGCGGCATTCTGAAATCCATGTTCTGCCGTTCCGAAAAGTATACCTACATGGCCATCGACGGCGTTCCGAACTGCATCGCCACGCTGGAGGATATCGAAAACGGCGCCGTCCATAACGTCTTCATCGAGATGTCCGCCTGCGTCGGAAGCTGCATCGGCGGACCCGTGATGGAAAAATACCACCGCAGCCCGGTCCGCGACTATGTGCGCGTATCCGCCTATGCCGGCAAGCAGGACTTTGCCGTCGACCCGATGGAGCCGGACGAGATCGGCAAGCTGATGCCGTCCTTAAAGCCCGCGCGCGAGATGCCCACGGAGGAGGACATCCGCAAGATCCTCGCGCAGATGGGCAAGACCCGTCCCGAGGACGAGCTCAACTGCGGCACCTGCGGCTACAACTCCTGCCGCGACAAGGCGATCGCCGTCTATCAGGGCAAGGCCGAGGTCTCGATGTGCCTGCCGTTTTTGAAGGACAAGGCCGAGAGCTTCTCAAGCTACATCTTCGACAACACCCCCAACGGCATCATCGTCTTAAACGAGGACTACGAGGTGCAGGAGATCAACCGCCCCGCGGTCGAGATCATGAACCTGCGCTCGCCGTCCGACGTCATGGGCGAGCCGATCATCCGCATCATGGATCCGAAGGATTTCATGGAGGTCCGGACCACCGGCCGCTCCATCAACGCCAAGCGCGTCTATCTTGCCGAATACCAGCGCTATGTCGAGGAGACCATCGTCTACGACCGCGCGTACCGCACGCTGATGTGCATCCTCCGCGACGTGACGGAGGAGGAGACCGCCCGCGAGCGCAAGGACGAGATCGGGCGCCAGACCGCCGAGATCGCCGACCGCGTCGTCGACAAGCAGATGCGCATCGTGCAGGAGATCGCGTCGCTGCTCGGCGAGACCGCGGCGGAGACGAAGATCGCGCTGACAAAGCTGAAGGAGTCGATGCGGGATGAATAACCTCTGTGCCGATATCGGCTATAACAGCCTGACGAAGTTCGGCGAGCAGCTCTGCGGCGACCATATCGACATCGTCGAACGCGAAAGCGACGATTCGCGCATCATCGTCCTCGCCGACGGCCTCGGCTCCGGCGTCAAGGCCAACATCCTGTCCACGCTGACCGCGAGGATCATCTCCACGATGATGTCCGAGGGGATGCGCATCGAGGAGTGCGTCAAAACCGTCGCCGCGACGCTTCCCGTGTGCAAGGTGCGCGGCGTCGCGTACTCGACCTTCACGATCCTGCGCCTTGTCGCGAGCGACGAGGCCGAGATCATCGAATACGACAACCCGCCCGTCATTCTGATCCGCAACGGCAAAAACTGCGAGCTGCCGCGCATCGAGCAGAACATCGAGGGCAAGACGATCTATTCCTCCCATATCAAGCTCTGCGAAAACGATATTTTCATCGCGATGAGCGACGGCTGCATCCACGCCGGCGTCGGCATGGAGCTGAACTTCGGCTGGGAGCGGCGCGACATCATCCAGTTCATGGAGACCTTCTACGACGTCGGCTTCACCGCGAAGACGCTCAACACGATCCTGCTCGACGAATGCTCGCGGCTCTACGGCGGCAAGCCCGGCGACGATACGACGGCGCTGACCGTCCGCATCCGCCGCAGGGAGCCGATGAACCTCCTGATCGGCCCGCCCTCCAACCGCGACGACTGCGACAAGATGATGTCGCTGTTCTTCTCGAAAGCCGGCAAGCACATCGTCTGCGGCGGCACGACCTCGACCATCGCCGCGAAGTTTCTGGGCAAGCCGCTGATCCCGCATCTCGATTTTGTCGACCCCGACGTCCCGCCGACCGCCGAGATCGAGGGCGTCGACCTCGTCACCGAAGGCGTCATTACGTTCAACAAGGTGCTGCAGTACGCCAAAGACTACATCAAGGACAACGAATCCTATACCGAATGGGGCTATAAAAAGGACGGCGCGTCGCAGATCGCGAGAATGCTGTTCGAGGAGGCGACCGACATCAACTTCTTCGTCGGACGCGCCGCCAACCCCGCACATCAGAACCCGGCGCTGCCGATCTCCTTCAACATCAAGATGCAGCTCGTCGACGAGCTGGCGGAGGCTCTGCGCAGCATGGGAAAAAGGATAAAGGTGAGTTATTTTTGACGGAACAGAGAAAATTCGATACAAAGGTCCAGGTGCTCAAATACAAGGTGCTGCGCGAGGTGGCGCGGCTCGCGTGGAACGATCAGCTGCTTGAGCGGGTGCACGACATCCCGAAGACGATCGTTTCCGGCAAGGAGCCGACCATGCGCTGCTGCGTCTACAAGGAGCGCGCCATCCTGGCCGAGCGCGTCAAGCTCGCGATGGGCGGCGACCGCGACAATCCCAACATGATCGAGGTCATCGACATCGCCTGCGACGAGTGCCCGGTCGGCGGCTACCGCGTGACGGAGGCCTGCCGCGGCTGCCTTGCGCACCGCTGCGAGGGCGCGTGCAAAAAGGGCGCGATCTACTTTGACAAGGCGCACACCGCGCACATCGACAAGGCCAAATGCGTCGAATGCGGCGCCTGCGCGAAGGTCTGCCCCTACGGCGCGATCTCCAGCCAGAAGCGCCCCTGCGTGATGGCCTGCAAGGTGCGCGCGATCTCGATGAACGACGAAAAGGCCGCGTCCATCGACCGGGAAAAGTGCATCGAATGCGGCGCCTGCGTCTATCAGTGCCCGTTCGGCGCGATTATGGACAAATCCTTCATTCTGAACGCGATCGACCTGCTGAAAAAGAGCGAAAACGGCGAAAAATACAAGGTTTACGCCGTTATCGCGCCTTCGATTTCGAGCCAGTTCACCTACGCGAAGCTCGGCAGCGTCGTCTCCGGCATCAAGGCGCTCGGCTTCCATACCGTCGTCGAAGCGGCGCTCGGCGCGGACATGGTCGCCTATGAGGAAGCGGCGGAGCTTGCCGAAAAGGGCTTTCTCACGAGCTCCTGCTGCCCGGCGTTTGTCGCGTACATCCAGAAGCAGTTCCCCGATCTCGCGGCGCACGTTTCCTCCCATCTCTCGCCCGCGGCGACGATCGCGCGCTATATCAAGCGCGACGACCCCGGCGCGAAGGTGATTTTCATCGGCCCCTGCACCGCCAAGAAGGCCGAGGCCCGCAAGCCCGAGGTGCGGCCGTACCTCGACGAGGTGCTGACCTTCGAGGAGCTGCAGGCGCTGTTCGACAGCCGCGATATCGAGATCTCCGAGCTGCCCGAGGACGTCCTCGAAAACGCCTCCTATTACGGACGCATCTTCGCGCGCAGCGGCGGACTGACCGACGCCGTGGCCGAGGCGCTCCGTGAGCGCGGACTGGACAGCTTCAAGCTCCGGGCGGTACCCTGCGACGGTATCGAAGCCTGCCGCACCGCGCTGCTCAAAGCCTCCAAGGGCGTGCTCGACGCGAATTTCATCGAAGGCATGGCCTGTGTCGGCGGCTGCATCGGCGGCGCGGGCTGCCTGACGCACGGCGACAAGAACAAAGCGGATGTCGACCGCTACGGAAAAGAAGCGATGGAGAAGAAGATCGAGGATTCCCTCTCCATGCTGCACCGGTAAACTCCCCGGCGGCGGAACGGCCTTGCAAACAAAGGCGGTTCTGCCGCTTTTTTCGTCGGATTTTGCTGGAATGGTCAGGCGCGGACTGCTATAATGAAGCACACGAGAAGCTGTATTTTTGCTGCGAATACGGGGAGGATACGCCTATGCTGACCACACGCGAACGCTTTGTCCGGACACTGACGGGGCAGGACACCGACCGCGCGCCTTTTATGAAGGTATTCGGCGTGGACAACGCCACGCTGCCGGAATGGACCGAGAAATATCCCGGACTGCCGAAATATATCGACGAGCTGCTGAAATTTGAGGGCGGCTACCGCGGCTGGAGAATTGCGCCGGTCAATTACTGGCTCTGCGGCACGCCCGAGACGCAGGTGCTCTCCGAAACCGAGGAGGACCGCATCATCCGTCTCGGCGACGGTACGGTCGCCGTTCAGCGCAAGCACGGCGACTACCACGCGCACACCGTCGAGTATCCCGTCAAGACGCAGGAGGACTGGGACAGGCTCAAAAGCCTCTACCTCGATCCCGACGATCCGCGCCGTCTGCCGCCGGACTGGGAGTGGTACGTCGAGCTGTACCGTGACCGCGAATTCCCGCTGCAGCTGACCTGCGGCGGCGTCTACGGCTTCCTGCGCAAGATGATGGGCGACGAGGGACTCTGCTTTGCCATGTACGACGACCCGGAGCTGGTTCGGGACATCACGGAATCCTATATCTCCATGTGCCTGCGCCTGTGGGAGAGAATGTGCCGCGACGTGCAGTTCGACCTGATCGAGTGCTGGGAGGATATGGCGTCCAAGACGGGCGCGATCATCTCGCCCGCGATGTTTGAGGAGTTCCTCGCGCCCCAGTACCGCCGTATCCGCGCCTTCGCCGACGCGCATCACATCCCGATCGTCCTCGTCGACTCCGACGGCAACATCAACGACCTCGCGCACCAGATGTTCGCCGCCGGCGTGAACGTCATGTACCCGTTCGAGGTCGGCGCGGGCTGCGACGTCATCGGCACGCTCGACGCGATTCCCGGTCTCGGCGCGATCGGCGCGCTCGAAAAGGACGCCTGTGCGCACGGGAAGGAAGCGATCGACGAGCAGATCGAGCGCGCGCGGATGCTGCTGCGTCACGGACGCATCATCCCCGGCCCCGACCACTTCGTCCTCAACAACGTCCCCTTCGAGGGCTACAAATACTTCATGAACCGCCTGCGCGAGGTCATCCTGACGACGAAGCCCGGCTCGTAAGGCGCGTTTTC
>JAEDGJ010000224.1 GCA_016297585.1 Clostridiaceae bacterium
ACCCGGACGGATACCCGGACGGATAGCCGGGCGGACAGCCAATGGACGTGGCACCGGGCTGGACAGGGAGACATCTTTGCCCGGTCGGATACGGGCTACTACTTCTTCATGGACGGTTACCTGCATTATATGGACGAAAAAACGATGACGCCGGTGGTCGTGTGCGGCAAGCCCAACTGTATGCACATGCAGGAGACCGACCGGGAAAAGCAGCGGGAATGCCATGCGTATTTCACGCTCTGGAGCGGGTGGGGGCCGACCGTATACTGGCAGAACGGTACGGTCTACGTCCTCAGCCGGGGCAATGTGGAAGGGGAAAGAGCGGTGCTGTGGCAGCTTTCCGAGGACGCGTCGACCCGCACACGGCTCCTGACCGTTCCCGGCGCCTTCGACACCCAGGCGTCGGGCGATTCCGCGGCGCTGCACCGCGGCTGTTTCTACATCGCCATGACGCAGTTCGACGAAAAGGGAAACGCGTTCCACGAGATACGCCGCTATGACCTGAGCCATCCGGAGGCGGAGCCCGAGCTTCTGTACGAGAGCGCGGATCAGAGCATCAACAGCCTCTCGGACGTCCGCATCCGCGACAACTGCCTGATCTTCCGGGAGGACCGCACGGAAGGGGAGCGCGCGCTCCTGCAGCTCCGGCTGGACGGGGACGGTGTCGTGCAGCCGTACGACGCGAAGCTGCCGGAGCCGCTGGCGGAGCTGGGAGGCCTTGCGGAGGACGGGCGGTATTACTACCGGCTGGCGTCCGCGTCTTCCGACGAATCCGGAAAGTCGCTGTATGTATACGGTGCGGACGGGACGGAGCTGCTCGAGACGCCGCTGGCGGAAGCCGCGCCGGGCGTGCGGGGGCTCTACGTCAGCCCCGGAAAGCACGTCTTCCTGTACGGCTTCGGCGCGGACGGCGGGCAGGTGCGGTTTTACGTCTGGTATTTTGAAAAGGACGAGATCGAAACCGGGAAACTGACGCTGACGTGCCTGTAAACGGCAAAAAACCGCGTTCCGGGAGGCTTTTCCCGGGACGCGGTTTCACTTTATCGGGTCAGCGGCAGGATGCGCAGACTGCCCGTTTCGATGTCGCTTTTGGCAAACCAGCAGATGCCGGGTCCCCCGGCGTCTTCATATAATATCAGAACGGCGTCCCGCAGCACGCAGAGCGACCGGTACCCCGGCACCTCGGCCGCGAGATCGCAGCGGAGCCGTTCCCCGCCGGCGTCGAGGATGCGCAGCGGCACCGCGTCGGGCTGCATGGCGGCGAGCGCGGCGGGCAGGAGGACGTAGAGGTACCGGTCATCCGCGATATAATCGCCGTTAAAGCTGCCGGGAAGCTCCTGCACATCGCCGCCGTCCGCGGACGCGGTATAGCCGTGCGCGGCAAACGACAGCGGGTTTTCCGGGTCGCGTTCGTCGAGCGGGATCATCGCGCAGAACAGCCCGCCGTTCCACGGAATGCAGCTTCCGGCGGAGACGGGCCTGCCGGTGTCGAAGAGCCGGGCGGTCGAGCGGGCTGCGGGGTCGAACGAAAAAGGCACCATCGGCTCGCCGGTCGAGGCAAGGGGCGAGAGGAAGAAGAGCCGCTCCCCGACCGCGCGGAGATGCAGGGGCGTCAGCGTGCAGCCGTCCCAGACGGGCTCCCCGAGGTATTCCGCCTGCCGCTTCCCGTCGAGCGCGACGCGCCAGAGCCCGGATTCGGCCTGCTGGTCTGCGTCGAGCTGCGTGCCGCTCCAGTAGCAGTACCCCCGGTGCAGCGCCATATAGGTGCCGCCGCCGAATTCCTCCTGCTGCGGCTGCCGGTCGAAGCGGTATACGGTCTTTCTTTCGGCGCCGTCCGCGGAGATCCGCGTCAGAACGCGGGTGATCTGTCCGCCGTCCGTTTCCGCCGTCAGCGTATACAGCGCGCCGCCGTCGTAAAACAGGCATTCCGCGGTCTGCACGGAGTCGAGACGGGCGTTGCAGAGCGCTTTTCGCTGCTCGTCGGTCTCCGCGTCGTGCAGGCAGTTCGGTTTTGCGCAGAGGGCGCGCGGTTCCATCGTGTCATAGGGGACGTAATAGACGTACCGGTCCTGCGTGAAGAAGAAGCCGTCTTCCGCCGCCGCGACATTGCGGTTCAGATTCGACGCCATATAAAGCGCGTTGTCGAATTCCGAATCGGATGCCGCGGGAGCGGCGCAGGAGGAAAGCAGAAGCAGCAGTGCGGACAGAATGCAGAGCAGTTTTCGCATGGGACATCCTCCTTTTTGTGTGAGTGGATGGAAAGGGGGTGTGGAGCCAGCGGGATAGGATTAACTCTACATATATTTAGACGGGAAAAACACGAAAAGTATTCCCTATTTTTCGCAAAAATCCGGCTCTTTTGGAAAACAGCAGCAAAACAATGCCGGTGCCGGAAAGCACACTCCTTTGCGGACGGAACGGATGCTCCCGCGGGTCTGTTCCCCCTGCAATCCGCTCTTGCAATTTCACTGCACCTGTGCTACACTGCATATACCATC
>JAEDGJ010000225.1 GCA_016297585.1 Clostridiaceae bacterium
GCCCTTATCGGATCCGGAAGGACGCCGTCAGCCCGCCGACCTCGACGTCGAACTCGCCCGGCTCCACTTCGCGGCGCATTTCTTCGTTGATGAAGGCAAAATCCTCGAAGCCGAGCGTGAAAACCGCCGTTTTGGTCTCTCCCGGCGCAAGCTCCAGCTTTTCAAAGCCGCGGAGCCTCCGCACAAACGGCGTGATCCGGCACACCCGGTCGCGCAGGTACAGCTCGACCGTCTCGCGTCCCGCGCGGTCGCCCGTATTCGTCACGTCCACCGTCACCGTGACGGTCTCCTCCGCGCCGAGCGCCTGCGGCGTCACCGTCAGGCGGCTGTAGGCAAAGGTCGTGTACGACAGGCCGTAGCCGAAGGGGAAGAGCGGCTCGGGCGAGGAAAAGACGTAGTCCCGTCCGGGAGACTCGGGGGAGCCGGGGCGCTTGTAGATGTTGAACGCCGACGCCTTGCGGTTATAGTAGCAGGGGAGATGGCCGACGGACTGCGGAATGGAGATGGGGAGCTTGCCGGAGGGGTTTGCGTCTCCGAACAGGAGGTCGGCGATGGCATAGCCGCCCTGCTCGCCGGGATACCAGGCTTCGAGGATGGCCGGGACGTGCGCTTTTGCCCAGACGATGGAATGCGGGCGGCCGGACATCAGCACGAGCACCGTCGGCGTTCCCGTCGCGCACACCGCTTCTAAAAGCCGCTCCTGCGCGTCGGGCAGCGCCAGATCGGTCACGTCGTAGCCCTCGCCGCAGGTGACGACCGGCGGACGGCCGGACTCGTCGTCGCCCCAGCTCTCGCGGTAGAAGGACGAGTTGTCGCCGAGCACGACGACGGCGACGTCCGCCGCGCGCGCCTGTGCCACGGCGTCGGCAAGCAGCGCCGCGTCCTCATAGGCGATGTGGCAGCCCCTGGCATAGAGCACGTTTTCCTTCCCCAGCCGTTCCTCGAACGCCTGGCGCACGCTGACGCCGCGCACGGCGGCTTCGTGCAGCGTATAATCGCCGAGCTGCGTATAGGCGGCGTTGGGGCCGATGAGCGCGACGCGTCCGGGGTCAGCCTTCAGCGGCAGCAGGCCGTCGTTTTTCAGCAGCACCGCCGTTTCCTGCGCCACCCTGCGCGCGCAGGAGAGCGCGGCGGGCGTGCGAAGGTCGGACGGCTCCCCGGCGTAGGGGTTTTCAAACAGGCCGGTCTTGAATTTGACGTAGAGCACCCGGGATACGGCGCGGTCGATGAGCGCCATCGGCACCTCGCCGGACTCCACGGCCTCCTTTAAGCATTCGCCGAATCCCCACGGCGACGGCGCTTCCACGTCGATGCCCGCCCGCAGCGCCATGAGCCCCGCGTCATGCGCGTCCTGCGCCGCGTGATGGACGGAGGAGAGCATGTTGACCGCGCCGAAATCCGATACCGCGTGCCCCTGAAAGCCGAATTCCTCACGCAGGAGCCGGGTCAGCAGGAAATAGGACGCGTGCACCGGCATGCCGTCGAGCTCGGAGTAGGCGGGCATGACGGACAGCGCGCCGCCCTCGCGGAACGCCTTCTCGAACGGCACCGCCAGCGTCTCGCGCAGCTCGCGTTCGCCGGCATGCACCGGCGCGATGTTGACGCCGCTTTCCGGCGTGCCGTGGGCGACGTAGTGCTTCGGGGACGCCGCGATGCCGTGGCTCTGCAGCGCGCGGATGTAGGCGACGCCGAGCCGCGAGGTCAGGTAGGGGTCCTCGCCGAAGTTTTCCTCCACACGGCCCCAGCGCGGGTCGCGGGAGATGTCGAGGTTCGGCGCGTACGTCTGGCGCACACCGACGGCGCGGGTCTCGCGGCCGATGTGATCCGCCATCTCGGACATCAGCGCCGTATTGCGCGCGGCGCCGAGTCCCAGCGCCTGCGGAAAGACCGTCGCGTCCCGGTGCATGGCGCCGTGCAGGGATTCGGAGTGTACGGCGACGGGGATGCCGAGCCGCGTATGATGGAGGAAGTAGTCCTGCAGGTCGTTGATGAAGCGCGCGGGCGGGGAGTCCGTGCAGTAGATCGCGCCGCAGCGGTCGAGATGGGGCAGAAGCTTCTCCTCGGAGAAGCGGTAATCCGGGAACCACTCGCCGGGATCGTTGAAAAGCCGCATCTGCTGCAGCTTTTCGTCGAGCGTCATGCGCGGCAGCAGATCGGCCGTGCGTTCCTCCGGGGTATACGCCGGGTCCTTATAGATCGGTGTCATAAGCGTCCTTTTTGACCTTTCTTCTCGTTTTTTGGGGGGATATCGGGCGGCTGTCCGTTTTTTGTGCCTTCATTATAGCATGCGCTGCGGGAAAATACAAGGACTCCGTTTTTTGAATCCCGCGGCGGGGCGGGAAGCCTTCGGAAACGAAAATACTCCGCGAAAAGCCCCCAAAAAAAGGGGGCTCGGCGGAGTATGAACGCCCGGGACGGTAAAGGATCGATTATATGGCCCGGTAAAAATAGATCTTTGCCTTGCGTTTTTCGGGAACGGTGAGCTTCA
>JAEDGJ010000226.1 GCA_016297585.1 Clostridiaceae bacterium
TCGGAGCTCTCGGGCGGCGAGCTGCAGATGGTGCTCATCGCGAGAGCGCTCGCGGCGGAGCCGGAGGTGCTGATCCTCGACGAGCCGGAGTCGAATCTCGACTTCCGCAACCAGCTTCTCGTCATGGACACGCTCTCGGCGCTGGCCGCACGCGGCATGACCTGCGTGTTTAATACGCACTATCCCGCGCACGCGCTGCGGCGGGCCGGGCGGGCGCTGCTGCTGTCGCGCGACGGCACGGCGGTCTTTGGAAAAACGGACGAGGTCGTGACGGAGCGCGCACTCGAGCGCGCGTTCGGCGTCCGCGCCGTCATCGGCGAGATCGACACGGGCGGCGGCACGGTGCGCGACGTGATCCCGCTCGAGATCCGGAAGGAGGACGCGACATGAAGGCGCTGATCGACAGGCTGAACGCCGAAAAGACCCTCTCCCGCGCGGAATGGACGGCGCTTTTTGCGGGCTTTGACGACGAAACCCGCGAATACGCCGCGGAGATCGCCCGGGGCATCGCCCGCGCGCGCTTTGGCAACGGCGTCTACTTCCGGGGGCTCATCGAATTTACGAATATCTGCCGCAATAACTGCTATTACTGCGGCATCCGCGCGGGAAACGCCTGCGCCGCGCGCTACCGGCTGACAAAGGACGAGATCCTCGGCTGCTGCGCGCGCGGGTACGCGGCAGGCTTCCGCACCTTCGTCCTGCAGGGCGGCGAGGACCCGTTTTTCGACACGGAGCGCCTGTCCGGCATCGTCGCGGCCATCCGCGCGGGCTATCCGGACTGCGCGATCACGCTTTCCGTCGGGGAGATGCCGCGCGGGGACTATGAAGCGCTCTTCCGCGCGGGGGCGAACCGGTATCTGCTGCGCCACGAGACGGCAAACCGCGCGCACTACGAACGGCTGCACCCAGACCGGATGTCGTTTGACAACCGGATGCGCTGCCTTTCTGATCTGAAGGCCATCGGCTACCAGACCGGCTGCGGCATGATGATCGGCAGCCCATTCCAGACGCCCGAGTGTCTTGCGGACGACATGCTCTTTCTGCGCGCGTTCGAGCCGCAGATGATCGGCACGGGGCCGTTTCTGCCGCATCACGACACGCCCTTTGCCGGGGAAGCCCCGGGCAGCGTCGAGCTGACGCTCTTTGTGTTGAGCCTCTGCCGCATCATGCTCCCGGACGTGCTGCTGCCCGCGACGACGGCGCTCGGCACGGCAAGCGAGGACGGACGGCGGCGCGGCGTGCTCGCGGGGGCGAACGTGATCATGCCAAACCTCTCGCCTGCCGCGCGGCGGAAGGACTATATGTTATACGACAATAAAGCCACGGGCGGCGAGGACGCGGCGGAGACGCTTTCCGTCCTGCGCGCCCATCTCTCGGAGATCGGCTACGAGCTGCGCGTCGGGAGAGGCGATTACGGAGGCAACAGATGATACAGTTTGCGATATACGGCAAGGGCGGCATCGGCAAGTCGACGACCGCCGCAAACCTCGCGGCGGCGATGGGGGAGCAGGGGCTGCGTGTGCTGCAGATCGGCTGCGACCCGAAGGCGGATTCCACGTCGTCGCTGCTCGGAGGACGGCGCGCCGCGACCGTCATCGAGCTGATGCGCGAGCGCGGGCAGGACTTCGCGCTCTCGGACATGGTGACCGAGGGCTACGCGGGGGTGCTCTGCGTCGAAGCGGGAGGCCCCACGCCCGGACTCGGCTGCGCGGGACGCGCGATCACGGCGGCGCTCGAGGCGCTGCGCACGCGCGACGCGTATGAGCTGCTGCGCCCGGACGCGGTCATCTACGACGTGCTCGGCGACGTCGTCTGCGGCGGCTTTTCGGTGCCGATGCGCGGCGGCTACGCAGATCGGGTCTTCATCGTGACCTCGGGCGAGAACATGGCGCTGCACGCGGCGGGCAACATCGCCGCGGCAGTCGAGAGCTTCCGCGAAAGGGGATACGCGTCCCTCGGCGGCGTCATCTTAAACCGCCGGAACGTGAAAAACGAGGACGAAAAGGTCGCCTCTTTCTGCCGTGACACGGGCGCGGCGCTCGTCGGCACGCTGACGCGCAGCGATACGGTGCAGGACGCCGAGGAGCTCGGAAAGACTGTCCTCGAGGCGTTCCCCTCCAGCGCGATGGCGGACGAGTACCGGACGCTTGCGCGCGAGGTGCTGCGCATCTGCGGGGAAGGAGCGCGCGTATGGTAAGGCGTCTCGGCGACCCCATGCCGACGCGGGTGCCGATCCGGGACGCGTCGTTTCCCGCACCCTTTGCGTCGGGGCTTGAGTACGCCGCGCCCGCGCGGGGGATGTGGAACATCGTCCACACGGGGATGCTCGTGCCGGAGGCGCACCAGATCTTCGTCTGCGCCGAAGGCTGCCTGCGCGGCGTCGTGCTGACGGCGGCCGAGATGGGCGCCTCCGACCGGTTTTCGACGATCGCCATCCGCGAGAACAACGTGCAGGACGGCGACATGGA
>JAEDGJ010000227.1 GCA_016297585.1 Clostridiaceae bacterium
TGCCCATCTCACGCTTGATGGAAGAGATGGTGCGCTCGGGGTTGGTGATGGCCTGGCGCTTGGCGACCTGACCGACCATACGCTCGCCGGTCTTGGAGAACGCGACGACGGACGGCGTGGTGCGCATGCCTTCCGCGTTCGCAATGATAACAGGCTCGCCGCCTTCCATAACGGCGACACAGGAGTTGGTAGTACCGAGGTCAATACCAATGATCTTAGACATATTCAAAGCATCCTTTCAAATCAAAAATAAAGCAGCCATTCTATTTCAAAACGTCCGCCGCGCCCTTTTTTGGGGGGTGTGCACGCGGTGTCCGGACGTCAGTTTGCAACCTTAACCATCGCGTGGCGGACGACCTTGCCGTTCATCGAAAAGCCCTTCTGGAAAACCTCGACGATCGTATTGTCATCGACGCCCTCCTGCTCGACGTGCATCACGGCATTGTGGCGTTCCGGATCGAACTGCTCGCCCTCCGCGGGGATCTCGGCGACCTTGAGCTTCTCGAGGCAGTCATAAAACTGCTTGGCGGTCATCTCCACACCCTTTTTGAAGGCTTCGTCCTGGGTTTCGACGGCCAGCGCGCGCTCGAGGTTGTCGAGCACCGGCAGCATCGCGGCGACGGTCGCCATCGCGGCGTCCGCATAGATGCCGTCGCGTTCGCGGGCGCTTCGTTTGCGGAAGTTGTCATATTCGGCAAGCATCCGGCGGTACTTATCCTGCGTATCGGCAAGCTCCGCCTCCAGCTTTTTCTTCTCTTCGCTCAGCTTTCGCACTTCTGCGGACTCCTTTTCTGCGGTTTCCGGAGGATTTTCTTCCGTTTTGACTTCCTTTTCCGGCATATCCGCCGTTTCCTCCGGCGTGTTTCCGCACGGAACCTTATTTTCCTTCTCCATGTTGATCCTCCGTTCCCTCCTGTTCGGTCAGCATCCGCGAAAGCCCTTCGGCAAATTTTTCAAGCCTCGCGCAGACCTTTGCATAGTCCATTCTCGTCGGTCCGACAATCCCGATCAGACCCTTGGCGCCGTGCGGCGCTTCATAGGCGGAGACGACGACCGACGCGTCGGCGAGCGGCTCGACGCCGTTTTCGCTTCCGATGGAAATTCTCATCGTCTCTCCCGGCTGCGGAGCCGGCAGCTTCTGCAGTGTCTCCCGGTCGGACAGGCACTCGAGAAGCGCCCTCGCGCGGTCGACGTCGCGGTATTCGGGGTATTGCAGCAGCTGCGCCGCGCCGGCCAGATACAGATCCCGGTTCAGGATCCGGTTCAAGACGTCGGCGGCAAAATCGATGGCCGCCACCAACAGCTCCGAGATCTCCGCGCCGGTTTCCACCTCTGCGCGGGTAATCCGTTCGCCGTTCATATCCCCCAGCGGGATGTTCGTAAAATAGTTGTTCAGCGCCCGGTTCGCCGCAGCCACTTCAAAGTCCGACAGCGGCACGTTCAGGCGGCAGATTCGGTTTTTGATCTGATCGGAGCTTGTGACCAGGACGAGCACCACCGTCGTCTTCTCGACGGCAATGACCTCGAAGCGCCGCACGCTTTCGGTTTCCGCCGCGGGCGTCAGCGCGATCGCCGTGTGGTGCGTCAGCTCGGAAACCATTCGCCCCGCCTCGCTGATCAGGCGGTCCAGCTCCCGCATCCGGAGTCCCAGCGCGTGCCGGACCTCCGTCATATCCTGCGCCGTCATCTGGTAACGGCTCATCAGCTCATCCACATACAGCCGGTACGCCGCATGGGACGGAACGCGTCCCGCCGACGTGTGCGGCTGCTCGAGATACCCTAAGTTCTCCAGCTCCGACATCTCGTTGCGGACCGTTGCCGACGATACCGGCGTGGTCAGCCGCACCGCGATGGCCTTCGACCCTACGGGCTCCGCCGTCTGGATGTAGTCATCCACGACAGCCTTCAAAATCTGCTTTTTTCGATCGCTCAGCTTCACGCGAACGGACCTCCTTTCCCGGACGCGTTAGCACTCATCACTCTCGAGTGCTAGCAATAGATTACCACGAGTGCGCGCGTTTGTCAAATGATTTCTATACGATCTTTGCTCAATCTTAGGAAATTTATTTGTATATTTTGCTAATCTCTGGTGTGTACCAGCATGGAAAGCCCAAAACAGCCGCCCAAACACAGCACGATCAGCGCGGACGCGGCGCAGCCTGCATAGTATGCCCCGATGCAGCCCGCAAACCCGCAGAAAAGCGCGATCAGCACGGAAAACAGCGTAAACCGGCCCATCCGACCCGTAATATTGCGGGAAACGGCCGCCGGAAGGATCAGAAGCGCGTTGATGACGAGCATCCCGACCCAGCGGATCGCGACGGTCACGGCGACGGCGACCACGACGGAGAACAGAAGCTCCGCGCGCAGGGGCCGGATGCCGCGGCTCCGCGCAATGGAGCGGTGCAGCGAGAGCGTCACGAGGGAATTGGCCGCGAAAAGCCAGT